>NZ_LMVQ01000414.1 GCF_001545925.1 Mycobacterium sp. NAZ190054 | reverse complement strand
TCACCCGACGAGCAGCCTCCACCTTGAACTCCGGTGTGAACGACCGACGCGTCCGCGACATGTCGACATCCTTCCAGCAGGACACCGTCCCGCTATCTCAGGTGTCCACTGAAACTGGGGAACCTCCCAGCCACAACCACATCCTCCTGGTGCGATCACGGTCTCCACCAGATCCAGGACGGTTCACGATGACCCAGGACCATTCTGCCTTGCTCGCCCAGCTCGATGCGCTCAAGTCCGCTGATGCAGGGGCGGTGTTCGCCGAGCTGATCCGCGCCGGGCTGCAGGCGTTGATCGAGGCTGAAGCCACCGAGGCGATCGGCGCCGGCCGCTATCAACGCACCGACGGGCGCGCCGCTCACCGCAACGGGCACCGCCCCAAGACGGTGTCGACCACTGCCGGCGATATCGAGGTCCAGATCCCCAAACTGCGGGCCGGGTCGTTCTTCCCGTCGCTGCTCGAACGCCGGCGCCGCATCGACAAGGCGTTGCACGCGGTGATCATGGAGGCCTACGTCCACGGTGTGTCGACCCGCAGCGTCGATGACCTCGTCGGCGCGCTCGGTGTGGGTTCGGGGGTGTCGAAGTCGGAGGTCTCGCGCATCTGCGCTGGCCTGGATAAGGAGATCGAGGCCTTCCGTACCCGCAGCTTGACCCACACGACGTTTCCTTACGTGTTCTGCGACGCCACCTTCTGCAAAGTCCGCATCGGGGCGCATGTGGTCTCTCAAGCGCTGGTGGTGGCCACCGGGGTGTCCCTCGACGGCACCCGCGAGGTGCTGGGCACCGCGGTCGGTGACAGCGAATCCTTTGAGTTCTGGCGCGAGTTTCTGGCCTCGCTCAAGGCGCGTGGCCTGAGCGGGGTGCATCTGGTCATCTCCGATGCCCACGCCGGCCTCAAAGCAGCTGTCGCCCAGCAGTTCACCGGCTCATCCTGGCAGCGGTGTCGGGTGCATTTCATGCGCAACCTACACGGTGTGGTGGCCGCCAAACACGCGCCAGCGGTGACTGCGGCGGTGAAGACGATCTTCGCCCACACCGATCCCGCCGACGTCGCCGCGCAATGGGACCAGGTCGCCGACACCCTTGCCGGCAGTTTCCCCAAGGTCGCCGCGATGATGGACGAGGCCAAGGCTGATGTGCTGGCGTTCACCGCGTTCCCGCGCACCCACTGGCAGAAGATCTGGTCGAATAACCCCATCGAACGACTCAACAAGGAGATCAAACGCCGCGCCGATGTCGTCGAGATCTTCCCCAACCCGGCCGCGTTCCTGCGCCTGGCCACCGCCGTGGTCATCGAAGCCCACGACGAATGGCAAGTCACCCGCCGCTACCTATCCGAGGTCTCCATGGCCGAACTGCGCAAAGTCATCGCCGCCAAACACGCCGCCACCGAACCCATCGCCGAACAACGCCAAATCGCCTAACATTCACCACACTCGTTGATCACAACGCGTGCACCCACGCCGATCCGAAGTCCACCACCCCAAGGGGCACTATCTGACGCACCAGTTCGCGGGCGACTTCGAGTTCGTCGACCTCACGGCTGCGCGGGATATCGATCGCCGCCGGAGCGGGATCGTCATGGTCATTCTGCGATGGCTCCACAGCCACAACAGTCTCGGTCATCAGGTGACCTTTCCGCCCCCGACACACCGGGGGCCGTAAGGCCACTTACACCGTTACTGCGACACTCCCGATTTGAATCGAGAAGCTACCCGGCGAATACACAGAGGCAATGACGAGGCCAGATGGACGGCCGACCGGTACACCTCAGCGGATGGGGACGGGACCGTGTAGTCGCGGGTGGCGTCTGGACTGACGGGCCAGGCAATTAAGCACCACCGGGCATCGACCGCAAGGTTTGGCAAGAAGCGACAACGGAGTAAGGGTGCCTCCGCCTGGCCCGTGTCGATTGCGTTCGATCCACGATGATGGCCTGCGCCGTACGGTCACAGAGTTGGGCGAAGACCTAGTTGAGTCCCGCATAGTGGTGTAGCGCGGTTGCTGGGTTCGTCATCGTGTCGGTGATGGACGTAAAGCGGCCACCGCGTGATCCTTCGAGTCAACCTTCCACAGAATCCTCGAGGAGCATCACGAT
>NZ_LMVQ01000413.1 GCF_001545925.1 Mycobacterium sp. NAZ190054 | reverse complement strand
CTGCGCCGAGTCGCCTGAGCGCGGCGGCGGCCGCGGGCGACAGCGGCGCGACCCCGGCCGGCACGTCGATCAGCACCGATGCCGCCGTCTGCAGATGCGCCGCCAACGCCTCGTCACGGGAGACCACCGAGTAGACGGCACCCGGGGCCGCCACCACCGCGTAATCGGCCGACAGTTCGACCACCACCGCGTCCGTCGTGTCGGCGAGCACCGAACTCCGTGCCACCACAACCACCTCGGGAGCCGTGTTGCGTGCGGCCTCGGAGACGACGCGGACGTGGCCCGCAGGCCACCACGTCGGCACCACGAGGACCAGGGTCCCGGTGCGCCCGCCGGCCGCCGCGGCGAGGACCTCCCCCCACAGCCGGCCCACCTCGACGGGCCGGTCGTCCACCAGCGTCAGCGGGTCGTCGACAGAGCCCAACGCGGCCGAGACCCGTTCGCACGCAACGTGTCCCGGACCCCGCACGGTGGCCGGGCCCACCTCGATGACGACCGGCGTCACGGCGGCTCCACCCAGGCCACCTGGACCAGTTCGTCGGGCCGCCCCCGCATGATCAGTGTGGCCCGTCCCGGCGGCAGCGGAGTGGGTCGCACGGTGCCCAGCAGCACACCCTCGTCCGGCGCCGCGCTCATCATCAGACCGACGCAACCCATCTCGCGCATCCGGGCCAGCACGGGGTCGAACATGGCCCGCCCCGCGCCACCGGAGCGCCGGGCGACGATGACGTGCAGCCCCAGATCCTTGGCGTGCGGCAGGAAGTCGGCCAATGGGGTCAGCGGATTCCCGGTGGCGCCCGCCACCAGGTCGTAGTCGTCGACGATGACGTAGACGTCGGGCCCGCTCCACCAGGACCGGTCCCTGAGCTGCTGTTGGGTGACGGACTCGTCGGGCATCCTGGCGTTCAACCGCTCCGTCAGCGCGGCCATCCGCGACGTCACCGCGACGCCCGACACCGCGTATCCGGTCCGGGGCCCGCGGTCGACGACACCGAGCAGCGTGCGCCGGAAGTCGACGATCTCCAGATCCGGTCCGTCCGCGGCCGCGCCCAGTTCGGTGCAGAGCAGTCGCAACAGCGACGTTTTGCCGCATTCACCGTCGCCGAGGATCAGCAGGTGCGGGTGTTCGGCGAGATTCAGCAGGACCGGCGCCAGGTCGCGTTCCCCGAGGCCCAGCAGCACCCGGTCCCGGCGCCGCTCGGGAACGCCGATCGCGACCCGATCCACCCGCGACGGCAGCAGTTCCACCGGCGGCGCCGCGCGGCCACCGCGCGGCGTGAACTCGGGTGTGGCGATGACCATCTCGCGGCCGTCACGCGTGATGCCGTGCCCGGGCGGCAGGTCGGTGAGTTCCTTGGCCCGCCTGCGGTCCATCTCGGAGTCGGTGGGATCGCCGAGGCGCAGCTCGATCCGGGTACCGATCTGATCCTTCAGCGCGGGCCGCAGATCGGCCCACCGGGACGCCGCGATCATCACGTGCACGCCGTACGCCAGACCCTGCGTGGCCATGGCGGTGATCGCGCCGTCCAGGCCGTCGAAGTCCTGCCGCAGCGCCGCCCATCCGTCGACCACCAGCACGGTCTCGCCGTACCCGTCGTCCCGGGCACCGCCCGCGGCCTCCCGCGACCGCAGGACAGACTCCAGCTGCGCGACGATGCGCCGGCACAGGTCGCTGTCCCGCCGCCCGGCCACCGCCCCGACGTGCGGCAGGTCCCGCAGCGCGGTCAGGTCGCCACCGCCGAAGTCCAGGCAGTAGAACTGCACCGCGCCGGGGTCGTGCGTCGCAGCGAGCGCGCCGATGATCGTGTGCAGCGCCGTCGACTTGCCCGAGCGGGGAGCACCGACGACCGCGACATTGCCCGCCGCGCCGGACAGGTCGACGATCAGCGGGTCCCGTCGCTGCTCGAACGGGCGGTCGACCACACCGATCGGCACCCGTAACCGCCCGGCCGGCGCCGCGGACAACACGGCGTCCAGCCCCGGTGACCGGTCCAGCGGCGGCAGCCACACGCGGTGTACGGCACCGCGGAACGCCCGATCGAGGTGCTCGAGGAGGTCCGCTCCGGTGACGTCGTGCTGGTGCCCCACGGCTATCACGGCCCGTCGATCGCGGCGCCGGGCCACCACATGTACTACCTG
>NZ_LMVQ01000412.1 GCF_001545925.1 Mycobacterium sp. NAZ190054 | reverse complement strand
GCGGCAGGCGTGCGCGGGGCTGCGGGACGTCGCGCCGGCGGGCCCGGTGTGGGTCGCCACCGACGGTTCGGTGCGGGGCAAGATCACCGGCTACGGGTGGCTCGCGTCCACCGGTGAGTACGGGTTGGCTGGGGCGCAGGTTCATGGCCATGACACAGTACCGATCTCACCGGGCGGGATTCGCATTCGCGCCGGTCGACGCCGGATGTCAGCCAGCCTGCAACGTGAGCGGCGCGCCCGGGTCCGCGGACAGCGGCACGTTCTCGCGCTGCAGCAGCCAGGACGCGATGTTGTGGAACAGCGGCGCGGCCGACGAGCCGGGCGTCCCGTCGGCGGCGCGGTGCGGGGCGTCCAGCATGACGCCGATGACGTACCGCGGGTCGTCGGCGGGGGCCATGCCCGCGAAGGTGATCCAGTAGACGTCGTCGTAGTAGCACCCGCAGGCGGGGTTGATCTGCTGGGCGGTGCCGGTCTTGCCGGCGATCTGGTAACCCTCGACGGCGGCCTGCGGGCCGGTGCCCTGCTGGACGCCGCGGGGATCGCGCTGCACCACCGACCGGAACATGTCTCGCACGGTGCGCGCCGTCTCGGCCGACACCACCCGGACGCCCTCCGGGCGCGGCTCCTCGGTCGTTGTGCCGTCCGGCGCCACGGTGTTCTTGATGATGCGCGGCGGGACCCGCAACCCGTCGTTGGCGATGGTCTGGTAGATGCCCGTCATCTGCAGCAGCGTCATCGAAAGCCCCTGCCCGATGGGCAGGTTGGAGAAGGTGCTGCCCGACCACTGGTCGATCGGCGGCACCAGACCGGCGCTCTCGCCGGGTAACCCGACGCCGGTGCGCTGCCCGAGCCCGAACAGGTCCAGCATCTCGGCGAACCGCTCCGGCCCGAGGCGCTGGGCCAGCATCAGCGTGCCGACGTTGGAGGACTTCCCGAACACCCCCGTCGTGGTGTACGGCATCACGCCGTGCTCCCACGCGTCGCGGACCGTGACCCCGCCCATGTTGATCGACCCGGGCACCTGCAGGACCTCGTCGGGAGTGGTCAACCCGTTCTCGATCACCGCGGCCGCGGTGATCATCTTGTTCACCGAGCCCGGCTCGAACGGCGAGGACACCGGCAGGTTGCCCAGCTGCCGGTGCTGCTGACGGCTCAGATCCTGGGCCGGGTTGAATGTGTTGTCGTTCGACATCGCCAGCACCTCACCGGTTTTCGCGTCGAGCACGACGGCCGAGGCGTTCTTGGCGCCGGAGGCGTCCTTGGCGAGCTGCACCTGCTGCTGCACGTGGAACTGGATGTCGTCGTCGATGGTGAGCGTGACCGTCGACCCGTTGACCGCGTCATGGCGGTTGCGGTAGCTGCCGGGAATCACCACACCGTCGGACCCGCGGTCGTAGGTCACCGACCCGTCGGTGCCCGCGAGCACCGCGTCCAGCGAATCCTCCAGCCCCAGCAGACCGTGCCCGTCCCAGTCGATGCCACCGATGATGTTGGCGGCCAGCACCCCGCCGGGGTACTGACGCAGATCCTGGCGTTCGGCACCGACCTCGGGGAATTCGGTGGTGATCGCATCGGCGATGGCCGGGTCGACCGCCCGGGCCAGATACACGAACGTCTCGTTGCTGCGCAGCTTCTTCAGCACCGTCGCGGTGTCGGGCTTGTTGCCCAGCCGCGAGGACACCTCGGCGGCGATCTCCCGCAGCCGGGCGTCCGGGTCGGGCGCCTCCGACGACTCCAGCTCCGCGTTCTTGGCGAACGCCTCCTCGAGCTGCTTGCGCACCTTGACCGGCTGGAACGTCAGCGCTTTGGCCTCGGTCGTGAAAGCCAGCTTGTCGCCGTTACGGTCGACGATCGAGCCGCGCACCGCCGGGTCGATGTCGGTGACCTTGAGCTGACCCGCCGCCTCGGCGCGCAGCCCTTCGGCACGCGGCACCTGCAGGGTGAACAACTGCGCCGCGGCGACCACCAGCAGCAGGAAGATCACCGCGTTGCCGGTGCGGTGCCTGAACACGAAAGACGCGCTGCGCAAACCGTTTTGAGGCGCGGCCTGGCGGGTGCGCCGGGACCGGGCGGACCGTTCGCGGTTCGGCGCCTTGGCGAGCGCCTTCTCGGGTGCCGCCCCGCGGCCGCGGCGCTTGTCGCCACTCACGCCGGCGCCCCGGGCACAGCCACGGGCGCGATCTGCTCGGGAACCGGAACCGCGGCAGGGCCGGCCGGATCACCCGGCGGCAGGTGCGGCGACCCGGCATCCAGCGGTCCCACCGGCCCGGGAGCCGGCAGCTGGCCCGAAACAGCGTGCGGCACCTCGCCATTCGGGGCCACCAGGGGAACCACCGGCGGTGTCGTCGCCGACGGCAACCGGACTGGGACCTCGCGGGGTTCCACGACCCGCGGCGCCGGTGGCGCAGGCGGGGCCGGTTCGGGCAGCGGTGCGTTCAGCGGCGGTGGCGGAACCCCTTCGGCCGGCTTGGGCGTTCCGACGACGACCCAGTTCCCGGCCGGGTCCTGCACCAGATGTGCGGTGTCCCGCGACGGGATCATCCCCAGGTTGCGGGCGGCCTCGGCCAGGGCCGGCGCGGCCTGTGCCTGCAGCACGTCGCGCTCGAGAGCTTCCTTCTGTTGCATCAGCGCCCGATTCACCTCGCGCGCCCGCCTCGGCGGCGATCAGCGCGGCGGCCGCCCAGTCCCACAGGTGCACGCCTTCTTCGTAGTACGCGTCGAGCCGGCCCTCGGCGACCATGCACAGATCCAGCGCACACGAACCCAGCCGCCTCAGGTCACGCACCTCCGGGAGCAGCCTGGCCACGATGTCGCCCTGCCGGCGCCGCTGCTCGCGGTCGTAGGAGAAGCCCGTGCCGACCAGCGCCATCGGAAGCTCCGCCACCGCGGTGCACCGCAAGGCGGTCATGACCCCGTCTCGCCGCACGGCCGCCCCGCGCCCGAGCGCCGCCGAGTACACCGATCCGGCGGCCACATCGGCCACCGCGCCGGCCACCGACACGCCGTCGCGCCGCACGCCCACCGACACCGCGTAGGCGGGAAGCCCGTACAGGAAGTTGACCGTGCCGTCGATCGGGTCGAGCACCCACGTCAGCCGGCCGTCGGCGGCGTCGACCGCGCCGCCCTCCTCTTCGCCGAGAACCGCGTCACCCGGCCGCAGCACGGCGAGGCGGTCGCGCAGCAGCCGTTCGGTCTCGGTGTCGACCACGGTGACCGGGTCGGTGGGAGTGCTCTTCGCCCGTATCGCGGGCGGTGCCCCGTCGGGCGCCGCGCCGGGGCCGAACACCTCGGGGCGTCGCCTCCGGACGAACTCGGCGGCTTCAGACGCCAGCCGCTCGGCCACCACACGCAGGCGCTCGGGATCGCTGTCGATGTTCACCCGCCCATCGCAGCACACCGCGACGGCCCGCACCGGGCGCGGTGGACGTGCGACTGGCCCGCATCGCAATTGGGGAGCCGATAGGGTGTCTACGCGCCCCGGCCATCCGACGGCGCAGCCCGGCCGCGTCGAAGAGCACCGGTGCCACGACCTGCGCAGAGGAGCCCGCATGACAGCCGACGCGTCATCCCCGTCATCACCTGCCGCCCCCGGATCCGACTCGGGCTCGTCGCGGCGCGGATTCGGCATCGACGTCGGCGGCAGCGGTGTCAAGGGCGGAATCGTCGACCTGGACACCGGCCGGCTGATCGGCGACCGCTTCAAGTTGGCCACCCCGCAACCGGCCACGCCCGACGCGGTCGTCGAGACCATCGCCGAGGTCGTCGCGCACTTCGGCTGGGACGGCCCGCTGGGGGTGACCTATCCCGGCGTCGTGGCCGACGGCATCGTGCGCACGGCGGCCAACGTGGACAAGGGCTGGATCGGGCTCAACGCCCAGGAGGTGATCGGCGCCGCGCTCGACGGCCAGCCGGTGACCGTGCTCAACGACGCCGACGCCGCCGGACTCGCCGAGGAGAAGTTCGGCGCCGGCCGTGACAACACCGGCGTCATCGTGCTGCTGACGTTCGGCACCGGAATCGGGTCGGCCGTCATCCACAACGGAGTCCTGCTGCCCAACACCGAGTTCGGGCACCTCGAGGTCGGCGGCAAGGAGGCCGAGCACCGGGCCGCCAGCTCGGTCAAGGAGCGCAAGGCCTGGACTTACGAGCGGTGGACCAAAGAGGTCACCAGGGTGCTCGTGGCCATCGAGAACGCGATCTGGCCGGACCTGTTCATCGCCGGCGGGGGGATCAGCCGGAAAGCCGACAAGTGGATCCCGCTGCTGGAGAACCGCACGCCGGTGGTGGCCGCCGCACTGCAGAACACCGCGGGCATCGTCGGCGCCGCGATGGCCTCGGAATTCGACGTCACCGCTACGGGTAAGTAACGTTGAACCGCAGCGGCGAACAACGGAAGACCGGACGCGCGCAGGCGTCGATTTCGCCGCTGCGCACAGCCTCGACCCACACTGTCGTTACAATGGTCAACGGCGGCCGCCACTGAACAGCAGCGGAGTATCCCACTGTGAGATGACGCTGTGAGATCGACGCCGACATTCCACATAGCCGACACATTTCGGTGGCGCACCTGTGCGCGCCGGAAACCCGCAGACCGAAAGGGTGTACGTGGCAGCGACCAAGGCAAGCGCGGCAACCGACGAGCCGGTGAAGCGCACCGCCGCCAAGGCTCCCGCGAAGAAGGCGCCCGTGAAGAAGGCCGCCAAGAGCGCGCCGGCGAAGGCCGCCAAGCGCGCCGCCAAGTCCGGCGACGCGCCCGCGACGCGGGGCCGCGCCAAGAAGGCCACCTCCCCCGAGACCGTCGATGACGATCTCGCCGTAGACGACGTCGACACCGCCGACGATCTCGACGCCGAGCCCGGCGACGACCTGGTGGTCGAGGACACCGTCGACATCGAACTCGACGACATCGAGGTCGACGACGACGCCTCCGGCGACGACGACGCCGATGACGAGGACGCCGACGAGGAGACCGCCGAAGGCGCCGCACCGAAGCCGGCCGGCAAGGCCGCCAAGGACGGCGACGACGACGCCATCGCCGAGCCGTCCGAGAAGGACAAGGCCTCCGGCGACTTCGTCTGGGACGAGGAGGAGTCCGAGGCCCTGCGGCAGGCCCGTAAGGACGCCGAGCTCACCGCCTCGGCCGACTCGGTGCGCGCCTACCTCAAGCAGATCGGCAAGGTCGCGCTGCTGAACGCCGAGGAGGAGGTCGAACTCGCCAAGCGCATCGAGGCCGGCCTGTACGCCACGCAGCTGATGGCCGAGCTCGCCGAGAAGGGCGAGAAGCTCACCACCGCGCAGCGCCGCGACATGATGTGGATCTGCCGCGACGGCGACCGCGCGAAAAACCATCTGCTGGAGGCGAACCTGCGTCTGGTGGTGTCGCTGGCCAAGCGCTACACCGGCCGTGGCATGGCGTTCCTGGACCTGATCCAGGAGGGCAACCTCGGCCTGATCCGCGCGGTCGAGAAGTTCGACTACACCAAGGGCTACAAGTTCTCCACCTACGCCACCTGGTGGATCCGTCAGGCCATCACCCGCGCGATGGCCGACCAGGCCCGCACCATCCGTATCCCGGTGCACATGGTCGAGGTCATCAACAAGCTGGGCCGTATCCAGCGCGAGCTGCTGCAGGACCTGGGCCGCGAGCCCACGCCCGAAGAGCTGGCCAAGGAGATGGACATCACGCCGGAGAAGGTGCTGGAGATCCAGCAGTACGCGCGTGAGCCGATCTCGCTGGACCAGACCATCGGCGACGAAGGCGACAGCCAGCTCGGCGACTTCATCGAGGACTCCGAGGCCGTGGTGGCCGTGGACGCTGTGTCGTTCACGCTGCTGCAGGATCAGCTGCAGTCGGTGCTGGAGACGCTCTCCGAGCGCGAGGCCGGCGTGGTCCGGCTGCGGTTCGGGCTGACCGACGGTCAGCCGCGCACCCTCGACGAGATCGGCCAGGTCTACGGCGTGACCCGGGAGCGCATCCGCCAGATCGAGTCCAAGACGATGAGCAAGCTGCGCCATCCCAGCCGTTCGCAGGTGCTGCGCGACTACCTCGACTGACCGGCTGCCCGTCCTGCTCAAGAATTAATTAAGGCCGCGGCCCTAGCGTCGCCGGCATGAGATCAACGCTGACGACGCAGGGCGCGGCGCTCGCCGCCGTCACCAGACTGCGCGGCGTGCTTGACCGGTTGCACCAGGCGACCGTGCCCGGTCATGTCGCCCTGCTCGAACTCGGGCTGGGGTCCTGGTTCACCGCGGCACTGTATGCCGCGGTGCGGCTCGGCATCGCCGACCAGTTGTCCGAGGGCCCGTTACGCGCCGAGGACGTGGCCGCGCGGGCCGGCACCGATCCGCGCGCCACCTACCGGCTGATGCGCGCACTGGCCGGCCGGTCGGTGCTCAGACTGCGCCGCGACGGCACGTTCGCGCTGACCCGGTTGGGTCGCACGCTGCGGTCCGACCATCCGGAGTCGATGGCGCCGATGATCGCGTTCGTCGGCAGTCGCCGCCACTGGGAGCACTGGGCAGAGCTGCCGTATTCGGTGCGGACGGGGCGCACCTCGGTCGAGAAACTGCGCGGCTGCGGGATCTTCGAATACCTCGAGACCGACCCCGAGTTCGCCCAACTGTTCAACAACGCCATGACCGGTGGGTCCCGGGCCGTCATCGACAACGCGATCCCCGCATACGACTTCCGGGCACGCAGGCTCATCGTCGACGTCGGCGGCGGCCAGGGCGGATTACTCGCGGCGATCCTGCACCGGGCACCGGAAGCCCACGGCATCCTGTTCGACCGTCCGTCCGTGGTCGCCGGCGCCGCGTCGGTCCTCGGACCGGCGGGGGTGGCGGGACGGTGCCGGGTCGAGGGCGGGTCGTTCTTCGACGCCGTCCCGGCCGGCGGGGACACCTATGTACTCAAGGCGATCATCCACGACTGGGACGACCCGGAGTCGGTGTCGATCCTGCGCAACGTGCGGACGGCCATCGCCGAGGACGGCCGGGTGCTGCTGTTCGAGATGGTGCTGCCGGAGCGCGCGGACGCACATCTGGGCTTCCTGGTCGACCTGGAGATGCTGGTCAGCGCCGGAGGCCGCGAACGGACAGCTGCTGAATACTCGAAACTGTTGTCCGAGGCGGGATTCCGGATGACCCGGGTGATCCCGACCGCCAGCCCGCTGTCGATCGTGGAAGCCGTTCCGGCCTGACCGGGGTGGCGATCCCGGTCGGTCCGGGCGGCGGGGCGCGTCAGCGCTTGCGGTCGCGCACCTTGTAGGTCGAGGGCCACGATTCGCGGGTCTCGTCGCCGACGAGCGGCACCCCCTTGGAGCCGATCCGGACGTCGTAGGCCTCCTTGCCGGCGCCGGCCTCCCGGTTGGCGTGCTCGGTCGCCAGGTACATCAGCTGGTCGATCTCCGCCTCGGCGAAGGCGACGAACGTCGTCTTGCGCACGATCTCGTCCTCGGGCGGGGTCATGCGGTCGGGCAGCAGTCGCGTCAGCAGCGCCGCGACCCCGAGCAGCGAGAACGGCACCACCCAGTAGCACACGAAGGACAGCGGCGTCCGGGTGTCGAGGATGGTCGCGTCGCCCTGCACCAACGGCGGGATCGCCGAGGACACCGTCATGCCACCGAAGGCCGCGATCCACACCCACGTCAGCACCGCGGTGATGCGGGCGAACGGCTCGCTCTCGATCACCTGCTTGGGCTGGCCCACGACGGCGAAGTCCCGGACGAAAGGGCGCCCCACCAGTGCGCTGATCAGCGCGACGAGAAAGATGCCGGCATTGCTCAACGGCTGCAGCCACTGCTCCATGAACTCCTGGCTCGTCACGAACGTCACCACCGCCAACACCAGAAAGGTTGCCACAGCGCCGATTTCGAGCGTGCGACCCGGCGAGCCGGTGATCCGGGCGACGACGAACGCGGCCACGGCGACAGCCAGTGCGATCAGCACCGCCGTGTGGAACGGCACGTTGCCGACGAGAACCCAGTAGACGATCCACGGTGCAAAGCCAAAGATGATGCCCACGGCGAGCAGTGTATTGAGTCACCTCCTGCCTCGGTCGGGCACCGTGTCACTTTCGGCTCACTTTGTCACGGTGGCCGCGCGCGTGGAGGCCTCGGTCAGCCCGGCAGCGGCGGGAACCGGCCGTCCGGGCCGGGACGATACTCAGTGACGCTAATCACAACCGCGACGGGCAGCGGACCGTACAAATGTGGGAACACCATGCCATCGGGATCGGTCGGAACCCCGGGTTCCCAGCGAACGGGAGAGGCGAGTCGTGCGGCATCGATGCGCAGCAGGACCATGTCGGCCCGTCCGGCGTAGAGCCGGTTGGCCGGTAGATGCACCTGCGCCGGAGACGAGAGGTGGACGAATCCCACCTCCGCCAGCGACGCGGGCTCGTGCGCACCCGCGCGTTGCGCCCGCTCCCATTCCCCGGCGCTGCACAAGTGCACGAGCACTCCGCCGTCCGATCCTGAGCTCATACCGCCACCCCTTTACTGTCGCAACACACGCACCCGTGAGACACGACACACCCGTGAACCCCCGGGGAACAAGGCCGGAACCCCACGCGTCTGACAGAGTAGAAGTACGTCGCTACCACCCCATGGAGGTGCCATGACCGCAACGCTCACCAGTCCTGGATTGACCAAGGCTGACCGCTGCGACCGTTGTGGGGCCGCGGCCCGGGTGCGGGCGAAGCTTCCCTCAGGTGCCGAGTTGTTGTTCTGCCAGCATCACGCCAACGAGCACGAGGCCAAGCTCATCGAACTCGCCGCCGTCCTCGAAGTGAGCCCCCTGGAGCCGTAGCAGCGGATCGGCAATGCTGGTCTGGTCATGAGTGACCAGTCAGAGCGGCCGGACGCGCGGCTCGCACAGCAAGCGGAACCACGACGGGTCAAACCCGAAAGGGCCAAACCCCAGCGCCATCACATCCGGCACATCACGCTCCGGACGTTGGGCAAGAGTTGGGATGACTCGATCTTCTCGGAGTCGGCTCAGGCCGCTTTCTGGTGCGCGCTGTCGTTACCGCCGCTGCTGCTGGGCATGCTCGGCAGCCTGGCCTACATCGCGCCGCTGTTCGGCCCTGACACACTCGCGACCATCCAGGGCCAGCTGATCAGCGTCGCCGGGAAGTTCTTCTCCCCCAACGTCGTCAGCGAGATCATCGAGCCGACGGTGCGCGACATCGTCCGGGGCGCTCGCGGCGAGGTGGTGTCACTCGGTTTCGTGATCTCATTGTGGGCGGGGTCGTCCGCCATCTCGGCGTTCGTCGACTCCATCACCGAGGCACACGATCAGACACCGCTGCGCCACCCGGTCCGGCAACGGTTCTACGCGCTCGGGCTCTACGTCGTGATGCTGCTCGGCGCGATCGTGACGGCACCGTTCCTGGCGCTGGGCCCGCGCAAGGTCGCCGAGTTCATCCCCGACAGCTGGGACAGCGTGCTCGGCTTCGCCTACTTCCCGGTGCTGTTTCTGGCCCTGGTGGTGTCGGTGAACCTGCTCTACCGGGTGTCGCTGCCCAAACCGCTGCCGTCGCACCGGCTCGTGCTGGGTTCGGTGCTGGCCACATCGGTGTTCCTGATCGCCACCTGGGGACTACGCCTGTATCTGACGTGGATCACCAGCACCGGATACACCTACGGCGCGTTGGCCACCCCGATCGCGTTCCTGTTGTTCGCGTTCTTCCTCGGTTTCGCGATCATGATCGGCGCCGAACTCAACGCCGCGATCGAAGAGGAGTTCCCGGCGCCGGACACCCACGCGAACCGCATCCGCGGATGGCTGGGCTCCAAAGCCGAGGCGCGCACCGCCGGCGCCCGATCCTCCCCCGCCGCCGAGACGTCGGTGGCCGACGGCGACGCCGCTACTTCTTGAGCTGCTCGTAGATCCGCTTGCAGTCAGGGCACACCGGCGAGCCGGGCTTGGCCGAACGCGTCACCGGGAACACCTCGCCGCACAGCGCGACGACATGCGTGCCCATCACGGCGCTCTCGGCGATCTTGTCCTTCTTGACGTAGTGGAAGAACTTCGGGGTGTCGTCGTCCGTCCCGTCGTCGACGCGTTCGTCGGTATCGGTGCGTTCGATCGTCTGGGTGTCCATGCCCCCATTCTGCCTGGCCATCGAACGCCGGGAAATGCGATGGGTGTAGCGGGGCCCAGATGTGGAACAGTGGAGGTATGAACGCCGGATTGAGCATCGTGATCCCGTGCGTGACTCGGAGCTGAGTTTCGACGACGAAGGCCGCCCGGTACTGATCACCCGGGCCGCCCCCGCCTACGAGGAACAACACCGCCAGCGCGTGCGCAAGTACCTGACGCTGATGTCCTTCCGGGTGCCCGCGCTGATCCTGGCCGCCGTCGCGTACGGCGTCTGGCACAACGGGCTGATCTCGCTGGCGATCCTGGTGGTGTCGATCCCGCTGCCGTGGATGGCGGTTCTGATCGCCAACGACCGGCCGCCCCGCAAGGCCGAGGAGCCCCGCCGCTACGACGTGCCGCGACGGATCCCGCTGTTTCCCACCGCCGAGCGTCCGGCAATCGAAGGTGCGCCCCGCCACGCGTCGCAACAAGACACCGGCGATTCCCGCGGCGATGTTCCTGGCTGAGCGCTTTCCGGCGCCATTCTCAGCACATTCTCAGGTCGCCGTCCAATAACCGCAGATCAGAAGGTGTGAAGCATCGGGAACGCGGGAACTCCTTGCTGGCTTGGGGCGTTGTAGCTCATGAAAGTTCCACCCGATCAGGAGGCCGCCATGGCAAATGCCACCTTCAGCCGCATCGACCAGGATCTGGACGCTCAGAGCCCAGCCGCCGACTTGGTGCGGGTCTACCTGAACGGCATCGGCAAGACCGCGTTGCTCAACGCCGCCGATGAGGTGGAGCTGGCCAAGCGGATCGAGGCGGGTCTGTACGCGCAGCACCTGCTCGACACGCGGAAGCGGCTGGGCGACAACCGAAAGCGTGATCTTGCTGCCGTCGTGCGCGACGGTGAGGCGGCGCGGCGGCATCTGCTCGAAGCCAACCTGCGCCTGGTGGTGTCGCTGGCCAAGCGCTACACCGGGCGCGGCATGCCGCTGCTCGACCTCATCCAGGAGGGCAACCTCGGGCTGATCCGCGCGATGGAGAAGTTCGACTACGCCAAGGGATTCAAGTTCTCGACCTACGCCACGTGGTGGATCCGCCAGGCGATCACCCGCGGCATGGCCGATCAGAGCCGCACCATCCGCCTGCCCGTCCACCTCGTCGAGCAGGTCAACAAGCTCGCCCGCATCAAGCGGGAGATGCATCAGAACCTCGGTCGCGAGGCCACCGACGAAGAACTGGCCGCAGAGTCCGGCATCCCGGTCGAGAAGATCACCGACCTGCTGGAGCACAGCCGCGATCCGGTGAGCCTGGACATGCCGGTGGGCAGCGACGAGGAGGCGCCGCTCGGTGACTTCATCGAGGACGCCGAGGCGATGTCGGCGGAGAACGCCGTCATCTCCGAGCTGCTGCACACCGACATCCGGTATGTGCTCGCCACGCTCGACGAGCGCGAGCAGCAGGTGATCCGGTTGCGCTTCGGGCTCGACGACGGACAGCCCCGCACGCTCGACCAGATCGGCAAGCTTTTCGGTCTGTCCCGCGAGCGGGTGCGTCAGATCGAGCGTGAGGTGATGGCCAAGCTGCGCAACGGTGAGCGCGCCGACCGCCTCCGGTCCTACGCCAGCTGACCCACCGCTTCGTTCCGCAAACCAACCCCCCGCGAAGGCCCGTCGGAGATTCCGGCGGGCCTTCTGCCGCACGGGGGCTCGGCGGTGTGTCCCGTGTCGCTTGAGGAAGCACCGCTTTCGGCCGGTGCGGCCGGTAGACTCGCTCCGAACGGAGGATGTGCGATGAACGATCTGATTGATACCACCGAGATGTATCTGCGGACGATCTACGACCTCGAGGAAGAGGGCGTGATCCCGCTGCGCGCGCGCATCGCCGAGCGTCTCGATCAGAGCGGCCCGACCGTCAGCCAGACCGTCTCCCGGATGGAGCGCGACGGGTTGCTGCACGTCGCGGGCGACCGCCATCTGGAGCTGACCGAAAAGGGGCGCGCCCTCGCGGTCGCCGTGATGCGCAAGCACCGTCTCGCCGAGCGTCTTCTCGTCGACGTGATCGGCCTGCCGTGGGAGGAAGTGCACGCCGAGGCCTGCCGTTGGGAGCACGTGATGAGCGTGGATGTCGAACGCCGGCTCGTTCAGGTGCTCAACAACCCCACCACGTCTCCGTTCGGCAACCCGATCCCGGGACTGTCGGAGCTGGGTGTCGGCGACGAGATCAGCGAGAGCTTCGCCCTGGTCCGGCTGACCGAACTGCCCGCGGGTATGCCGGTGGCCGTGGTCGTCCGGCAGCTGACCGAGCACGTCCAGGGCGACGTCGATTTGATCGCCCGCCTCAAGGACGCCGGCGTCGTGCCGAACGCCCGCGTCACCGTCGAGGTCAACGACCACGGCGGGGTCATGATCGTCATCCCCGGCCACGAGCAGGTCGAGTTGCCGCACGAGATGGCGCACGCCGTCAAGGTCGAGAAGGTCTGACCTAACCCGCTCTGCGGCCGAACAGCCGCCGCGGTGGCAGGCGCACCCCGAGCTCCCGGGCCAACCGGTATCCGGTCGTGGCGAGCTCGCGGATCTGTTCCGGACGCATCCCGGACTGCAGCGCCTGGTCCAACATCCCGGCCATCCGGTGCGCGGGCTCTGCCCGCAGCGCCTGATCCAGCGAGATGCCTGCCAACGGGCCGTCACCGCGCGCATAGGCCGAGAAGGCAAGCAGCACCAGGGCCTCGACCCGCCACGGATCGGGCAGGCACCGCGCCAGCTCGGCCCAGAGCGCCTCGGCGGCGCCCGCGCCGTCCCCCACAGCCAGCGCGTAGAGGGTGTCGCGTACCCGGGTGTCGGTCATCGACCACGCCAACCGCACCCGGTCCGCGTCGGCGAGCGGGCGGTCACCGTTGATCCGGTCGAGGCACGCCAACGCGTGCTCGATGTCCGCCCGCGCCTGTGCAGCCGGCCGGGACGTCCCCGGGGAACCCGCGCCTTCGATCGCCCGGCCCAGCGCCTCGGTGCGTGCCGGGTCCGCGGTGGCGACCACGGCGACGAGTTCCTCCCGCCGCCGGTACAGGCGGCGACCGTCGAGCACCGCGGCGACCGCCGTCGGCGACGCGGTCGGATCCTCGACGAGACCGGAGTTGCCGCAGCCGTCGGCGCAGTACCAGCGCGCCCCCGCAGCGATCTCGGCGACGACGTGGACAGCGAGCAACTCGACGCCGTGCACATCCAGTTCCTCGGCCAGTTCGGCCGCCAGCCTGCGGTGCTCATCGGCGCACATCGGGCACGTCGCGCCCTCGTCGTCGACGATCACCCCCACCGCGGCGTCGGCACCGGAGGCCACGGCCAACTCGGCCAACCGACACAGCTGATCCGGAGGCGGGTCCGACAGGTCGGCCCGCAGCACCGCGCCCAGCTCTTCATCGGCGATGGTCATCAGGACCAGGGACTTCACCGGTATGAAACCGAGGACGGCGGGCAGCGCCGCGATGAGGGCGCCGGGGCGGTCGAGCGACGGGTCGGGGCGAGGTGTTGAGGCCATGTGGCCAACTTCGCAACCGCCGCCGACGCCGATCGGTCGAAGACGCCGCAGCGACACCCAACTGTGGATGAAATCGGATCTGGGGATGACGACCCGCGACCGCCCGGGCAGGCGGCCGTTGCTGTCGTCGACATGCGAGGTGGGGGCAACCGGCGTAGACCTTGTTGCCATGGCTTCGATGCTGGAGTACGACCTTGTCGTCATCGGTTCCGGTCCCGGCGGGCAGAAGGCTGCCATCGCCGCGGCGAAACTCGGCAAGTCGGTCGCCGTCGTGGAACGCGGGCGCATGCTCGGCGGCGTCTGCGTGAACACCGGCACCATTCCGTCGAAGACGTTGCGCGAGGCGGTGGTCTACCTCACCGGGATGAGTCAGCGCGAACTCTACGGCGCCAGCTACCGGGTCAAAGAGAAGATCACGCCGGCGGATCTGCTGGCCCGCACCAGCCACGTCATCACCAAGGAACAGGACGTGGTGCGTTCGCAACTGATGCGCAACCGCGTGGACCTGATCCAGGGCCACGGCCGATTCCTCGACCCGCACACCGTGCTCGTCGAGGAGCCGCACCGCGGCGAACGCACAACGGTGACCGGTGAATTCCTCGTCATCGCCACCGGCACCAAGCCGGCCCGCCCGGCCGGCGTGGAATTCGACGAGAACCGGGTATTGGATTCCGACGGCATCCTGGACCTCAAGTCGCTGCCCACGTCGATGGTGGTCGTCGGCGCAGGCGTGATCGGCATCGAGTACGCGTCGATGTTCGCCGCGCTCGGCACCAAGGTGACTGTCGTCGAGAAACGCGACAACATGCTCGATTTCTGCGACCCGGAGATCATCGAATCGCTGAAGTTCCACTTGCGCGACCTCGCGGTGACATTCCGGTTCGGTGAGGAGGTCACCGCTGTCGATGTCGGGTCGGCGGGCACGGTCACCACGCTGGCCAGCGGCAAGCAGATCCCCGCGGAAACGGTGATGTACTCGGCGGGCCGTCAAGGGCAGACCGACCACCTCGACCTCGGCAACGCAGGGCTGGAAGCCGACGACCGCGGCCGGATCTTCGTCGGCGAGAACTACCAGACAAAGGTCGACCACATCTACGCCGTCGGCGATGTCATCGGTTTCCCGGCGCTGGCCGCGACGTCGATGGACCAGGGCAGGCTGGCCGCTTACCACGCCTTCGGCGAGCCGAGCCACGCCATGACCGGACTGCAGCCGATCGGCATCTACTCCATCCCCGAGGTGTCCTACGTCGGCGCCACCGAAGTCGAGCTGACCAAGAACTCGATCCCCTACGAGGTTGGGGTGTCGCGCTATCGGGAGCTCGCCCGCGGCCAGATCGCAGGCGATTCGTACGGCATGCTCAAGCTGCTGGTGTCCACCGACGATCTCCGGCTGCTGGGCGTGCACATCTTCGGAACCAGCGCGACCGAGATGGTGCACATCGGTCAGGCGGTGATGGGTTGCGGCGGCACCATCGAATACCTGGTGAACGCGGTCTTCAACTACCCGACGTTCTCGGAGGCCTACAAGGTCGCCGCGCTGGACGTGATGAACAAGCTGCGCGCCCTCAACCACTTCCGGTCCTGACGGCGTGCCCGCGTCAGCAGCCGTCACCGGCGGGTAGATCGCGGTCACCGTCGCGGAATGTCACATCGGCGTGTGCACGTTCGAACAACTGGGTGACGCCATGTGGCCCCGCGTCGCATTGCCGAACACGTGCGAGACACTTGTTGTTCACGGTTCACCCGCACCACCAGTTGTGAGTACCGAGGCGAGGAGGCGAGAGATGGCTGACGACGCGCACGACCCCGGCCAGCAGTACCAGCCGGAGCAGACGGGAATGTACGAGCTCGAGTTCCCGTCTCCGCAGCTGTCCTCACCCGACGGCCGCGGCCCCGTGCTGATCCACGCGCTGGAAGGTTTCTCGGATGCCGGACACGCGATCCGGCTGTCCGTCCAGCATCTCAAGGACACCCTCGACACCGAGCTGGTGGCCTCCTTCGCGATCGACGAGCTGCTCGACTACCGGTCCCGCCGGCCGCTGATGACCTTCAAGACCGACCACTTCACCCAGTACGACGAACCGGAACTGAATCTGTACGCGCTGCACGACAGCGTCGGCACACCGTTCCTGCTGCTGGCCGGACTGGAGCCCGACCTGCGGTGGGAACGGTTCATCACCGCGGTGCGGCTGCTGTCCGACCGGCTCGGTGTACGCCGGGTGATCGGGCTGGGCTCCATCCCGATGGCGGTGCCGCACACCCGGCCGATGACCCTGACGGCGCACTCCAACGACAAGGAGCTGATCGCCGACCACCAGCCGTGGATCGGTGAGGTCCAGGTGCCCGGCAGCGCATCCAACCTGTTGGAGTTCCGGATGTCCCAGCACGGCTACGAAGTGGTGGGATTCACCGTGCACGTCCCGCATTACCTCGCGCAGACCGACTATCCGTCGGCGGCCGAGACGCTGCTCTCCGAGGTGGCCAGAAACGGTTCGCTGCAGATCCCCACCGCGAAACTGACCCAGGCCGCGGCCGAGGTGTTCGACAAGATCAACGAACAGGTCGCCGCCAGCGCCGAGGTCGCTCAAGTGGTGGAGGCCCTGGAGCGCCAGTACGATGCCTTCGTCGCCGCTCAGGAGAACCGGTCCCTGCTGGCGCGCGACGAGGATCTGCCCAGCGGTGAGGAACTCGGCGCCGAATTCGAGAGGTTCCTCGCCGAACAGGCCGGTGAGAAGAAGCGGAAGGACAGGGACGACCCCAGGGACGGCCTGTAGCTCCGCGGGCTGACAGCCGTCCCGACGACGAAGTGGGCGACATGACCGAACGCAAGCCGCACTTGCGCCCCGTGCGTGAGATCACCCCGACTCTCAAGTTCTGCACGATCCACGGCTACCGGCGGGCCTTCCGCGTGGCGGGATCAGGCCCGGCGATCCTGTTGATCCACGGCATCGGTGACAACTCGACCACCTGGAGCACCGTGCAGACCCAGTTGGCGCAGCGGTTCACCGTGATCGCTCCGGATCTGCTGGGGCACGGCAAGTCGGACAAGCCACGGGCCGACTACTCGGTCGCCGCATACGCCAACGGCATGCGCGACCTGCTCAGCGTCCTCGACATCGACAGCGTCACCGTGATCGGCCATTCCCTCGGGGGCGGTGTCGCGATGCAGTTCGCCTACCAGTTCCCGCAGTTGGTCAACCGCCTCATCCTGGTCGGCGCCGGTGGCGTCACCAAGGACGTCAACATCGCGTTGCGGATCGCCTCGATGCCGCTGGGCAGTGAAGCGCTGGCGCTGCTGCGCCTGCCGCTCGTGTTGCCCGCCCTGCAGGCGTTCGGCCGCCTCAGTGGCACCGTCCTCGGTGCCACCGGCGTCGGCCGCGACATCCCCGACATGCTGCGCATCCTGGCCGACCTGCCCGAACCGACCGCGTCCTCGGCATTCGCCCGCACGCTACGCGCGGTGGTCGACTGGCGCGGCCAGGTGGTGACCATGCTCGACCGCTGTTACCTGACGCAATCGGTTCCCGTGCAACTGATCTGGGGTGACCTCGACGCCGTCATCCCGGTCAGCCACGCGGAGATGGCGCACGCCGCCATGCCGGGGTCCCGGCTTGAGATCTTCCACGGCTCAGGCCACTTCCCGTTCCACGACGACCCGGACCGCTTCGTGGAGGTCGTGGAGAAGTTCATCGACTCGACCGAGCCTGCGGTATACGACCAGGAGTACCTGCGCGGCCTGCTTCGCTCCGGCATCAACGAGGGCACCATCTCCGGTCCGGTCGACACGCGTGTCGCAGTGCTCGACGCGATGGGCGCCGACGAACGCTCCGCAACCTGACCGGCCGGCCGTGCCGACGACGTAGCATCGGCCCATGGCCATCGACGTGACAGTGCTGCGCGTATTCACCGACGAGGACGGAAATTTCGGCAACCCGCTCGGCGTGGTCGACGCCGCTACGGTGAGCGCGGCCGACCGCCAGCGCATCGCCACCGAATTGGGATACAGCGAAACGATTTTCGTTTCCCTACCGCGCGAGGGCACGCACAGCGCCCAGGCCCACATCCACACTCCCACCACCGAATTGCCGTTCGCGGGGCACCCGACGGTCGGGGCGTCGTGGTGGTTGAAGAGCCGGGGCATGCCGATCAAGACGCTGCAGGTCCCGGCGGGCGTCGTCCAGGTCACCTACAGCGACGAACTGACCGCGGTCAGCGCCCGCGCGCAGTGGGCACCGGTGTTCTCCATCTACGACGTGGCCTCGGTCGACGAGCTCACCGCCGCCGACCCGGACGACTACGCCGACGAGTCCGAGCATTACCTGTGGACCTGGCTGGACGAGCCCTCGGGCACCATTCGGTCCCGGATGTTCGCACCGCACCTGGGCATCCGCGAGGACGAGGCCACCGGCGCGGCCGCGGTGCGGATCACCGAGTACCTCAGCCGCGACCTGACCATCGTCCAGGGCCAGGGCTCGGTGATCCAGACGAAGTGGAGCCCTGAGGGCTGGGTGCAGATCGCCGGACGCGTGGTCGACGACGGGCAGCGCCGACTCGACTGACAGCGCTTCAGCCCTGTGTGGCGACCCCGCGATGGGCCCGCAGCGCCTGGATCTCGCGCTCGAAATCTTCGGCCGACGAGAACGAGCGGTACACCGACGCGAACCTGAGATAGGCGACTTCGTCGAGTTCGCGCAGCGGCCCGAGGATCGCCAGCCCCACCTCGTGGCTGGGCACCTCCGGCGAACCGGTGGCCCGGACCGCATCCTCGACCTGCTGAGCGAGGTGGTTCAGCGCATCATCGTCGACCTGACGGCCCTGGCAGGAACGCCGCACCCCGCGGATGACCTTCTCCCGGCTGAACGGTTCGGTCACACCACTGCGCTTGACCACCGCGAGCACCGCGGTCTCCACCGTGGTGAACCTACGCCCGCATTCAGGGCAGGACCGACGCCTGCGGATCGCCTGGCCCTCGTCGGTCTCGCGGGAATCCACGACCCGGGAATCGGGATGCCGGCAGAACGGACAGTGCATCACCGCTCCTTCGCCGCTCCGACAGTCAACCGCTTCGAACGTCTTTGAGCGTACCTGCGTGACCCACGGGCGGCCCACCGCCGGACCCAGTGCCGCATACCTCATCCGACCCGTCCTCAGAAAGCTTGGGCAGCACTGCCGTTCGGTTCGCCCTGCGAGGTCAGGCGACGGGCGCGATAAGCGTCTGGCCCGCATCCAGCGCGGCCGATTCCAGTTTGTTCAGCTCGCGGATGCGAGCGACCACGTCGGCGACCGGGGCGCCCGGCGCCACCCGATGCGCGACCTGCTGCAGCGATTCACCGCTCTGCACCTGGACCACGGCGAGCCGTCCGGGGATCTCGGGGGCGCCGCCGACGAGCCCGCCGAACTGACCGACCAGGCCGAGCCACAGCGTGATCGCGCCTGCGACCAGCGCCAACAACACCGTCGTCGCCGGCGTGATCGGGCGGCGCCGGTGCGGCGCCCGCGACATCAGCACACCGGTCCCCCGGTGACGCACCGGGGCACCACCGGGCCGCCTCGACGGCGACCGCCGGACCGGGGTCACCGGGCGCACTCGTCCGCCGCCGACCTGCAGACGCGGCGCGCGTTCGAACTGGTTCCATGCCGCACGGTCGTCGAGAATGGTCATCTGCTCGCCTTTCGGTCCGATACTGTTCGCTCTTGTGTTCGAATGTTAGTCGATCAGGTGTTCGATTGATAGAACACGTGATCGAACTGTTGCGAACGCTAACCGACCCCTCTGACAGAAACCGTCGCCCGACCGGGCGCACCCCCGACCCGCGCGACACGCCTCGAACACATGTTTGATTATCGGCGCGGACCGGGCTACATTCGGGCACATGAGCGACGACAGCAGTGAGAGCACCGGTGCCGGCCGCGGCCGCGATTCCGGCCTGACCGAGCGTCAGCGGACGATCCTCGACGTCATCCGCGCATCGGTGACCAGCCGCGGTTACCCGCCCAGCATCAGGGAGATCGGCGACGCGGTAGGGCTCACGTCCACGTCGTCGGTCGCCCACCAACTGCGCACACTGGAGCGCAAGGGGTACCTGCGCCGCGATCCCAACCGGCCGCGCGCCGTCGACGTCCGCGGGGTGGACGACAACGCCGCGCCGGTGGTCGGGACCGACGTCGCCGGGTCGGATTCGCTGCCCGAGCCCACGTTCGTGCCGGTGCTCGGCCGTATCGCGGCAGGTGGGCCGATTCTGGCCGAGGAAGCCGTCGAGGACGTCTTCCCGCTACCCCGCGAACTCGTCGGTGAGGGGTCGCTGTTCCTGCTCAAGGTCGTCGGCGAATCCATGATCGACGCGGCGATCTGTGACGGCGACTGGGTCGTGGTCAGGCAGCAGAATGTCGCGGACAACGGCGACATCGTCGCGGCGATGATCGACGGAGAGGCCACCGTCAAGACGTTCAAGCGGACCCGCGGTCAGGTCTGGCTGATGCCGCACAACCCGGCGTTCGATCCCATTCCGGGCAACGACGCCGTGGTGCTCGGCAAGGTCGTCACGGTCATCCGCAAGGTCTGACGGGACCCGGCACGGTCTATTCGCCGCGGACGAAGCCGTTCGTACGGGCGATCTCCTCGGTGGCAAACCAGATCTCGACGGGTGCCTCGTGGTAGTCGGCACTGTCGGGCGTCCAGTACCGACCGGACTTGGTGTCAGCCTTGATCGGGTAGCCCTCAGGCACCTCGCCGGGGTCGTCGAACGGCATGTGCAGCGCGGTGCCGAGCTCGGTCAGCGCCGCGGGAAAGAAGTTCATCGCCGGGGAGCCGATGAAGCCGGCCACGAAAAGGTTGACGGGACGCCGGTACAGCTCGTCCGGTGAGCCGATCTGCTGCACGACACCCCCGAGCATCACCACCACACGGTCGCCGAGCGTCATCGCCTCGGTCTGGTCGTGGGTGACGTACACCGTCGTCGTCCCGAGCCGCTTCTGCAGCCGCGCGATCTCGGTGCGCATCTGGACGCGCAGCTTCGCGTCGAGGTTGGACAACGGCTCGTCCATCAGGAATGCCTTCGGGTTTCGCACGATGGCGCGGCCCATCGCGACCCGCTGGCGCTGCCCACCGGAAAGCTGGCTCGGCTTACGGTCCAACAGCTCGGTCAGGCCAAGGGTTTTCGCGGTCTGCTCCACCTGCTGCGCGATCTCGTTCTTGTCCAGCTTGGCCAATGTCAGCGGGAACCCGATGTTCTGGCGCACCGTCATGTGCGGGTAGAGCGCGAAGGACTGGAACACCATCGCGATGTCACGGTCCTTGACCGACCGCTCGTTGACCCGCTCACCGTCGATGCGCAGCTCGCCGGACGTGATCTCCTCCAGCCCGGCGATCATGTTGAGCGTGGTGGACTTGCCGCAACCCGACGGCCCGACCAGGATGACGAACTCGCCGTCGGCGATCGTGATCGACAGGTCCTTGACCGCCGCCGTACCGTCGGGGTAACTCTTGGTCACCCCGTCCAAAACGATCTCAGCCATCGAGCTCCCTTTCACCGCACGCCCGCGGGGCAAAACTAGGGCCAAAGCCTCGCGATGTGCAACATCGTCACCGCAGGCCGACGCGGGGAAGCGGACGGGTTAGATGGTCAAGCGCGCGAGCAGATCCCGGCCACGTTCGGCGTTCTGCGGATCACAGAGCACGTCGTAGCGCCCGGCCACCAGCTGCATCGTCGAGCTGAAATCTCTTGTGCCGCGTGCCATCGCATACGGGATCGCCGAGGTGATCAGACCGAAGAAGACACCTGCGATCAGACCGGTGATGAGCGCACTCCACGGATTCGGGCTGAAGAAACCCAGAATCAGGCCAATGAACAGACCCAGCCAGGCACCGGTGAGCACGCCACCACCGAGCACCTTCGGCCACGACAGCCTTCCGGTGACGCGCTCGACCTGCATCAGGTCGACGCCCACGATGGTGACCTGCTGAACGGGGAACTGCTGATCCGACAGGTAATCCACCGCGCGCTGCGCCTCGGCGTAGGTGGGATACGAGCCGATCGGCCACCCCTTGGGCGGCGTCGGAAGGCTTACCGGGCGACGTCCGGCGTCCGGGCCACCGGGTGATGCCGCAGCGGGATTGCGTCCTGGCTGAAACGGGCTGGTCATCAGTTCTCACTCCTTCGCTACACCCATGCAACGCTAGTCCCTTGATCAACGCGCGGCATAGCCTCAAGGTGCCCGCAGCCGCCCTCACCTCGGGTTTCCTGCAGTTAGGCTAGGTTGATCAGCATGACAAATTCGGACAACGACGCAGGCCGCAGCGAATCGTCCGATTCCGCCGCAGGTGGGTCTGAGCCGTCTTCGGCCGGTTACGAAGCGCCTCCCATCGAAGAGAGTCAGAGTTCCCAGCCGCCGGACTACACCCCGCCGCCGGCCTACAACCCGCCGCCGCCGGGCTACGACCAGCCTCCGACGTACACACCGACGGCCGGGTACCCGCCGTCGGGAGGTTTCCCGCCGCCGGACTACCCCCCGCCGCCGGCCGGCTATCCCCCGCCCTACCCCGACGCCGGATCGCCTCCGCCGTACCCGAATCCCGGCTACGGCGCGCCGGGCTACGGCGGTGCGCCGTACCCGCCGCCCTACGGCACCATGCCCGGCGGATATCCGCCCGCCGGAGGGTGGACCGGCGCCGACTACGGCTATGGCGCGCCTGCGCCGCAGGGCACCAACTCCATGGCGATCGGCTCGCTGGTCGCCTCGTGCGTCGGCCTGTTCTGCTGTGTGGGCTCGATCCTCGGCATCGTGCTCGGCATCGTGGCGATGAACCAGATCAAGCAGACCCACCAGGACGGGCACGGCCTGGCCATCGCGGGCATCGTCGTCGGTGTCGTGACGCTGCTGATCAGCGGAATCACCACACTGGCCATCATGGGGTCCTGAGCCCGGTCTCAGCTCGGCGGCCTGAACCGCTCACCGGTGCGCTGCATGCCCGCCGCGCGGCCCTTGCCGGCGATCACGAGCGCCATCTTGCGGCTGGCCTCGTCGATCATCTGGTCGCCCAGCATCACCGCTCCCCGGGCTCCGCCGGCTTTCGAGGTGTGCCACTCGTAGGCCTCGAGAATGAGTTCGGCGTGATCGTAGGCCTCCTGGCGCGGGCTGAAGATCTCGTTCCCGGCGTCGATTTGGTCTGGGTGCAGCACCCACTTGCCGTCGTAACCCAGCGCGGCCGAGCGGCCCGCCACCCGCCGGAACGAGTCGACGTCGCGCACCTTCAGATACGGGCCGTCGATCGCGGCGATGCCGTTGGCCCGGGCCGCCACCAGGATCCGCATCAACACGTGGTGGTAGGCGTCGCCCTCGGCGTAACCCTCGGGCTGCTCCCCGACCTCGAGGGTCCGCATGTTCAGGCTGGCCATCAGATCGGCGGGCCCGAGCACCAGGGCCTGCACCCGCGGGGCCGACGCGATGGCATCGACGTTCGTCAAGCCCTTGGCGTCCTCGATCTGCGCCTCGATGCCGATGCGCCCCAACGGCAGACCGTGGGTGGCCTCCAACTGGCTGAGCAGCAGATCCATCGCGTGCACGTGCGATGAGTCGGTGACCTTGGGGAGCACCACGATGTCCAGCGCCGCCCCCGCCCGGGCGACCACCTCGATGATGTCCGCGTGTGTCCACGGCGTCGTCCAGTCGTTGACCCGCACGCCGCGCAGCTGCCCGCCCCACCCCGGTTCGGCCAGTGCCGCGGCGACCTGCTCGCGCGCTTGCGCTTTCGCCTCCGGTGCGACGGCGTCCTCGAGGTCGAGGAACACCTGATCGGCGGGAAGGGTCTTGGCCTTCTGGATCATCTTCGCGCTGCTGCCCGGCACGGACAGGCACGTCCGGCGGGGTCGATACCGGTTTTCCACAACAACACTCTCTACCCTTTACAACCATGGCGTCGGTCAACAGGGTCTATGCGGCACGGCTCGCGGGCATGGTCGTGCTGGGTCCCGACGGCGAATCCATCGGGCGCGTCCGCGATGTGGTGATCGGCATCAGCGTGGTCCGCCAACAGCCGCGCGTATTGGGTCTCGTCATCGAACTGCTCACCCGCAGAAGGATTTTCGTTCCGATCCTGCGCGTGACAGCCATCGAACCGGGGGCCGTCACGCTGTCGACGGGAAACGTCTCGCTGCGCCGCTTCTCACAGCGGCCCGGTGAGGTGCTGGTACTGGGGCAGGTGATCGAGACCCGTGTGCGCGTCGACGACCCGGATCTGCCGCAACTGGCCGGAGTGGACGTCGTGGTGGTCGACCTGGCGATCGAACAGACCCGCACCCGTGACTGGATGGTCACCAAGGTGGCGGTACGCCAGCAGCGCCGGCTGGGCCGCCGCAGCAACGTCTATGCCGTCGAATGGCAGAACGTGCACGGCCTGACCCCGTCCGGACTGGCGATGCCCGATCAGGGGGTGGCGCAGCTGCTCGAGCAGTTTCAGGGCCAGCGCGCCGTCGAGGTGGCCGACGCGATCCGCGAACTGCCCGACAAGCGGCGCTACGAGGTGGTCAACGCCTTCGACGACGAACGACTCGCCGACGTACTGCAGGAACTGCCGGTGGACCAGCAGGTGGCCCTGCTGCGTCAGCTCAAGACCGACCGGGCGGCCGACGTGCTGGAGGCGATGGATCCCGACGACGCCGCCGACCTGCTGGGCACGATGACGCCCGCCGACGCCGAACAGTTCCTGCGCCGGATGGACCCCGAGGACTCCGAGGACGTCCGCCGACTGCTCAGCCACTCGCCGAACACCGCGGGCGGTCTGATGACCTCCGAACCCGTGGTGCTCGCACCCGACACCACCGTCGCCGAAGCCCTCGCGCGGGTCCGGGACCCGGACCTGACCCCCGCGCTGGCGTCGTTGGTGCTCGTGGTGCGACCGCCCACCGCCACCCCGACCGGGCGCTACCTGGGGTGTGTGCACCTGCAACGTCTGCTCCGCGAACCCCCCGCCGCGCTGGTCAGCGGCATCATCGACACCGACCTGCCCACCCTGGGCCCGGAGGACTCGCTCGGCGCGGTGACGCGGTACTTCGCGGCGTACAACCTCGTGTGCGGACCCGTGGTCGACGAACAGAGCCACCTGCTCGGCGCCGTTTCCGTCGACGACGTCCTCGACCACCTGCTCCCCGACGACTGGCGTGAGCGGGAAGCCGAGGCCGTGATCGTGACCAGCGAGAAGGCGACATGAGCGAACCGTCGTCGCGTCAGCGCCTGGACGTGCCCAGGACCTCGCGCAGTCTGGCCCCCCGGCTCGACGTCGAGGCGGTGGGGCGGTTCAGCGAACGCATCGCCCGCTTCCTCGGCACCGGCCGCTACCTCGCCATCCAGACGATCGTCGTGATCGTGTGGATCCTGCTCAACCTCGGCGCCTTCGCCTGGCAGTGGGACCCGTACCCGTTCATCCTGCTCAACCTCGCCTTCTCCACCCAGGCGGCCTACGCGGCGCCGCTGATCCTGCTCGCCCAGAACCGCCAGGAGAATCGGGACCGCGTCGCGCTGGATGAGGACCGAAGGCGCGCCGAACAGACCAAGGCCGACACCGAGTTCCTGGCCCGCGAACTCGCGGCGTTACGGCTGGCCGTCGGCGAAGTCGCCACCCGCGACTACCTGCGCCGCGAACTGGAGGAGATTCGCCAGCTGATCCACGACCTGCACACCCACCCCGACGGGCGAGCCGAATCGGGCAAACAAGACGCAGGTGAGCGCCGATCCAAGAAATCCGGCTGAGACAGTGACGGCGATTGCTGTAACACCGCGGTTGCCCTATGGGTATGGTGACTTGATTCACAGGTGGTCTAACAGCTAGGACGGTCGAGTGCACATAGGGGGAGGAGCGGCCCTCGAAGCAGCGCGGCGACGAGCGGGCCAGTTCGTCCGGATGCCGGCTTTCGGCGTCGCCGCAGTACTCACACCACTCGTGCTCGCCGGCGCCGTCGGCGCGTCCGCCCCGCCGACCCACGCACCGAGCCGCGATTCCGCGGTGATGCCGATGGCCGCGGTCGGGCCGTCGGCCGAGGACCGCGCCGGCCCGTCGGTGGTCGCGATCACCAAGACCCCGACCCCGTTCCGCACCGTGGCCAGCGCGGCGTCCGCGCCGCCGCCGCCGATGGCGGTGAATGCTCCAGGGACGCTGCGGATTCCGTCGATGGCCCTGTCGGCCTACCGCAACGCCGAGACCATGATGGCAGCGGCCTTCCCGGGCTGCGGGCTGAGCTGGAACCTGCTGGCCGGCATCGGGCGGATCGAGTCGATGCACGCCTACGGCGGCGCCACCGATTCACGCGGCACCGCGGTGCGGCCCATCTACGGACCGGCGCTGGACGGCACACTGCCCGGCAACGAGGTCATCGAGTTGAGCCGGTCCGCCGACCGCGTGGTCTACGCCCGCGCCATGGGGCCGATGCAGTTCCTGCCGGGCACCTGGTCGCGGTACGCCTCCGACGGCGACGGCGACGGCAAGGCCGACGTCCAGAACCTGTTCGACGCGTCGCTGGCCGCAGCCCGCTACCTGTGCAGCGGCAACATGAACCTGCGCAATCAGTCCGACGTGATCGCGGCGATCCTGCGCTACAACAACTCGATGGCCTATGCGCAGAATGTGCTGAGCTGGGCGGCGGCCTACGCGACCGGGGTGGTGCCGGTCGACCTTCCGCCGATCACCGGCTCGGTGCCGGAGCTGAGCACCGCCGTCACCACCGACAGCCACCTCGACCGGCGTGAGGGCATCGGCCCGGGCCTGCCGCTCAATGCGACCGGCCTGCCCGCCAACGACCCGTTGGCGTTGATCCCGCTGATGAGCCGCACCGACGTGGCCAGCCAGATCAACCAGAACGTGCCCGGCTTCGTGCCTGGTCAGAGCCTCGGACCGCTGCCCGGCCCGGCGCCGCAGGCATTGCCCGAACCGGTGGCCCCGCCGCCGCCGGCGTGGGTGCCACCGTGGATTCAGAAGCCACAGCCCGAGTGCGCGGTGTTCTGCATCAAGGACCTTCCGCCCGCAGCGCCCGCCCCCGGACCCGCGCCTTCGCCGGTCATCCCGTTCACCGCGTACAGCGCGTGCGCGAAGTTCGGGCCGCCG
>NZ_LMVQ01000411.1 GCF_001545925.1 Mycobacterium sp. NAZ190054 | reverse complement strand
TGCGCGAGGCCGTCGTCGACCTGCAGACCGGAGGCCGGACGGTGGCGCTGATCTCCGGTCAGGCGGTCGACGCTCTGCTGGCAGCCGATCTCGCCGTGGGCCTGGCGGCCGCGGACCCCGGGGATCATCAACAGTGCACCGAGCACCGTTGCGCTGGTGGCGAGTTCGACCCCGCGGCGGCTGGCGCGGTGGGCGGCGGGAATCGCGTGCACGAGCCGCCAGGCGGTTTCGAGATCGGGTACGAGTACGTCGGAACACAAGGGCGGGCACCGGTCCGCGGACGCCAGGCCCACGGCGAGATCGGCTGCCAGCAGAGCGTCGACCGCCTGACCGGAGATCAGCGCCACCGTCCGGCCTCCGGTCTGCAGGTCGACGACGGCCTCGCGCAGCGCGGCATCGACGGTGTCCTGCATCGGATACAACTCGTCGAAAGACGAACGCAGATCGTCGAGTTCGTCGCCGGCGACCGAGACCGCCTCGAGATCGCCGCGGCGGATCTCGCCGACGAGGCCCGCGGCCAGCGGATGGTGGACGTGCCCGACGAAGACGGCCGCGGCGGGACGGCCGTTACGGCGGCTCAGCGTCTGCGCCGGTGGTCGGTGCCAACCGGCACCGAGGCGGCCGTCGTGCACATGGTCCTGGGCCCACTGCCACACCGCGTCGCGGTCGCGCTCGGCGACGTCGCGTAACCGTGCGACCCGCAGCCGGTCGGTGAGCAGGATGCGGGGATCGACGACCACCGTGTCGACGCGATCCAGCCTGCGCAGCGAATCGGGGCGCAGGGTCAGCATGTCGTGACGGTCGGCGAGTCCGCGGCCCAGGGCGGCCGTGAACGCTTCGCGGGCGTTGCGGGCCGCCTTCGGTGCGGTCACCACCGCGGCGGTGCCCGCGGCGTTGAGGTCGCGGGTCAGAAGTCCGATCCCTGCCATCGCGAAACCCTGTGCGGCGCCGCTGCGTTCGGCATGGCGTTCGACGGGGCCGGGAGCCATCGGGCAGGGCCGCGGTGGTCTGGTACGGACGTCGTGGGCGCCGGGGTGCCCGGCCAGGAGCGGCTCGTGCCTGTTCCAGGCCTGTCGCGCGGCGATCAGTTCACCGACCTGGCTCAGATGCCTGGTGAACTCCACGGCCAGCGAGGCCGGCGACTGGGTGAGGGTGTAGATCGACGCCGCCGCGAGCGCCAGAGCGGTGTCTGCGGCGTCGGGCCCGAGCCGCTCTTCGACGGCTTTCCGGAGCCGGGGCTGGTAGTCGACGGTCGTGACAGCCGCGACCACACCTGCGGGCAGGGCCGGCAACAGCAGCACACGTCCCGCGGTCGCGACACAGAACCCGACGCCGGTGGCCGCCGTGGCGATCATCCGGCCGCCGAGCGTCACGCCGTCGCAGGGCAGCTCGGTGGGCGGATCGTGCGCCGCCGCCGTGCCCGCGCGGGTCTCCGCGTCGGCCACCACGCCACACAGCGTGTCCACGTCGGGACCGTCCGGGGCGACGGTGACGATCACGCGGGAGACCGAGACGTTCAGCCGGACCGTCAACACACCGGGGACGGCCTTCAACGCCTCGACGACATCCGTCGCCGGCGTCCGGTCGTCGGCGGTGTCCAAACCGCGGACCTCGATCCAGCAGCGGCCGTCCCGACTCCAGTGGCGACGGGCCGGTGAGCCACCGACGAGCTCGCGGGCAGCGGTGAGCATGCCTGCCCGCAGGTCCCCGGCGCCGCCGAGGAGGCGGTGGAGCAACGAGTTCACTTAGAGGCGGCGCGGCGCGAGGACGTCGTCTTGCGCGCGGCCTTCTTGGCCGGCGGCGACGAGTTCTGCGGCGCCGCCTGCGGTTCCGCCGCGCGCTGACCGAGTTGGTGCACGACCAGCGCGGCGCCGCCGACGGTGAGCAGCAGCGGCCATTCGACCAGACCCGCCGCACCGATCGCGCCGAGGGTCAACGCCGCCGCGGCCGGCGACCGGCTGCCGTTGCTCAGGCCGGCGCGGACTCCGCCGGCGACTCCCTGCACACCGCCGACCACCGCGCTGGCGCTCACCACCGGTCTGACGTTGATCACCGGCACGTTCTTCCGCTTCGTCGCGCGTCGGCTCGACACCCGGCCGGAGGATTACGAGGACGCCGAGATCGCCGACGGCGCCGGGG
>NZ_LMVQ01000410.1 GCF_001545925.1 Mycobacterium sp. NAZ190054 | reverse complement strand
TCGAGGACCGGCACACCACCGCACTGCTCGAGGACGCCGACGTGCTGCTCGCGGTCGGCACCGCACTGGGCGAGATCACCAGCAACTACTTCACCTTCGCGCCGAAGGGCCGGCTGGTCCACATCGACGCCGAAGTGCGCGTGCTGGAGGCCAACCATCCGGGGCTGGGCATCCACGCCGACGCCGCGCTCGCGCTGACGGCCATCGCCGGTCAGGTGCAGCCGCGTACCGGGGACGGTGCTGCAGTCGCGGACAGTCTGCGTCGGGCGGTCGAGGAGCGGCTCGCCGGGCAGGACCTCGCCGCGGAACTGAAGCTGATGGCCGACCTGCGTGCCGCGATTCCCGCTGCGGCACACACCTTCTGGGACATGACCATCGCCGGGTACTGGGCATGGTCGGCGTGGGATCCCCGGGACGGTGAATTCCACTCGGCGCAGGGCGCGGGCGGCCTGGGCTTCGCATTCCCGGCCGCGGTCGCCGCCGCGATCGGCACCGGGCGACGCACGTTCGCCGTGACCGGTGACGGCGGCGCGATGTACTCCATCGCCGAACTGGCGACCGCGCGCCAGCACGACGCCGATGTGACGTGGCTGATCGTCGACGACGGCGGCTACGGAATCCTGCGCGAGTACATGACCGGCGCGTTCGGCCAGCCCACCGCCACCGAGCTGACACAGCCCGACTTCGTCGCGCTGGCAACCAGTTTCGGTGTCCCGGCGCACCACGCCACCCTGGACACCGTCGGTGAAACAATCGCCGGCACCTTCTCCACCCGCGGTCCCGCCGTGGTCGTCCTGCCCGCACTGCTGCAGATGTTCGCACCCACCTGAGTCAGGAGTTCACCCATGGGCAAGCCACTCGACATCGCGATCATCGTCGTCTATCTCGCCGCGATGCTCGCCTTCGGGTTCTGGGGCAAGACCAGGACCAAGGACTCGGCAGACTTCCTGGTCGCCGGCCGGCGGCTCGGGCCGACCCTGTACACCGGCACCATGGCGGCCGTCGTGCTGGGCGGCGCCTCGACGGTCGGCGGTGTCGGCCTGGGCTACGAGTACGGCCTCTCGGGGATGTGGCTGGTGGTGGCGATCGCGGTCGGTCTGCTGGCGCTGAGCCTGTTCTTCGCGGGCCGGATCCAGCGGTTGAAGGTGTACACGGTGGCACAGATGCTGCGGCTGCGGTATGGCATCGATGCCACGTCGGCGTCGGGGATCGTGATGGTGGCCTACACGTTGATGCTGTCGGTGACGTCGACGATCGCGTACGCGACGGTGTTCAACGTGCTGTTCGGGACCGACCGGACGGTGTCGGTGATCATCGGCGGCGCGATCGTGATGCTGTACTCGTCGATCGGCGGCATGTGGTCGATCACGCTGACCGACATGGTGCAGTTCCTCCTCAAGACGATCGGCATCTTCGCGCTGATGCTGCCGTTCACGTTGTCGAGGGCGGGCGGTTTCGACGGCATCCGGGAGCGCGCCGGTGACGCGGTGTTCGACCTCGGCGCGATCGGAATGCCGACGATCATCACGTTTTTCGTGGTGTACAGCTTCGGAATGCTGATCGGGCAGGACATCTGGCAGCGGGTGTTCACGGCGCGGTCACCGGGAGTGGCTCGGTGGGGTGGCACCACCGCCGCGCTGTACTGCGTGCTGTACGGCGTCGCCGGCGCGGTGATCGGGATGGCGGCGTCGACATTCCTGCCCGACATCAAGGTCAGCGACGACGTGTATGCGCAGATCGCCGAGACGATCCTGCCGGTGGGCATCAGCGGCCTGGTGCTGGCGGCGGCGGTGGCGGCGATGATGTCGACGGCGTCGGGGGCGTTGATCGCGACGGCGACGGTGGCGCGCACCGACGTGAAACCGTTGCTGCTGCGGCTGACCGGGCGCCCGGTGCCTTCGGAGGAGTCCGATGCCGAGCGGGACGTGCACTCCGACCGCATGTATGTGGTGGTGCTGGGCATCGCGGTGATCGTGATCGCCGCTCTGCTCAACGATGTCGTCGCGGCGTTGACCATCGCCTACGACATCCTGGTCGGCGGCCTGTTGGTCGCGATCCTCGGCGGGTTCGTGTGGAAGCGCGCGACCGGTGCGGGCGCGCTGTGGTCGATGGGCGTCGGCACCGTCGTCACGCTGGGCACCATGGCCGTCGTCGGCGACG
>NZ_LMVQ01000409.1 GCF_001545925.1 Mycobacterium sp. NAZ190054 | reverse complement strand
TCGGCCTCCAGCTCGTCGTCTTCGCGCAGATCGATGGAACGCCCGACGGGGGCCTGCAGGCTCGCGTTGAACAGTTTGTGCGGATCGCGCACCGACGACCCCTTCGCGAAGTTGACCTTCACCTTGCCCTTGTACATCTCCAGCGTGCAGATCAGGCCGTCCAGGTAGAACGCGGGCACGCCGTCAGGGTTCGACGGCTTGCGCCATTTGATCTCCTCGACGACGTCGGGCTCGGCTTGCTTGATCAAAGATCGAATCTCATCGACTCGACCGACGCGCCAATCCTCACTCACGGCGTCAAGCTAACCCGGTCGACGGGTCCTGCAGGGGCGGATCCTGCAGATATACAAGGACGTTGCCGTCGGGATCGGTGAACTCGAACATCGGTGGCGCGAAATCCAGCCGCAGCACCTCGTCGCGGACTGTCGGATCGTGTCGCCTGACGACGCGGTGGGCATGGTCGACGTGGCGCACTTGACACTACGTCGATTAAAATCGACACTATGTCGAGTAGGCCTGGAAAGCCGTGCTGCGCTTCACCGATTTCGGAGGACCATGAAGACGTTTTTCATCACTGGAGTGAGTAGCGGGCTGGGCCGCGCTTTCGCGGCCGGCGCGCTGGATGCCGGACATCAAGTGGTCGGCACGGTGCGTAAGCCCGAGGACGCGGCAACATTCGAGTCCGTGGCCCCGGACCGCGCGCACGCACGCCTGCTCGACGTGACCGATGACGCCGCGGTCGTGCGCACGGTGGCCGACGTCGAGTCAACCGTTGCTCCCATCGACGTCGGGATCGCCAATGCGGGCTACGGCGTCGAGGGCACGTTCGAGGAGACACCGTTGTCAGAGTTGCGCGCGCAGTTCGCGACCAACGTCTTCGGCGTCGCTGCGACGTTGCAGGCCGCGCTGCCCTACATGCGGCAGCGGCGCGCCGGTCACCTGATGGCGGTGACCTCGATGGGAGGCCTGATGGCGGTGCCAGGGATGTCGGCCTATTGCGCGAGCAAGTTCGCCGTGGAAGGTCTGCTGGAGAGCCTGCGCAAGGAGGTCGCCTCGTTCGGCGTCCACGTGACCGCGATCGAACCGGGCTCCTTCCGCACCGATTGGGCGGGCCGCTCGATGACCCGCACCGAGCGCTCCATCGGAGATTACGACGAGTTGTTCGACCCCATCCGTGCCGCACGCATCAAGGCCAGCGGCAACCAGCTCGGCAACCCGGCCAAGGCGTCCGAAGCGGTCCTGGCAATTCTGGACGAACCCGAACCACCGGCGCACCTGGTTCTGGGCTCGGATGCGCTGAGGCTGATCCGTGCCGCGCGGACGGCGGTCGACGACGACATTCGGCGGTGGGAAAGCCTGTCGCGCAGTACTGATTTCGCTGAGGGTGCACAACTGGCCACGACGTGATGGCGCTGATTTAGAGTGGCGGAATGACCAAGTCATGGCCGTCGCGGCGCACAGCGCCCGCCGTGCGCAAGGGCGACCTCCGCGAGCGGCAGCTTCTCGACGCCGCCGAGAGACTGTTGGCGGAGCGGGGCTATGCGGACATGACAGTCGGCGAGATCGCCGAGAAAGCTGGGATTTCCCGGGCCGCGCTGTACTTCTACTTCGCGTCGAAACAGGACGTGCTGATCGCGTTGGTGGCGCGAACCGTTCAAGCCCTGCAGGAGAAGTCGGGGGCGGCCCTCACCGACACCGCGCCGATCGAAGAGGTGATCTCCACCGCGCTGGACCGCACCGTGCAGTTGTGGAGGGAGCACGGTGTGGTGATGCGCGCGGCAGTCGATCTCAGTTCCACCGTGCCCGAGATCGATCAGTTGTGGACGGGTACCGCCGATGTCTTCGCCGAGGCGATCACCGCGATCCTCAGCCGTGCAGGGGTACCGTCCGGCGACGGACCCGCTGCTGCCCCGGCGCTGGGGCGTGCGCTGTGCTGGATGATCGAGCGCAGCTTCTATCAGGCGTCCAAGATCTCGGGCGACAGGCTGGCCGAAGCCAAGCAGACCTGCCAGGCGGTGTGGATGCGCATGATGGAACCGCGTTGAGACGCCGAGAGCACTACTAGACGTTGAACCGGAACTCGACCACGTCGCCGTCGGCCATCACGTAGTCCTTGCCCTCCATCCGGACCTTGCCCGCGGCCTTGGCCGCGGCCATCGAACCGGCCTCCATCAGATCGTCGAA
>NZ_LMVQ01000408.1 GCF_001545925.1 Mycobacterium sp. NAZ190054 | reverse complement strand
GTGCGCCACGAGGCGCTGTGTGACCGAGCGGAGGTGAGAGACCTGCGCCGTTGTGCTGTCGCAGCAGCATAACGAAGCTGGGGGCAGCCTGAACCGGGAGACGCCGGTGAGGGCGGCAAGCAGCCCCGACAACGACGGGACAGGCCAGCACTACCGGATGGCCTGGGTCCGGCAAGCATGAGGAGAAGGTGTACGCGAGGAACCAGTGTTTTAACGCCTCTCAAGTCTCCCGCCAGCTCTAACCCGGTGGATTCGGGCTGGTCTGCGATGCGCACCAACACCACTGGTGCTTTCGGTGTTGGGAACTCTGGCTGCGGTTTAGGTCGCTGCCGCCGGAGGCCACGGTGAATGCCTGCGGCGTAGCCGTGGCGATATCGCAGGGGCATAGCTGGGCACCGACCTCCTCGAGCGGTCAGCAGTGAACGTGGGAACCACCGCGAGGCTCCCGTGTCGTCGTCTGCAGCCAAGGACGCCGACGTCGGGTTGACGCGTCGTCTGTCGATGGCCACGCGGTGGGGCGGAGGGGCCGTAGTAGTCCGAGCGAGGGAAAGCCTCGCACATGGCGAAGGGCTCCAGCGGAATTGATGCAGCGAGCAGGACACGAACGGAGGCGCTGGTGAATACCGGTGAGCTGTCATGGCCCGATCCCGATGAGGCGGCATGGCGGGTACGACAGATGCAACGCAAGCTGCACCACTGGGCGGTCGAGGATTCCGACCGCCGCTTTGATGATGTGTTCAACCTCGTCGCCCACCCGGACTTTCTCACCGTCGCGTGGGACCGGGTACGGGGCAACAAGGGCGCACGGTCAGCCGGTATCGACCGGCTGAGGCCTGCGTCCATCACCGGAGATGCCGAGACGGTAGCATTCCTGAGTCATGTTCGCGCCGAACTGAAGGCCCGGACATTTGCTCCGCTTCCGGTGCGGGAGAGAATGATTCCCAAACCGGGAACCAGCAAGCTCAGGCGGCTCGGTATCCCCACGGCGATGGACCGCACGGTTCAAGCGTCGTTGTTGTTGGTGCTGGAGCCGATCTTCGAGGCGGATTTCGAGCCGGTCAGTTACGGTTTCCGTCCTCGACGTCGGGCGCAGGATGCGATCGCTGAGATTCATACTCTCGGGTCCCGAAATTATCACTGGGTGTTCGAGGCGGATATCGCGGCGTGTTTCGACGAACTGGCTCATTCCGCCATCATGGAACGAGTACGCACGCGGATCGTCGATAAGCGGGTCCTGGCCCTGATTAAAGCATTTCTGAAGGCAGGCATCATGTCTGGCGACGGAACGGTCAGGGAATCTGATACCGGCACACCGCAGGGCGGCATACTCTCACCGCTGCTGGCCAACATTGCTCTGACGGTGTTGGACGCACATTTCCGTGCGAAATGGGATGCCCATGAGACATCTCAGCGGCGAGATGCCTACCGCAAACGTGGCGGGGCTACCTATCGGATCGTCCGTTATGCCGACGATTTCGTGATCATGGTGGCCGGAACCAAAGCGCACGCGGACGCATTATGGGACGAGGTCGCCGATGTCATTGCCCCGCTGGGGTTGCGGCTATCGGTGAGCAAGACCCGGGTATGCCACCTCGACGAGGGGTTCGACTTTCTCGGGTTCCGCATCCAGCGGCGCCGCAAGAAGGGCACGAACAAAACGGCCGTCTACACCTACCCATCGAAGAAGGCGTTGCTTTCGATCCTGGCGAAGGTGCGGGCGTTGACCAAGAAAGCACGTCATCACGGCCTTGCTGATCTCCTCGGACGCCTCAATCCGGTGCTCCGAGGATGGTGTGCGTATTTCCGCCACGGTGTGTCCAAAGCGACCTTCGGATACCTCGATGCCTTCGCCTGGCATCGGGTCACCCGGTGGCTGCTCAAACGGCACAAGCGAATCACGTGGGCGGAGCTCTTCCGGCGGTTCCTGACCGGCAGGCCAGGCAACCGTCCGCAGGAGAATGGGATCGTCATGTTCGACGCCGCCACCGTTCCGATTAGTCGGTATCGCTGGCGGGGAACTTCCATCCCCACACCGTGGACCAGCACAGCGGCGACCTCGGTCCCCGCATAACGGTGGCAGTCCGTGGAGCGCCGGATGCGATGAGAGTTGCACGTCCGGTGCGGAGGGCGGGCCGGGGAAACGGGCCAGGAGCAATCCTGGAACCGCGCCCCGGTCCGACCCCTACATC
>NZ_LMVQ01000407.1 GCF_001545925.1 Mycobacterium sp. NAZ190054 | reverse complement strand
TGCCGGTGCCGCACGCCAGGTCGACCACCGCGGCACTGGCCGCCGCCGCCCGGGGTGCGCAGGTCACCGGCGTGGACTACACCCCCGAGCTGCTCGCGATCGCCGAGCGACGCGGCGGCACCGACGCGGTCACCTGGCGCGTCGGCGACGCCTCCGACACCGGTCTGCCCGCCGGGTCCTTCGATGCGGTGGTGTCGAACATGGGCATCATCTTCGTCGACCCCGCGGCCCAGGTCGCCGAGATTTCGAGACTGCTCAAACCCGTTGGTGTCCTTGCCTTTTCGGCGTGGGTAAGGGACACCAGCAATCCGTTCTTCGACCCCGTGGTCGCGGTGCTCGGGCCGCCGGCGGCCTCGGGCTTCTCCCCCGACCAGTGGGGCGACGCCGAACTCCTCGGCGCACGGTTGGACCCCGGTTTCGCCGACATCGACATCCAGCACGGGCGGCACCGGTGGGAGTTCGAGTCGATCGCCGCGGCGCTGCACTTCCTGCGGGCGGAATCACCGGTGCACGTGGAGACCTTCCGCCGCGCCGACCCGGCGCAGCGCGACCGGCTGGCCGCGGAGTTCGAGACGACCCTGCAGGGGCACGTCGAGCCGTCCGGCGCGGTGGCGTTCACCGCGCCTTATGTGGTGGTCACCGCGGCGTCGCGCGCATGAACGCTCACTCGGCCTGATAGAGGATGCCGCGTCCGATCGCCTCGCGGACCACGGGCAGCGCCGCCCACGCCAGCGCGTCAGAGTCGACGCCGTGGAAGCGGGCCAGCAGGTCGACCAGCGTGCCCAGCGGAACCTCGCCACGGCATCCCGCGAACAACGCGCGTGAGACCTCGTCGACTCCGATGACCGCCGCCGGGCCGCCCGGGCGGCGCACTGCGGCCCCGATGACCTGCCACCCGTCGGCGCCGGGCAGGGACTGCTCCTCCAGGAACACCGGCGCGGTCGACAACCGGGCGGCCAGCAACTGCTCGTCGCTGGTGTTGTGCAGGTATTCGCGGCGGGCGAGGAACGCCTCGACCTCGGGGCCGGTCAGCGCTTCGTCGGCGCCGGTGATCTCTTCGAGCACGTGGTCGGCGGGGCGCGTGTCGCCGACCCGCGGCGCCCGCAGCGTGACCATCCCCATCCCGACCCCGACGATGCCCTCGGCGTCGAACCAGTCCAGCCATTGCGCGCCGCGGCGGGCGGCCTGCTCGGGCGGCTCCCCGGCATCCGAGGTCCACAGCGACACATAGCTGATCGGGTCGGCGAACTCGCGCTGCACCACCCACGCGTGCAGGCCCGTCCCGGCGAGCCAGCCGCCCACCCGGTCGCGCCAGTCGTCCCCGTCGCGCACGACCCAGTTCGCCATGATCTGCGCGGTCCCGCCCGGCTCCAGGTGCTCGGCGGCCTGTTCGATCAGCTTCTGGCACAATGCATCTCCGGCCATACCGGAGTCGCGGTAGATGTAGTCCAGCGCACCGGTCCCGACCACGAACGGCGGGTTGGACACGATGAGGTCGAAACGTTCACCGGCCACCGGCTCGAACATGCTGCCGCACCGCAGATCCCACGACATGCCGTTGAGGCGCGCGGTGGCCGCGGCGAGCGCCAGCGCCCGCTGGTTGGTGTCGGTGGCGACGATCTCGTCGCAGTGCGCGTTAAGGTGCAGCGCCTGGATCCCGCATCCGGTGCCGAGATCGAGCGCGCGGCCGACCGGGGCGCGGACCACCGCGTGGGCCAGCGACACCGACGCGCCGCCGATGCCGAGGACATGGTCGTGGCGCACGGGGCCCGACCGCAGCGCCGAATCCTGATCGGAGACCACCAGGAAGTCGCTCGCCCCGTCGCTGTGCGGACGGATGTCCAGCACCGCCCGCACCGTGTCCGCTCCGGCGGGCTCGACGACGCCGTTGGCGATCAACGCGTCGACGCCCGCGCCCGGCAGCGCGTGCCCGACCCCGTCCCTGGATTCCTCGGTGCCCAGCAGGAACAGCCGGATCAGCGTGGCCAGCGGCTGCCTGCCGGGGTCGGCGCGGTCGGTGGCGCGCAGCGCCGACCACCACAGGCCGCGGCTGAACGCCGCGCCCGCATCGTCGCCGGAGCGCTCGTCGCCATCGGTGTCGTGTTGTTCTTCATCACCCAGCAGATCAACAAACAGCTCGGCATCCGCGACGGCCACATCACCGACCCGACCCATCTGGGCTCAGGCCCGCAC
>NZ_LMVQ01000406.1 GCF_001545925.1 Mycobacterium sp. NAZ190054 | reverse complement strand
CGTTCGTAACATCAGTTCCTCCAGGGCAGTTCGTGGCTGACGCCGGACGCGCTGCGCGGATGACCGTCGATGCCTGCGCTCGCCCCGATGTCCACGGCGATGTTGTCGAGCAGGCGGGTGCGGCCCAGCCGGGCGGCGATCAGCATGCGCCCGGCGCCCTCGGCCGGAGCCGGCCCCAGCATCGGGTCGCGAACCTCCAGGTAATCGAGCTCGAGCGCCGGCACCTCGTCGAGCACGGCGCGCGCGGCGTCCAGGGCGGCGTTCACCCCGGTCGACGCGGCGTACATCCCGGCCAGCAGCGCGGCCGACAACGCACCGGCCTGCTCGCGCTGCACCGCGTCGAGATACCGGTTGCGTGACGACATCGCCAGGCCGTCGGCCTCGCGCACGATCGGCACACCCTGGATCTCGATGTCGAGGTCGAGGTCGGTCACCATCTGGCGGATCAGCGCCAGCTGCTGGAAGTCCTTCTCGCCGAAGTAGGCCCGGTCCGGGTGCACCGTGTTGAAGAGCTTCAGCACCACGGTCAGCACACCGGCGAAGTGCGTTGGACGGGAAGCGCCTTCGAGCTCGGCGCCGAGCGGGCCGGGATGCACCGTGGTGCGTATGCCGTTCGGGTACATGTCCTCGGCGGTCGGGGTGAACGCGATGTCGACGCCCTCGGCGCGCAGCGCCTCGAGGTCCTCGTCGAGCGTGCGCGGGTAGGCGCCGAGGTCCTCGTTCGCGGCGAACTGCAGCGGGTTGACGAAGATCGACACCACCACCGCCGCGCCCGGCACCCGCTTCGCAGCCCGGATGAGCGCCAGGTGCCCCTCGTGCAACGCGCCCATCGTCGGGACCAGCACGATCCGGCGACCGGTGGCGCGCAGCGCGCGCGGTCTGGGTGCGGCGTGGTCCGCGTGATCCCTTCGGGGGCGGCACCGCGCCGAGCACATACGACTTGACCAGGTGATTCCAGCTGCACGTGCGGCATACCTCCACCACGTGTACGGAGAACTCGTCGAAGCGGGTCGCGAGCAGGACCAATTCCTCGGCGGTCCGTGCGGAGCCGGACACCGCGCCGAGGTGGTCCCCGAAAACCCACGACACCAGGGTCAGTTGTTCCTTGCGGCAGATCGGGCACATCACCGAACTGGGCTTGCCGTGGAACTTCGCAGCGCGCAGCAGATACGGGTTGGCGTCGCAGACCTCCGAGACGCCGGTGCGGCCCGAGTACACCTCGGCCAGCAGGGACCGCCGCCGCAGGGCGTAGTCCACCACCTGTCGCTGCAATCGCACGAGGACCAGAGTACGTCGGCCACTCGGGCACCGAGGTTCGGTGTGCGCCCACAGAGCGTGGGAATCGTGTCTGGCCTGCGCCGTCGACGGCCGAACTCTTACGATCTTGCTCGTGGCTTCGGGGAGCTCGACACGACGGACGTCGTCGACACGGGCAAAAGACAGTGACCGCAACGAGACGTGCCAGATCCTCGACACCGCGCTGGCCGAAGGGCAGCTGTCGATGGCCGAGCACGGCGAGCGGGTGAGATCGGCAACCACCGCCGCGACGCTCGGGCAACTGCAGGACCTGGTGGCCGACCTGCAGACCGGTAAGACGCTCGACGCGCTCGACGTTCCGGTGATCACCAAGATCGTCAACCGCAGGCCCCCGGGCGTGCGGGTGGGCTGGGGCCTCAAGGCGGCCACGGCCGGCGTCCTGGTCGTGCTCGGCATCGCGATCGGCTGGGGGCTCTACGGCAACACCCCGTCGCCGCTGAACTTCACCGCCGACCCCGGCGCCAAGGCCGACGGCATCCCGGCCACGGTGCTCACCCCGCCCAGGCAGCTGCTGTCCTTGGGCGGGTTCAACGGGCTGTTCGAACAGATGCGCAAGAAGTTCGGCAGCACGATGGGCTACGAACTCGACATCCACTCCGACATGGCCTTCCTGGACCGGCCCGATCCGCAGGACAACCGGCGCAGCCTGACCTATCACTACCGCGGCGGCTGGGGTGAACCGACCGGCTCGCCGTCGGCGGTCGACTCCGACGACCGACTGGTCGACCTCGCGAAGTTCGACTTCGAGAAGACGCTCGGCGTGCTGCGCGGCGCCCCCGACACCGTCGGTATCGCCCGCGCCGACGTCAAGGACACCTGGCTGCGCATCAGCCCGTCGGAGGACCCGTCCACCCCGGATGCGGTGATCGTCGAGATCGTCGTCAGCAGCGACTTCGGCTCGGGCCGCATCGAGCTGTACCCGG
>NZ_LMVQ01000405.1 GCF_001545925.1 Mycobacterium sp. NAZ190054 | reverse complement strand
GTCATCACGCCGGCGTTGTTGATCAGGATGTGGATGGGCCGTCCCTCGTGGCGCAGCGTCTCGCCGAGGGCGGCGACGGAGTCGAGCGACGACAGATCGAGGTCGCGCAGTGACGCGTCGGCGCCGGCGCCTGCTGCAGCCGGCTCAGCTCGCGACGGTGCCGCTCGGCGAGCACGGCGGCCAGCACCATCTCCGGCGGGGTGCCCGGGGGTGGCGGCGGCGAGATCTGCGCGACGACGTCGGTGGCGATCCGGTAGGCCATCTGGTCGCGCACCTGCGGATCCAACTGCCTTGCGCGCGAGAGGAACTGGCGCGCCATCTCCGCCTGCGCCGGGTTCAGGCCGGACAGCTGCAGCGTGGACGCCCACCACGCCAGCTGCGGCGGCATCGCCGGGGGAGGGGCCTGCCGGGGCGCGCGTTCGCTGATGACGACGGTGCCGGCGAAGATGTCGCCGATACGTTTGCCTTTCTGCGACAGCATGCTGCACAGCACCGCGGGGCCGCCGGTGAGCATCCACAGCTCGATCGCGCCGGCCAGCGCACGGAACAGGGCCTGTCGGAAGCGCTCGGGGCTGCCGTCCTCGGACACCACCCGCAAGCCCAGCGCCATCTTGCCCAGCGTCTTGCCGCGGGTCGCCGTCTCGAAGATCGTCGGGTAACCCACCAACGCGAGCACGGTGAAGACGATCAGCACCGCACCGGAGAACGCGCCGTCGAACTGCGACAGCGTCACCGCCCACAGGATCACGCCGAGGACGTAGACGACGAACACGACGGTGACGTCGATCAACGCCGACAGCGCGCGGACCGGCAGCTGCGCGATCTGAACGTCCAGGACGACGGCGTCACCGGTCACCACGGGCTGTTGCTGGCCAACCATAATCAGCCACGCTACTAAAATCCGTGAAGTGGATGTCGATGCGTTTGTGCTGGCGAACCGTCCGACCTGGGAGCGCCTCGAACATCTGGTGAAGAATCGGCGCAAGCTCACCGGCGCGGAGGTCGACGAGCTGGTCGACCTGTACCAGCGGGTGTCGACGCATCTGTCGATCGCGCGGTCGTCCTGGTCGGACGCGGTGCTGGTCGGCAAACTCTCGGGGCTGGTGGCGCGGGCCCGGGCGGTGGTCACCGGCGCGCACGCCCCGCTGTGGCGCGAGTTCATCCGGTTCTGGGCGGTGTCGTTCCCGGTGGTCGTGTACCGGTCGTGGCGGTGGTGGGTCGCCTCCGGGCTGGTCTTCTACGCCGTCGCGGCGGTGATCGCGGTCTGGATCGCGCACTCGCCGGAGGTGCAGGCCTCCATCGGCACGCCCAGTGAGATCGAGCAGCTGGTCAACCACGAATTCGCGAACTACTACAGCGAACACCCGGCCGGCTCGTTCGCGCTGCAGGTCTGGGTGAACAACGCCTGGGTGACCGCGCAGTGCATCGGGATGTCGGTGCTGCTCGGGATCCCGATTCCGTACATCCTGTTCCAGAACGCGGCGAACCTGGGCGTGAACGCGGGTCTGATGTTCCAGGCCGGCAAGGGGGACATCTTCCTCGGGCTGATCACCCCGCACGGGCTGATCGAGCTGACGGCGGTGTTCGTCGCGGCCGGTGTCGGCATGCGGCTGGGCTGGTCGGTGATCTCGCCGGGGGACCGGCCGCGCGGACAGGTGCTGGCCGAGCAGGGCCGCGCGGTGGTCGCCGTCGCGATCGGGCTGGCGGTGGTGCTGCTGGCGGCCGGGGTGATCGAGGGTTTCGTGACGCCGTCGTCGCTGCCGACGTTCGTCCGGGTCGCGATCGGGGTCGCGGCGGTGGTGGCATTCTTCGGCTACGTGTTCACGTTCGGCCGCAAGGCGGCGCTGGCCGGGGAGACCGGCGACCTCGAGGACGCCCCCGACGTGGTGCCGACCGGCTGACCTTCCGGCGAGCAGACACAAACTCGCTCTGAAAGGGTCGAATCCGTGCCTGTTTGTGTCTGCTCGCGGCGAGAACTGGGGGGCTACAGGCGGCCGGCGGCTTTCATCGCCAGGTAGTGATCGGCGAGGTCGGGCGCCAGCTCTTCCGGCGGTGCGTCGACCACCTCCACCCCCATGCTGCGCAGCCGCGAGGCCACCGCGCGGCGGTCGTTGCGGGCCCGCAGCGCCACCAGCGGTACGACGCTGGGGGTGGCGGCCAGAGTGGTGAAGTCGTAGTCGATCTCGCCGACGGTCACCTCGGCGTGACGATCACCGAGGATCGGACGGGCGGCTCTGCTGT
>NZ_LMVQ01000404.1 GCF_001545925.1 Mycobacterium sp. NAZ190054 | reverse complement strand
AAGGCACGATGGGCAGTGAGGTGGAAGCCCGCATTGAACGCGTTCGCGATCACCTTCAACGGCCGGATCACTCCGACTGGCAACTAACCGATGCCAAGTCAGATCCACCGTTTATCTGACAGTCCCCGGTATGAGACCGAGGGCCCCGAGGTCGCATCGGCCGGTGTGGTGTCCGCACCAGGTGTCTGCGGAGGTGGAGGCCCGGTTGTTGGAGCTGCGTCGAACGTCCGTATCGGGGGCCGCGGCGGTTGGTGTTCGAACTGGCCAAGCGGGGTGTGGTTCCGGTGCCGTCGGAGTCGGCGGCGTATCGGGCGCTGGTGCGAGCGCAGATGATTGATCCGAATCTGCGGGATCGGCGGTCGAGGAAGTGGAAGCGGTGGGAACGCGCGACGGCGATGGAGTTGTGGCAGATGGATGTCGCGGGTGGGTTCCCGCTGGCAGAAGGGACGTCGGCGAAGGTGCTGACCGGGGTCGATCATCATTCCCGGATGTGTATGTGCGCCACGGTGATGACCCGGGAACGGACCCGCGCGGTGTGTGACGGCCTACGCGGGGCCCTGGACCGGTAGGGGTGCCGGCGCAGATCCTGACCGATAACGGCAGGGTCTTCTCCGGTCGGTTCAATCATCCGCCGGTGGAGGTGCTCTTTGATGCGATCTGCCGCGAGCACGGGATCGAGCATCTTCTGACTCAGCCGCGCAGCCCTACTACTGCGGGCAAGATCGAGCGGTTTCATCGGAGCCTGCGGGCCGAATTCCTCTCGGGTCGAGCGCCTTTCGCGGGCGTGAGGTCGGCGCAACGGTCCACCGCGATTGCGGCCGGCCTGACACGATAACGATATCGACAGCAGCGTCGGCAGCCACGATGCCGGCGCCGGAGAGATTGCGTGCCGAGCGGATCGGGTCAGCCGCACAACGTCGATAGTTCGTTTGAAGGCCCCCTTCGCCGTCGGGCGGAGCCACACACCCGGGTTTCCCGCGCCACTTTCTCCATGCTGATGAGTACGCCGCGGCCGCAAGGCGTCGCCTCACAGCGCCGGACACCTTGCGGCGGAACGTGATCGGCCCCCGCAGCCCTGCCCGATACCGGAAAGCCTGTGGATCTCCGCCGCTCACCGTCACGGCGGGCACGAATATCAGCAGGAGAACGCTAAGAAACATCTGAGTGTTTCGCTGATCCTTATGCCGCACACAGCATGTGGAGCAGATCTTAACCTTCGCTCACAAAGCCGGGTGCTAGACAGGGGGACCCGACAAATCAAGATCGTCAACGATGACGTCCGAAGCCTGGGGCCGGTCACCCGACCCGAATGTGAGAGGTGAAACGATGTCGCTTGAAAGGATTTTGGACTTCTACCTCAGCTCGCTCAGCGGCTGGATGTACGGAATTCTGGCCGCCCTGGTCGCAACCACCGCCTTCGCGGTCGTCTGGCGATTTCTCACCCCTGCACGGCGGCCCGCGGTGACCGACGGGATCACTGCCACCGAACTGGCCTACCTGCGATCCGATGCCGCACCCGTGGTCACGGCGCTGGCGGGGTTGCGTGCCAGCGGCCGAATCAAGGCCGACGGCCGGGTAGACCACTCCGTGCCGGCCGGCCCGGAGTCGGACTGGTTCACCGAACGGGTGCTGAGTCGCGTCGCCGGCGACCAGCACCACACCGTGCGGACGCTGATCGACGCGTGCCGCGGCGATCTTCCCGTTCTGGAGAAACGGCTGTGTGAACGCGGCTTGATGCGGTCGGCGGCCGAACGCACCCGGATCCGCTGGGGCGCGGTTCCCGCGCTGGTGACCGTTGCGGTCGGAGCCGCGTGCTGCGTGTACACCATCACGCAGAACCCGGCACGTTCCAACATCGGGGCCATCCTGCTGGTCGGGGTTGTTCTCGGTCCTTACGCCGCCGCGGTGCTTCCCAGCTTGTTCAGCGTGGATCGGCGGACCAGGGCGGGCCGCCGGTTTCTCAATGCGCAGCAGCGCCACCAGAAGTATCTGAAGCCGTCCCGGCGACCCGCCTTCGCCACTTATGGACCGGCCGCGGTGGCCATGTCCACCGCGATGTTCGGCACCGGCGCGCTGTGGGCGGTGGACCCCGGCTACGCAGATTCGGTGGGGCTCAACGGAGATGCCGATGGCAGTGGTGGCGACGGCGCGTCCTGCGGCGGCTGCGGAGGCGGCGGAGGCGGCGTAAGGACCGAGAACAACCCCGACCAGCAGGATGGCCCCGATGTTGGAACGTGCCGGGTTCTGCGTGATGGTGTACACGCAGCACGCGGCTCCGACCGCAACGGTCA
>NZ_LMVQ01000403.1 GCF_001545925.1 Mycobacterium sp. NAZ190054 | reverse complement strand
ACTGCCCCAGGTGCTCGCCCAAGGTCTGGCGCAGGCGGGGCAGAGCTCTGCACCGGAGACCCCGGACGTGCCGGACACCGCGGAGCGCGAAGAGCGCAGCACCGAGCAGGCCCCGGACGCGCGACGCACCGACGACCAGGACGACGACCAGGACGACGAACGGGACGGCGAGCAGGGCGACGGGCGCGTCGCCGAGCAGCGCACCGAGAACGGCGCCGCACCGGGGCCGCACACCGGAACTCCCGCTCCGGCGCCGCCGCCCCCACCACGGCCCGCCCCGACCCGGCCGGCCGTCGGTTAGACCGGCGCGAGCCCGTTGTCGGCAAGGCGCAGAACACGATCGACCCCGATCGCGTCGACGAACGACGCGTCGTGACTGACGACGATGAAGGCGCCCTGATAGGCGGCCAACGCGCCTTCCAGCTGCCCGACGCTGACCAGGTCGAGGTTGTTGGTCGGTTCGTCGAGCAGCAGCAGCTGCGGTGCCGGTTCGGCGAACAGCACGCAGGCCAGCGTGGCGCGCAACCGTTCTCCGCCGGAGAGTGCGTGCACCGGAAGGCCGATGTCGTCGCCGCGGAACAGGAACTGCGCCAACAGGTGGTGGCGCCGGGTCTCCGACAGGCTGGGCGCGAACGCGGCGAGATTCTCGGCCACCGAGCGGTCCTCGTCGAGCAGATCCAGCCGCTGCGACAGGTAGGCGACGCGGCCGTCGGCGACCTCCACCGTGCCCGCGTCCGGCTCGATCTCGCCGAGCACCGTCTTCAGCAGCGTCGTCTTGCCGGCACCGTTGGGTCCGGTCAGCGCGATCCGCTCCGGACCCCGCACCGTCAGGTCGACGCCGTCGAGCACGTCGTACCCGTCCCTGCTGACCCGGATTCCGTTCAGCTGCAGCACCATCCGCCCCGACGGGACGTGGGTACCGGGCAGCTCGAGCACCAGGGCGTCGTCGTCGCGCAGCGCCCGCTCGGCGTCGTCGAGACGGCTTCGGGCATCGTCGATCCGCCTGGCGTGGACGTCGTCGGAGCGGCCGGCCGACTCCTGCGCCCGCCGCTTGCGCGCACCGGCGACGATCTTGGGCAGACCCGCGTCCTTGATGGTGCGCGCTGCGGCGCCCGCGCGACGGTCGGCCCGCTCCCTGGCCTGCTGGCGTTGGTGTTTCTCGCGTTTGAGGAGCTGCTCGGCGCTGCGGACCGCGTCCTGGGCCACGCGCCGGGCATTGTCGACCGCGTCCCGATAGGCGGTGAAGTTGCCGCCGTAGAACGTCACGTCGCCGCGGTACAGCTCGGCGATGCGGTCCATCCGGTCCAGCAGCACCCGGTCGTGGCTGACCACCAGCAGGCATCCGCCGAAGTCGTCGAGCGCGTCGTAGAGCCGGTGCCGTGCGTCGGCGTCGAGGTTGTTCGTGGGTTCGTCGAGCAGCAGGACCTGGGGGCGGCGCAGCAATTCGCGCGCCAGGCCGAGGCTGACCGCCTCACCGCCGGACAACGACCGCAGCGACCGGTCCAGACCGATGTGGGCGAGGCCGAGCCGGTCCAGCTGCGCCCGGGTGCGTTCCTCGATGTCCCAGTCGTCACCGATCGTCGCGAACACACCGTCGCTGGAATCCCCGGCGGCCAGCGCGTTCAGCGCGTCGATCACCTCGGCGACGCCGAGCACCTCGGCGACGGTGCGGTCGTCGAGCAGCGGCAGCGTCTGCGGCAGATAGCCGACCACGCCGTCCACGGTGACCGTGCCGGTGGTGGGACTCAGTTCGCCGGCGATGAGCCGCAGCAGCGTGCTCTTGCCCGCGCCGTTGGCGGCGACGAGGCCGGTGCGGCCCGCACCGACGGAGAACGACAGATCGGTGAACACCGGGGTGTCGTCGGGCCACGAGTAGGACAGATGACTGCAGACAACAGAAGACATGCGGGGAGTGCTTTCGTCGAGGCGTGACGCGCCTGTGGAAACGGGACCCGTCCGGGTGCTACCCGGTGATGTCTTCTCCCAGCATGGTTCCCAGGTTATCCGTGCCGTCAACCGATTAAGTAGCGCCTGAGCATGTCGGTCACGGCGGTGATCTGCTCCACCTCGACGTGTTCGTCGACGCGGTGGGCCAGGTTCGGGTCGCCGGGGCCGTAGTTGACGGCCGGGATGCCGAGCGCGGCGAACCGCGCCACGTCGGTCCAGCCGTACTTGGCGCGCACCTGACCGCCGGCGGCCTCGACGAGCGCGGCGGCGTAGTTGGCCGACCTCAACACGTACGTGGTCTCACCCAGCTCGCCGCCGCCGTCGGCGGTCGCCTGACGGTGCAGCGCGTAGACCGTCAGGTCCGAGGGGACCGAGTCGAATCCGCACGA
>NZ_LMVQ01000402.1 GCF_001545925.1 Mycobacterium sp. NAZ190054 | reverse complement strand
CACGGGCACCGGGTCGGGCTCCACCTCGGCGAAGTCCGCACGCCACCGCCCGGTCGCGTCCTGCCGGACGGTCCAGCACACCTCGGCGGGCTCCCACCGGAAATCGGCCTCGGCCGCCTGCTTGTCGGAGCCGGCGCCGGCACGGGCCTGCAGGCCCTCGGCGACCGCGGACGCGATCACCTTGGTCAGCAGCGCAGCCGAGCGGATGGCGTCGTCGTTGCCCGGGATCGGGTAGTCGACCAGATCCGGATCGCAGTTGGTGTCGAGGATCGCGATGACCGGGATGCCGAGCTTGCGGGCCTCGCCGACGGCGATGTGCTCCTTGTTGGTGTCGACGACCCACACGGCGCTGGGCACCTTCTGCATGTCGCGGATACCACCGAGGGACCGCTCGAGCTTGTTCTTCTCGCGGGTCAGCATCAGGATTTCCTTCTTGGTGCGGCCCTCGAACCCACCGGTCTGCTCCATGGCCTCAAGCTCCTTGAGGCGCTGCAGGCGCTTGTGCACGGTGGAGAAGTTCGTGAGCATGCCGCCCAGCCAGCGCTGGTTCACGTACGGCATGCCGACGCGGGTCGCCTCCTCGGCGATGGATTCCTGCGCCTGCTTCTTGGTGCCGACGAACATGATCGAACCGCCGTGCGCGACCGTCTCCTTGACGAACTCGTACGCCTTGTCGATGTAGGTCAGCGTCTGCTGCAGGTCGATGATGTAGATGCCGTTGCGGTCGGTGAAGATGAACCGCTTCATCTTGGGGTTCCAGCGACGGGTCTGGTGCCCGAAGTGTGCGCCGCTGTCGAGCAGCTGCTTCATGGTTACAACAGCCATGATCGTGTCTTACCTTCAGTTGTCGGTTGTCGTCCGGTATCGGGTGATCCGGACCCTGGCGACTGCTTCGATGCCGGACCCGCTTCGGGGAGAACCCCGGAACAGGACCGCCCGGCATACAGGTGACGAGCTGCTGAGCTCGTGCCGCAGACGCGCGAAGTCAGCCCGCAAAGACGAGCTGCGGATAGCAGTTTACACGCTCGGAGCAGGTGCTTTTACCACCGAGGGAACCATCCCCAAGCGTACGAAGTCGTTCTTCCGCCGGCCAGCCGCAGTGCGCTGAACTGGGACGATGCGAATCCTGGCCACCGCGGTGACCGTCGCGGTGCTCTGCGCCCCGGCCGCGGCGGCCGACGACGTCCCGTTGGGGTGGCCGCTGCAGCCCCGCCCGGCGGTGGTCCGTGAGTTCGACGCCCCGTCCCCGAACTGGCAGCGCGGGCACCGCGGTGTCGACCTGGCCGGCGCCGATCGTCAGCCGGTGTATGCCGCCGCTGCGGGCACGGTCGTGTTCGCCGGCGAGCTCGCCGGCCGGCCGGTGGTGTCGATCGCGCATCCGGGCGGTCTGCGCACGAGCTATGAGCCGGTGCGTGCCACCGTGTGGCGCGGTCAGGTGATCGCCGCCGGGACGGTGCTCGGTGAGCTGGTCGCGGGTCATCCGGGATGCGCGGCGCCGGCGTGCCTGCACTGGGGCGCGATGTGGGGGCCGGCGGCGCGCGCCGACTACGTCGATCCGCTGGGATTGGTGGTGACCACGCCGATACGGCTCAAGCCGGTGCGCTGACGTCAGGCGCGCGGGTGCGCCTGGTCGTGCACCGCACGCAGCCGCGCCACCGAGACGTGGGTGTAGAGCTGCGTGGTGGCCAGCGTCGAGTGCCCCAGCAGTTCCTGCACGACCCGCAGGTCGGCGCCGCCTTCAAGCAGGTGGGTGGCGGCGCTGTGCCGCAGCCCGTGCGGCCCGATGTCGGGTGCCCCGGTCACCGCGGACATGGTCTGGTGCACCACGGTGCGCGCCTGCCTCGGATCGAGCCGGCCGCCGCGGGCGCCGAGCAGCAGTGCGGGTCCGGAGGCCGCGGCGGCCAGCTGGGGCCGGCCGTCGGTCAGCCATGCGGTCAGCGCCGCGTGCGCTGGTTCGCCGTACGGCACGGTCCGCTGTTTGTTGCCCTTGCCGAGCACCCGCAGCAGCCGCCGGGACATGTCGACGTCGTCGACGTCCAGTCCGCACAGTTCACTGACGCGGATGCCGGTCGCGTAGAGCATCTCCACGATGAGCCGGTCCCGCAATGCGAGCGGATCCCCTTGTTCGGCACCGGATTTCGCGGCCTCCATGGCGTCACGGGCCTGGTCCTGCCGCAGCACCGCGGGAAGGGTGCGACGTGCCTTGGGAACCTGCAGGCGAATCGCCGGATCGTCGGCCAGCAGGCCGCGCCGCACCGCCCACGCGGTGAACGTCTTGACCGCCGAGGTGCGGCGGGCCAGCGTCGAACGGGCGGCGCCGGCGCTCGCCTGCGCCCCCA
>NZ_LMVQ01000401.1 GCF_001545925.1 Mycobacterium sp. NAZ190054 | reverse complement strand
GCCGCGCGCCGGCTGGCCTGAGTTGCGGCTCGCAAACGTGCGCCCACGGTAGCCGGCAGCCCGGTTTCGCTACCGAAGCTGCGCGTTCGCGGCGTGAGCTCGCTTACTTGAATGTTCCTAAAACCCCGTTTCCAAGCCGCGTCCAAGCGTGTTCGGCGATGCTCCTTCCCGACGCGAGGCTTTGGGAGAAAGGACCCCGATGACCATTCCGACCGATCTGACGCGCGACGACGCGCTGCGCAGCCTGCGCGGCCAGGTCGCCACCCATGTGGCGCTGCCCGGTGAGCCGGGCTACGAGCGCTGCATGCCGTGGAATGTGGCCGCCCCGGTCAACCCGGCCGCGGTGGTGCTGGCGACCTCGGCGGAGGACATCGCCGGCACGGTCCGGTTCGCCGCGGCGCACGGTTTCACCGTCACCGTGCAGGCGACCGGCCACGGCGCCGTCGGCGTGGGACCCGACACGATCCTGGTGCTGACCGCGGCGATGAAGCACTGCGAGGTGGACGTCCTCAACCGCACGGTCCGGGTGGGCGCGGGCGCGCGCTGGCAGGACGTCATCGACGTCGGCGCCCCGCACGGCCTTGCGCCGCTGTGCGGTTCGGCGCCCGGGGTCGGTGTGGTGGGTTATCTGACCGGCGGTGGGATCGGTCCGCTGGTGCGCACGGCCGGGTTGTCGTCGGATCACGTGCGGGCGTTCGACGTGGTGACCGGTGAGGGCCGGCTGCTGCGGGCCACGCCCGACGAGAACGCCGACCTGTTCTGGGGGCTGCGCGGCGGCAAGGCCACGCTGGGCATCGTCACCGCGGTCGAGATGGACCTGCTGCCCATCCCTGAGTTCTACGGTGGCGCAGTCTATTTCGACGGAGCCGACACGGCCGCGGTGCTGCACGGGTGGCGCGGTTGGTGTGCCGGGCTGCCGGAGACGGTGAACACGTCGATCGCGGTGCAGCAGCTGCCGCCGCTGCCCGGGGTGCCCGAACCGCTGGCGGGCCGGATGACGGTGGCGGTGCGGTACACGGCCGTCGGTGATTTCGCCGAAGCCGAGCGGCTGCTGGCGCCGATGCGGGCGGTCGCTACGCCGATCCTGGACAGCGTCGGGGTGCTGCCGTACGCGGCGATCGGGGCCGTGCACGCCGATCCGGTGGACCCGATGCCGATCAACGAGGACCAGGCGCTGCTCGCCGAGCTGCCGGCCGAGGCGGTCGACGCACTGCTGGCGGTGGCAGGTCCGGGTTCGGGGTCACCGCAGGCGATCGTCGAACTGCGGCTGCTCGGGGGAGCGCTGGCGCGCCGGCCGCAGCACCGCAGCGCATTCTGCCATCGCGACGCCGCGTTCTCGCTGGCGGTGATCGGCGCCCCGACGCCGGACACCGCGGCGATGGTGGTCGAGCACGCCCGCGCGGTGGCGGGCGCCGTCGCGCCGTGGGCCACTGGTGGGCAGATGCCGAACTTCGCGCCGTCCTACGATCCGGCACGGCCGTCGCGGGTGTACGACCAGGACACGCTGCACTGGCTGGCCGCGCTGGCCGACCGCTACGACCCCGCCGGCGTGCTGGCCACCGGCCAGGTCATCCGCACACCCAGGTAGCGCCCCCCAACCGCGAAGGTGCGTGTCTGCGGCCGCCACGCCGTGAAAAAGCCGGAGAAAGCGCACGCTCGCGCCGGCCAACAGTGGCGTTGATCAGGCGATTTGGAGCCGAAGCGGCCGCCCCGGTAACCTAGCGTTCACCATCGCGGGGTGGAGCAGCTCGGTAGCTCGCTGGGCTCATAACCCAGAGGTCGCAGGTTCGAATCCTGTCCCCGCTACTAGGTAGAACGGCCCCCGGAGGACACTCCGGGGGCCGTTCTCATTCGGGTGTGAACGGATGCTCGAACATCACCTCGTAACTGAGGCGAAGCGGGGCGAAACCGTTTCGGGCCGCCGAACTCGTGTTCGGCTTCCCGAAGGTCACGCGAGGAACGGATTGTGCTCCGGCAGCGGCTTGATCAACGGATCGAGCAGCTTCGCTGACTGTTCGACGGTCAGCACGTCGGCCGGATCGAGCGGAATGACCTCGCGCGCCGATTCGTCGAACTCCCAGACGTCTTCACCGACCAGCAGGCCGTTGCGGTAGGGCCAGATCATGTGCTCGGCGGTCTTCACCAGATAGGTGGCGTCAGGGTCGACGGGCATGCCTTCTTCGGCCAGGATGCTGCCCGGGGTCTGCTGATAGATGAACGACGTCGACACGATCATGTCGTCGCTGATGGCCAGCTTTTCGTCGTCGGCGTAGAAGACGCACTGCGCGGTGCTCGCCCAGAGCGAGTAGAGCCCCTTGACGCCCTCGGTGCCTTCCACGGTGAGGGTCTTGCCGAGCATGTTGAAGTGGTAGACGGGGTTTTCCACCGTCATGTCCGGGGCGAAGATCTCCTCGTAGCGGCCGGCCATCTCCAGGTAACGGTGCCGGTTGTAGGCGTGCAGCATGTAGAGATGACGCGGGTTGTCCGTCGTCTCGATCAAACGCTCCACGGCGCGGTTGGTCTGGGTGATGTCGTAGCGGCTCATGTTCGGGTTCCTTTCAGGCTGTCGTGAACAGGTTTCGCAGTTCGGATTTCTTGAACTTGCCGGTGGCCGTGCAGGGAATCGCTTCGACGAACTCGAAGCGGTCGGGCAACTGCCACTTGGCGAACTCTTGGCCGAGGTGCTCGCGGAGTTCCTCAGCAGAGGCCCCGACGCCGTCGCGCAGGGACACGACCGCGAGTGGTCGCTCACCCCACCGGTCGTCGGGCACCGCGATCACGGCGGCCTGCGCGACCGCGGGATGCGACATGAGCTGGTTCTCCAGGTCGACCGAGGAGATCCATTCGCCGCCGGACTTCACCAAATCCTTTGAACGGTCGCAGATCCGGATGCAACCGTGCGAATCGATGCGCACCACATCACCGGTCTTGAACCAGCCGTCGGCGGTGAAACTGTCGGCGCCGCGACCGCCGTGGTAGCTGCCCGCCACCCACGGGCCGCGCACCTCCAGTTCACCCATCGCCGCGTCGTCCCAGGCGATGAGTTCGCCGTTGTCATCGCGAGCGCGGATGTCGAAGAACGGGCTGGCGACGCCCTGCCGGGTGCGGAAGCTGTACTGCTCGTCGCGCCCGCCCTCGTCGAGGGCCGCCGGCAGGCGGCACACCGAGCCCAGGGGAGCGGTCTCGGTCATACCCCAGGCCTGCACGACGGTGAGGCCGTGGCGGTCGAACCCCTCAAGCATCGACCGCGGCACGGCGGCTCCACCCACGATGAGACGGTCCAGCTCCGACAGGTCCCACCGGGTTGGTTCGGAATCGAGCGCGGCGAGCATCCCCATCCACACCGTCGGCACACCTGCGGTCATGGTGACCCGCTCGTCGGCGCACAACTCGAGGACGCTTTCCGGATCCAGACGGGGTCCCGGCAGCACCAGACGGGCGCCGGCCATTGCCGCGGCGTAGGGCAGGCCCCACGCGTTGGCGTGAAACATCGGCACGACGGGAAGGACGGTGTCCCTTGCCGATACCGCCAGCTGGTCCGGCAAGGCGGCGACGAGGGAATGCAGGACGAGTGCTCGGTGCGAGTAGACGACACCCTTGGGGCGCCCGGTGGTGCCCGAGGTGTAGCACATCGCGGCCGCGCTACGTTCGTCGACCGCGGGCCACGCGACGGGCTCGGCCCCGGCGATCAGAGACTCGTAACCCAGCGTACCGGCCGGCGCTTCCCCGTCGTGGGTGACCACGATGACGTGGGAGAAATACCGTCCGCCACAGAAGGTTTCGAACACATCCAGCAGCGACTCGTCGACGACGATCACGGCATCGCCGGCGTCGTCGACGATGAAGGCCAGCTCGTCGGGGAACAACCGCGGGTTGAGCGTGTGGACGACCGCGCCCATGGCGGGAACGGCGAAGTACAGCTCCAGGTGCTCGCTCTGGTTCCATAACAGCGTCGCCACGGGGTCCCCCTGGCGCACGCCCAGTGCGCTCAACGCACCCGCGAGACGCTTTGCGCGGCCGGCGCATTCGCCATACGTGGTGCGCGATACCGCTCCCGACGGGCGACGCGAGACGACTTCCTTGTCCGTGTGGAACCTCTCGGCGCGCTCGACGATGCTCGTCAGCGTGAGTGGATAGTCGTCCATGCTGTTGCTGCTGAGCATGTTCGGGGTCATGACATGGCCTTTCGTGGGCGCCGGCTCTTACTGCGGATCGAGGTCACGGATTTCGTCGCCGCCAGAGCGGCGTCACACAGTTCGTCCATCCCGGCCCGTAGGGCGTCGAGCAGCGGCCACGGGTCATCGACCAGCTCTCGGTCGACGACGATTCCGAACTCGAGCGATTCCTGATAGCTCATCACGGTGATGTTGATGCCGATTCCGTCCAGCACTCCGGAGACCGGAAACTGTGCGCGCTGTTGTGCACCGCCGAGATACAGCGGTGTCGCCGGCCCCGGGACATTCGAGATCATGACGTTGGCCGGCTGATTGAGTCCGCGCAGGCCCGCCAGTCGCGACGTCGCCCGCGCCGCCTGCGCGAGCAGGGCAGGGGGAATGAAGTGGTTGGCGTCCTGTAGCAACGACGCCGGCAGTGCGCGGTGACGCTCCTTGGCTTCGCCCATGGCCTCGTTGATTCGCTGCAAGCGCTGCACCGGATCAGCCAGGTCGGTCGGGAGCTGGGTCAGCATCACCGAAACCCGATTGCCGAACGTCCCCTTCTACTCGGGCGTGCGCACGGACATCGGGATGAAGCCGGCGAGGGGTTCGGCAGGCAGCTCGCCCCGCTCGTCGAGCCACGTGCGCAGACCCGCGGTGCAGATCGCCAGTACGACGTCGTTGACGGTGCAGCCGAACGTGTTCTTGATCGACTTGACCTCGGCCAGCGACATGGAGCCGAAGGCGACTCGTCGGTGGGGGGACACGCGCGCCTGGAATCGGGTGCGCGGCGCGGTGATGTCGCTGCCCCGCAAGGCTGTGCCGGCCCGACCGGCTTTCAGGGTTCGCTTGAGCAACCGGCTGCTGCGCGCGACGGATTTCACGCCGGGAAGGTGGCGAATCGTGGGGACGTCGTCAAGATGCGGTAACGCCGTGGGACCCGCGCGCAGAACTCGCAGCGGCTGACTCATCAGCCCGACCAGACCGCGGCCGAGCATCTCCAATTCGGACGGGAAGTCCTCGGCGACGATCTCCGGCGCCGATTCGGCCTGACGCTCCGTAGTGTCGTCGAGCAGGATGCTCATGACCTCGGCGCCGGAGACTCCGTCCACCGCGGCGTGGTGCATCTTGGTCAGGACCGCGACACCGCCATCCTCGAGCCCGTGGATGACGTAGACCTCCCAGAGTGGCCGCGCCCGGTCGAGCTGTTGGCCGATGATGCGGGCCACCTGTTCGGCGAGCTGTCGCTGGGTGCCGGGCGAGGGGAGGGCGACCTCGCGGACGTGGTACTCGATGTCGAAGGTGCCGTCGTCGACCCAGTAGGGGTAGTCGAGATCGAAGGGCACCTGCGCGAGCCTCCAGCGGAAGGTCGGCAGCCGGTGCAGGCGTTCGGTGATGACCCGGCGGACACGCTCGGCATCCAGGGGTTCGCCCGCGGTGGTGTGGGAGTCGTAGACCCCCAGCACGCTGACGTGTCCCTGGACGCGGTCGTTCTCCATGGCCAGGAACTGTGCGTCGAGGCTGGTCAGTTGTCGCATGCGTAGATCGTCCGACGTCGACGCCCGTGTTCTCTTGTCTGTGCGCGCCAACGTCGGGTCTGGTCGTTGTGCAATTCGCGCACCGGTGGTGGGCGGTGGCGATACCGTGCAGAGCATGGAGCCGGCCTGGGCGGGCGCGCAGAGCGACGACCAGCGGCGTGTGTGGTCGGCGGTACTGCGGCCCGCCGCCGTCGAACTGGCCGCGCGCGCCGGCGAGATCGCAGCGGCGGTGAATGACTACACCAGTGAGCGGCTCCCCGACCTGCTCGCCACCGCGGAGGCCCGCGAGGTCAACCGTGCGAGCACCGAAGCCAGCATCTGCGACTTCGCCGAGGTCCTACGGGCCGGGGCCGACCCCGCGGAGGCGATACGGCTTCCCGCGCCGACCCTCGCCTACGCCCGGGACGGTGCGCACCACGGCATACCCCTGACCACGCTGATGCGCAGCTATCGCCTCGCACACGCCGCGACGTCGAAGCACTTCAGCACGATCCTGGAGACCCACGCGGGCACCGCCCAGGATCTGAACCTGGCCTCCGAGTTGGGTTCGGCGTGGATGTTCGCCTTTGTCGACGAGGCGCTGTGTCTGGTCGAGGAGGTCTACACCGCCGAGCGGGACCGGTGGCTGCGCAGCGCGGCGGCGAACCAGGCCGAGACCATCAGAACCATCCTGGCCGGAGAGCCGATCGACGCCGAGGTGGCAACCAGACGGTTGCGCCATGAGGTCGGCCGGGTGCACGTCGCCGCCATCGCCTGGCTGGACTCCCACGAGGAAGGGCGGAGCACCCAGGCCAGCCTGGAAGCGGCCATCCGCGATGTCGCCGCGATGATCGGCAATCAGAAGCCGCTTGTGCACAGCCTCGGCATTCTGTCGGTTGCTGCGTGGATCAGCTCCAACAGCGTCGTTCCGTCAAAAGTACTGGACGAGTTACGGTTTCGTTCCGCCACCGCACCCGGTGTCCGGGTCGCGGTGGGCGAACCCGCGCGCGGTATCGCGGGGTTCCGCTCCAGTCATCTCGAAGCCCTTGAGGCGCAACGGATCGCCCGGCTGGCCAATCGCCCCGCGGGTAGTGTCACCCGCTACAACACCATCTCCCTGGGCGCCATCGCCACAGTCGACGTTGACCAGTCGCGGGTGTTCGTGCAACGCGAATTGGGCCGCCTGGGGTCGGCGGATGAAACCACCCGCCGCCTCGCGGCGACGCTGCGCACCTATCTCGACGAGAACTGCAGCCGCGGACGAACTGCGAAGCGATTGCACATCCACGAGAACACCGTCGCGTACCGGATCCGCCAAGCGGAGGAGCTGTTGGGCAGACCCCTGGGTAAACGGTCGCTCGAACTGCGGGCGGCGCTGGCGCTGGCCGAACTGGTCGGTGAGACGCCTGATGCAGATACCCGCGGCGGGACCGAGGTTGTGCAGGCTAAGCGCGAGAACCGCTCCGCATAACTTCAGATTCGAAGGCTTGCTCCTGCCGTGGGGCTATGCGCGGCCGAGCATCTCGTCCCGGACCCGCCCCACTCCGGCCAGGCGCGCGAGTTTGCCGATCAGCACCGGTGCGACGGCGCCGACCCCAGCGAGGAGACGGATCCCGGCCGGAGCCACGGTCGTCTCCGGCTTGTCTCGCTCGACGGCGTCGGCGACGGCCCGTGCGACGTCCTCAGGTGAGCTCGTACCGAATCCCCGGGGAAGCGCGACTCCGGTGTCCGCCAACATTCCGGCGTCGCGGACGGGCCCGGGGAAGATCGTGGACACACGCACACCGGTGCCGTGCAGTTCCTGTCTGAGGGCAAGCCCGAGCCCGCGCAGCCCCCACTTGGTGGCCGTGTAGACCGTGCCGTTTCCGGGTGTCGCGATGAGTCCCGCCCCCGAGGAGATGAACACGATATGACCCCGGCCGCGCTGTTTCATCGGCGCCCCCGCCGCGCGCGCGAGCGCGGCGGGGGCGAGCAGGTTGATGCGGACGGCTTGCTCGATCTCCTCGTCGCTGAGCATCCCGAGATCCTCCGGGATGCCGACACCGGCGTTGGCGACGAGCACATCCACCGGGGCCTGCACGGTCCATCAGATCACGCAGCTGATCAAGCTGGGTGAGGTCGGCAGTCAACCCGCGGGCGCCCGGACCGAGCTCGCCGACCAGCCGCTGTAGCTCCGGCTCGCGCCGGCCGGTGACGGTCACCGCGCATCCGCGTGCCGCCAGTTCGCGTGCGATGGCTCGGCCGATTCCGCCTGTCGCACCGGTTACCAGCGCGCGGTGGCTTTTCAGTTGCATGTCACGCCCTCGATTCTCTTGCGGTCACACTGCGAGTTGACCGGCCGGGCCGGCGGTCGTGAGTCGGGGGCCGAGACCCAGGCATGAACCCAAATTAGGGCCCGGTCGCGGTCAACTGCTCGTGCGAACGCGCCAACATGTTCGGCGCCCGTTGTGGCACCGCGACAACGTCCCTGATTGCCGACGTGCGACGTGCACAGCGCGCTCGCCGAAAAGAGTGGGCCGCAATGAGTTTCATCGTCGCATGCGCGGCACCGGTTTCTGGCCTGAGGAAACCGTGGGTCAATGCCCGAGCAGTAGTCACAGGTGATCACCAGACTCCGGCGAGACAGTTGTGCCGTGGGTTCGTCGCGAATACCGGTTCACGCGTTGGAAACTCTGCCACGATAACAACGTGGCCGACTACCGGGAAGAACGCGCGCTGCGCCACCTCACCACTCCGCGCGCCGCCGCGGTTGCCGGCGTCCTCTTCGCCGTCTTGTTCGGGACGGCGCTGGTATTGGTTCGCTTTGTCATGCCGGAGGGACCTTCGCCTGATCGGTGGGCGGAAAGGGACAGCACGCTCCTGCGGATCGCGGCAATTCTCGTTCCCTTCGCCGGGATCAGTTTTCTGTGGTTCATCGGAGTGGTCCGCGACGGTTTCGGCCGCTATGAAGACAGGTTCTTCGCTTCTGTCTTCATCGGGAGCGGCCTACTTTTCCTGGCGATGACATTCGCCTGGGCCGCCGTCGGAGGCGCGCTGGTGGAAACCGTCACAGCCGTTGCGGATCCGGCATCGCGCGCCGAAGTAGCCGCGTTCGGCCGACAACTTCTCGTGACCCTGAGCCAAACCTTCGCGTTGAGGATGGCGTCGGTATTCATGATCTCGCTGGCCACCATCTGGCTGCGCACCGGGCTGATGCCTCGTTGGTTGGTGGTCACCACCTACGCAACCGCGGCCGTACTCCTGGTGGCCGGCGAACTGAGCATGTGGCTCACGTTGGCCTTCCCGTTGTGGGTGCTCGGAGTCAGTCTTCTGCTTCTTGCCCGGGAAGGAGTGATCGACCTGCACGTCGGGCAGGAAACCGGCGACTGACGCGGTGGCGCATCACTGGCGTCGCACATTTCTGACGTCATTCGAACGTGTCGTCAATTCGTGTTCATCAGGGCCGTAGATGGCTAGGGTCAACCGCAGGAGCAGTAGGCACGGACAACCACCAAGATCGTTCGTCTGCTGGGGCTGGGCGCCACCTGGGGCATGCGTTCGATCTGAACACGAGTCGGCGGGAGATCAGTCATGGCGAAGGAATTCAACGGAGTCATCGAGCTCGATGTGCGGGACTCGAAAGCCGACTGGTCACCGTACGAGTTGAAGCGCCCGCCAGACGGGGCGCCCAACGTGTTGATCGTGTTCTACGACGACACCGGCCTGGCTGCATGGTCACCTTTCGGGGGCCGCATCAACATGCCGACAATGCAGAAACTCGCAGACAACGGGCTGACCTATGCGCAGTGGCATACCCCGGCTCTGTGTTCGCCGTCGCGTTCCTGCATGCTGACCGGCCGCAATCATCACGTGAATCGTTCCGCGTCAATCACCGAGGCGTCCAATGGTTTTCCCGGCGCCTCGGCGCGGCTGCCCGCAGAATGCGCGACCATCGGACAGGTTCTGCAGGACAACGGCTACAGCACCTTCTGGGTCGGCAAGAACCACAACGTGCCCGAAGAGGACGTCTCCAGTGGTGGCAGCAAATCTGAGTGGCCGCTGCAGAAAGGTTTCGACCGGTTCTACGGATTCATCGGTGGCGAAACCAACCAGTGGTACCCCGATCTTGTCGAAGACAACCGGTTCATCGAGCAGCCCTACGGCCCCGAGGACGGCTATCACCTGTCGAAGGATCTGGCGAATCAGGCGTTGAAGATGCTTCGCGACCAGCAGGCGACGAATCCGTCCAAGCCCTGGTACCTCTGGTTCTGCCCCGGGGCCAATCACGCACCCCACCACAGCCCCGCCGAGTACGCAGCCAAGTACAAAGGCATGTTCGACGACGGTTACGAGGCCTACCGCGAATGGGTGCTCGCGCGCATGATCGAGAAAGGGATTCTGCCGGAGGGCACCGAGTTGACGCCGCTGAATCCGATGGGCGACGAGGTCACCCCGGAGGCTGACGCGGTGCGACCCTGGGCCACCCTCAACGACGACGAGAAGAAGCTGTTCGCCAAGATGGCGGAGGTCTACGCCGGATTCTCCGAGTACACCGACGCCCAGGTCGGCCGCATCATCGACTACCTGGAGCAGACCGGCCAATTGGACAACACGATCATCTTCTATGCCGCCGACAACGGAGCCTCCGGCGAAGGGTCCCCCAACGGCTCGGTGAACGAGAACAAGTTCTTCAACGGCTACCCCGACGAATTGGCCGAGAACCTCCAGTACTTGGACACGCTGGGAAGCGCGGACACCTACAACCACTATCCGACCGGGTGGGCTGTCGCCTTCTCGACGCCATTTCAGATGTTCAAGCGTTACTCACAGTATTCGGGTGGCACCTGCGATCCCCTGGTGATTCATTGGCCGAAAGGCATCAAGTCCAGGGGCGAGGTGCGCCACCAGTATCACCACGTCACCGACATCGTGCCGACCATCCTCGACGTGATCGGCTTGGAGATGCCGGCAACCTATCGGGGCGTCGAGCAGTACCCGATGAACGGTGTGTCGATGCGATACAGCTTCGATGCCCGAGACGCTCCTACCGCCAAGAAGCGGCAGTACTACGCGATGCTGGGTACTCGCGGCATCTGGGAAGACGGCTGGAAAGCGGCCGCCATCCACGCCCCCCTGAGTGGGACCGGGAACTTCGACAAGGAAACGTGGCAGCTTTACCACGTCGACGAAGATCGCTCGGAATCAAAGGATCTCTCCGCCGAGCACCCGGACAAGCTCCAAACGCTCATCGACGCCTGGTTCGAGGAAGCCGACAAGAACTTCGTGTTGCCCCTCGACGACCGCACCGCCACCGAGATTCTGACCATCGAACGACCGCAGTCGGAACCGCCTCGGACGCGCTATATCTACTACCCCGGTACGGCGCCCATCCCCGAGGGTGTGGCCGTCAACGTCCGCGGCCGGTCCTACAAGATCATCGCCGACGTCGAGATCACCGATGAGGCCAGTGGGGTGCTGTTCGCGCACGGCTCCCGCTTCGGCGGTCATGCGCTGTTCATCAAGGATAAGAAGCTGCACTACGTCTACAACTTCCTCGGCATCAGGCCGGAACAAGAGTTCGTCTCTGAAGAGTTGACGCCCGGCAAGCACGCCCTCGGAATGGAGTTCGTCCGCGAGGATGTCGGCGAGAACGGTGAATCCTTGGGCACCACAACGCTCTACGTCGACGATCAACCGGCGGCCAAAGGTCCGATGCGCGCTCAGATCGGAAAGTTCACGCTCTCTGGCGACGGCTTGTGCATCGGTTTCGACAGCGGCGACAACGTGAGCCAGCACTACGACAATCCCGGGACCTTCACCGGTGGCACCATCGCAGCAGTCGCGATCGATGTCAGCGAGGACTCCTACCTGGACATGGAAAAGGAGGCAGCGCGCGCATTCTCGCTCGACTAGCTGGACCAGCACCAGGACGGTCCACCTCGGACCGTACCGGGGCCAGCCGTCCGACGGCGAGCCCGCCACCAGTCCGATAGCCCGAGATGTCGCCCGTGTGCTATCAGGCTGACCTCTCCCGCCCTTCCTCAGCGATCCGGTGCAGCGCGGCCTCGGTGGCCCGGGTCAACTCCGCGGGCACCCCCAGGTCTGCCAGATACTCAGCGGTGTCGTGCATCTCGTGTGCGCGTCGCTCCGCGTGAGTGCGGGTTCCGGTGATCAGACGGTCGATGACCGCATGCCCGTCACCGGCCAGTTGTGCAGCGATCTGCTCGCGGATCCAGGGTTCGTAACCGGCTGCTGCGCCGGCGGTCACCGCTTCCGTGACGACGCCGGCAAGGCCCTTCATCAGCACACTGCGGAGGAGTTTGTGAGCCATCGCCGACCCTGGCTCGCCGTCGACGATCTCATTCGGCGCCCGCCAGGCGGTTGCCAATTCCGCGATGCGTGCCGCCCCGTTTCCGGCCAGCATCAGCGGCGTCTGCGCTCCGTGCCAGGACACCGGTCCGAGGATGGCGACGTCGCAGAATTGCGCTCCCGAGTTCTCGACAAGCGCTGCCACTTCCCGCATGGCCGACGGAGACGAGGAGGTGAAGTCGGCATAGCAGGACCCGCTCTTGAGGACAGACACGACTGACTCCGCCACCGGTCTGGATGCCTTGGCAGCGGTGAGGACCAGGACTACATCGGCTCCGTCGACGGCTCCGACGGCTGATTCGGTCCGGATCACTCCGGGCGGGGTCTCTGCCGGCCCGGGATCGAATCCCAGGACGGTGTGCCCGTTCTCGACGAGTGCGCCGGCATACTTGCCGCCGGCTTCACCGAGCCCGATTACGGCGCACCGCAGTGCGTTGTTGCTCGATTCCGGCATCAGCGTCCGGCCTTGATCTCAGCACGCCGTGCGGTCTCGTCGGCGAACTTCGCTTCGGCGGCGATCAGGACGTGCTCGGCGTCGGCTTTTGGGACGATGACGACGCCGTCGGAGTCGCCGAGAACGAGGTCACCCGGTGCCACGGCGACACCGCCGACGGCCACCGTCCCGTTGAGCTTGCCGGGGCCGTGCTTGAACGGTCCTGCAGGGGTGACGGCGCGTGCGAAGACGGGCATCTGGATCTCGCCGAGAACCTCCGCATCCCGGACCGCACCGTCGACGACGAAACCGGCCAGACCGTTCACCTTTGCGCGTTCACCCATCAACTCTCCGAGTAGTGCACGGCTTTCGTCGCCCTCACCGTTGACCACGAGCACATCTCCCGGCGCCGCCAGGCGCAACGCCTCATGAAGGACTTTGTTGTCGCCGGCCCGGGTCCACACGGTGTAGGCCGTGCCGACCACGGCAGCGCCGGACCAGACCGGTTTGATCCGCGCGTCCAGCGCACCCAGTCGCTCCATGGCGTCGGCGACATTGGCGGTCGGCAGCTTCGAGTACCGAGCGAACAAGTCCGGCTTCAGCCGGTCGGTTTCCGAACTGGCGGCAGTGGTGTTTGTGGCCATCAGTTGCCTTCCTGGGTCACTGCGGGCATGAGGTCCTTGTACGTGGTTTCCTGTTCGGTCCACAGCTGCTCGTATTGCTGGGAGTCGAGGTAACGGGTTTCCAACCCGAGGTCGGTCATCTTCGTCTGCACTTCTTCGTTCTCGATCGCCGACTTCAGTGCGGACTGCAACTTTTCGGCAACAGGCTCGGGTAGGCCTGCCGGAGCCGAATAGCCGCGCGCGGTGGTCGAGACGACGTCGTAACCGGATTCCTGGAAGGTCGGCACATCGGGAAGGAACTTGCTGCGCTGGGAGTCCATGACCCCCAGGACGCGGATCTTGTTCTGCTTCACGAGGTCGATCACGTCGCTGGCGCTGCCGACGTACACCGGCACGTGGTTGCCGAGAAATGCTGCAACAGCCTGAGATTGCCCCTCGGAGAAGTGCACAGGTGCCAAGTCGGCGCCGGTGACCTGTTTGATCTGCGCCAACGCGAAGTGCTCGCCGGTCTGGATTCCGATCGTGGTCGCGGTGATCGTCCCGGGCGCTGCGTTAGCGGCGTCGATGAGGGCTTTGAGATCGGTGTAGGGGCTGTCCGGGGCGACTTCGACAACGGCCGGGTCGACGACCTGCATCCCCAGCGGCTGGAAACTCGCGCGGGTGTACTGCGCACCGCGAGCGGGGTCCAGGGGTGAGACCACAACGGACGGTGAACCGGTGGCGCCGATGGTGTAGCCGTCCGGGTTGGCGCTGGTGAGTTCGGTGTATCCGATCTGCCCGCCGGCTCCCGGGCGGTTCACGACCTCGACGTTGGTGCCGAGGTCCTTCTCCAACTCCGGGGCGACGAGGCGCGCCGCGGTGTCGACAGCGCCGCCGGGCGCGAAGGCCACGATCAGTTCGATCGGCTTGTCGCCGGGGAAGTCGCCTCCTCCGCCGCCACCGCCCTCTGAGGTGGGGCGACCGCAGCCGGCCAAGGCGAGTGAGGTGACGACGGCGGCGGTGACCGCGAGCCGAGTGTACTTGTGGGACATGACTTCTCCTAGGTGAAGGTGAGTTACTGGTCTAGGTTTCGGGGTCGTCTTGGAGCATCCTGGGTTTGCGCAGCTTGAGCAGTGGGCTGAGCACGATCACTGCGGCGATGACGAGGAGGACGACGCTGATCGGGCGGGTGAGGAACACGGTGGGGTCTCCGAGGGAGAGCTCCAAGGATTCGCGTAGCGAGCGTTCCATCAGGGGACCGAGGACGAGGGTCAGGACCAGTGGGGCCAGAGGGATGTCGAGACGTCGCATGGCGAGTCCGAGCAGCCCGGCGCCGATCATGACGAAGACGTCGAAGACGGTGAAGTTGATGGTGTAGGAGCCGACGACGAGGAACAGCAGGATGATGGCCGCGAGAACGGGGTAGGGGATCCGGAGGATCGAGGTCCACAGCTTCACCAGCGGCACATTGAGTGCCAGCAAGATGATGTTGCCGATGAAAAGGCTGGCAATGATGGCCCAGGCAATGGTCGCGTCCTCGGCGAACAGAGTCGGTCCCGGGGTGAGTCCTTGCTGCAGGAATGCCCCCATCAGGACCGCAATGGTGGGTGACGCTGGAATACCAAGGGTGAACAGTGGAATGAGTGCGCCGTTGGCGTGGGCGTTGTTGGCGGTTTCGGGCCCGGCGACACCTTCGATGGCGCCTGTGCCCAGCTGGTCGCGGTTGCGCGAGAAGCGTTTCTCGGCGCCGTAGGCCAGTAGCGATGACACGGACCCGGTCATGCCCGGGATCAGGCCGAGGGCTGAACCGATGACTGTGCCGCGGCCGATGGCCGGCGTGGAACGCCGGAAGTCTTCACGGGTGGGCATGAGTGACTTGAACCCGGGTGCTTTGGCGGCGGCGATCTTGTGCCTGCCGGCGATCAACAGTTCGGACAGACCGAACAAGCCGACCACGATCGCCACGAAACTCACGCCGTCCAGCAGTCTTTCGGAGCCGAAGGTGAATCGGGGAGCACCGGCGACTGGATCGATGCCGATCATCGCGATGAGCAACCCGATGACGCCGGAGATCAGCGCACGGACCATCGACTTGCCGGAGAGCGCCACCAGCAGCGACAAGCCGACCATGACCAAGGCAAAGAATTCCGGTGGGCCGATCTGAAGACCGAGGGAACCCAGTGGGCGGGCGGCGATGACAAGCAGGATCGTGGCGGCGGTCCCGCCGACGAAGGATCCGATGGCGGCGATGGTCAGGGCCGACCCCGCGCGACCCTGCTTGGTCATCTCGTAGCCGTCGATCGCGGTGATTGCGGAGGCGGCCTCGCCCGGGGTGTTCAGGAGAACGCTGGTGATGGTTCCGCCATAGGTGGTTCCGTAGAAGATGGCGGCCAGCATGATGATGGCGCTTGCCGGATTCAGGTTCATCGTCAGCGGAACCAGAAGTGCGACACCGGCTACGGGTCCGATGCCGGGCAGGACGCCGATGAGTGTGCCCAGGAGGCATCCGATCAAGGCGAAGGCCAGGTTCTCCCACGTCAGTGCCTCGGCGAAGCCATTGGCCAGATCAAGCAGGACGTTCATGCTTTACAGCCCCAGACCGGACAGTAGTGGCAGTGAGGACAGCGGCAACTGAACCGCGAGGACACGGTCGAACAGGACGAAGACACCGAAGCTGCCGACGAGAGCGACCGCCAGTGCGATCCACCAGCGTTGCCGGCCCAGCAGCAGGAGCTCCAGGAAGAGAAACACCGTCATCGAAATCTGGAATCCGACGAAGGGCATGGCGATGGCGAGCATGATCAGGCCACCGACGACGCCGACGACATAGGTCCGATCGAGTGGTTCGGCCGCGTCTTGCGCCTCGACGGCCGCTGTGCGTCGTTCGACGACGGACTGCACCGCCCAGATCGCCGTCAGCGCGACCAGGGCGCAGCCGAGGATCAGCGGCAGCAGCCCCGGGCCGGGCCCCAACGTCGTCCACAACCCCAGAGAGATCGACTCGACGGCGACGTAAAGGCCCACCGCGGCCAAGAGCAGTTGACCGGCGGGAACGAACGCGCGCTGTGTCAGCGAGCCTGGCGGAGACAAGGCGGGCGGTGCCTCAGGTTCACGATCAGTCATGGACCACCATCCCTATCTCATACTGTGATAGTATCTATCACTGGATGTGGTAATCGTGGTCACAACGCCACGTGATTGTCAAGCGCGGAATGTGGCCGTCGAACACTGTCCGCAGGCCGAAGGGCAAGAATGGGTCGCGTAGTAGCGCGCAACCTATTCGGGAAACACAGCGGGTCAGCGCCTTCGCAACACCGTCTGCTCTGTTGAGCCGGCAGGCCCTGCAGGTCAGCCTGTGATCGGAATGCGGGCGCCCAAAGTTGTTGCTGCCCGCCGAACTTCGGTGATGAGTCGAGAAATCTGGGTTTCGGTCAGAGTGTCTGCCGGTCCGGTGATGCCCAACACGGCGGCCAATTTTCCGTCGGCGGCGCGGACCGGAGCCGTGACCGACGCGATGCCATAGCTGCGTTCACTGACCGAGACTGCGTGACCGTCCGTACGGATCTTCTCGAGCTGGGCGAGCAGCTCGGCTCTTGACATGGTGGCTCCGGAGGCCAGCCTGATGCTGTCACCCTCAGGCAGGGTCGCTTCGAGCTCGTCACGTGGCATCTCGGCGAGCATGATCTTGCCGGCACCGCCCAGGTGCAGGGGTAACCGTTCGCCGACGGGAAGAACGTAGCTGAGCGGATTTGCGCTCTCCACACGGCCGATGAGCACCCGTGAGTTCTCGACACGGACGAAGATCGACGCAGTGAAACCGGTGGTCGCGGCCAGTTGTTGGAGGGTCGTCTGCGCCAACAAATTCAGCGGGTTGGACACCATGAACGCATGGGCGACGGCCAGGGCGGCAGGGCCCGCCGTATAACCGTCAGCGGTTCGAGCGGCGTATCCGCGCTCCAGAAGCACGTTGACAATGCGTTGAGCGGTCGCGATGTGCAGCCCGCTGCTCCGTGCGATCTCGCTGAGCCTGATCGGTTGCTTCGCGTCCTGGAGCACCCCGAGCACGTCGAAAGCACGGTCCAGGGACCGCATGTTGCTGGTGGGGGCGGTCATTGCTCTCTCCGCGTCGCTCGTGTGGTGATTGAGGTTATCACCGTGCGAGAAGTGTGGGCGGTTCGAATGCGGTTCAACGGGTCCCGTCGACGGGTGGTATGTGGACCGTGATGTTGCCCCCGTGGCGTTTTGCGTCGAGCAACGCATCGTCGGCGGTACCGATGATGGTGTTCAGGAGCGCCGTGGGATCGGCACCTGGTGCGGTGAAGGTGGCAAGCGCGGCATGAGTCGCGCCGATGCTCGCGGTGACCGGGGCATGATCGGCCGGGGCGGCGATCGCGCTCCTGACCCGTTCGGTGATTCGTTGTGTCTGGCCGGGTTCGGCGATGTCGATGACGATGAATTCTTCACCGCCGAGTCTGGCCACCAGCGCGCTGCTGGGTACCACGGATTCGACCCGCCGGGCGGTGCGGATCAAGACCTCGTCGCCGGTCGCGTGGCCGAAGGTGTCGTTGACGTCTTTGAAGCGGTCGAGGTCGACGACCATCACGCCCAGGTACCGGCCATCGGCGGGTCGATCGCGCAGCAACTCGCCGAAGAGGAGGTGCAGGCCGCGCCGGTTGAGTAGGCCGGTCAGTGGGTCGGTGACCGACTCGTTCGCATCGTTGCGCAGGTTCCAGACCCCGAGTTGAATCCCCAGGGGTGTCACGACCACCGGCGCCACCGCGGCCAGCGTGCTGGCGGCGAAGGCGGCACCGTGCACGTCGACCTCGGGGGCCACCCGCACGGCGAACACCGTCGTCGACATCAGTATCCACAGAATATGCAGCGCAAGGACTTTCGGTCCGTCGAAGAACAACAGGTACACCGAGATGAGTGCAAAGGTGTTGAACCCGAAGAGGCCGGAGAGCCACGTGGGGTCGTGCAGGGCCACCAGGGCGATCCCGATGTCGCAGGAGACGACGAACGCGAGCGACATGGACCGCGACGGCCATGGTCGAAAGCACCACACGCCGGCCCAGAACAATGTCAAGACCGCGAACAAGGCCACGACCACCGCAGAGGCCAGACTGGTCGAGTCGACCCAGGGAGGCAGAATCGCCATCGAGATCACGGCGATCAGTCCGATCCCCAGCCCGATCATCACTCGGACCGCCCCGGCCATGGACCGCTTGGCGAAATATTGCACATGCGCCACGTAGTCGACGGGCGTACTCCACCACGCATTGGCGTGACGGCCGAACACCGCGAAGCTTGTCGACTGTGACAGCAAACGACCTCCCCATAGGCTGCCGGGCGCCTACGTATTCCATACCGCCTGTCAGGCGCATCAGAGCAAATTGCGTAGCTACTCTAGCCCAGGCCGGATCCCGGCACTGTCTTCGCAGGATATTTCGTCGGGCAGGGCGCCGCAGGACGATCGAGGACGGTGGGGGGCGTGCCCGCGCAGGGTGGTGTTCGATCAGGCTCCGCCCCCCGCTGTCACGGCGGTCGGCAGGGCAGTGGTCACCGCATCGGCGCCATCGGGCGCGTACCTTTCTTCGCCGCCGGACCGCGGGTCGAACAGCTGCATGACGGGTACTTCCACCACGGACAAGGAGGTCATCGTGAACGCGTTGAATGGCCTGCTCAATGTGGTGTTGGGCATCCTCGGTGCTGTGGTCGGCGTGGTCCTGGGAATCGTCGCGGCGGTGGTGTGGCTGCTCGGCCTGGTGTTGTGTGTGACGGTCATCCTGATTCCGCTCGGGATACCGGTCATGAAGCTGGGTCGACGGCTGCTGAAACTCGCCGGAGACTTGATGCACCTGTCCGACTGAGGCGGGCCGCGTGCAGACCTCCGCACAGCATCGTGCGGCGATCTCTGATGCTCGAAATCCGTGCTGCTTCAGCGGCGGAAGACGTCCTTGAGCCTCTCTCCTCGTTGCTTGAGGCTCGCCTTGGTCTGGTCGGACCGGCCGTGGTCTTCCATGCGTCGGTCGCCGGCGGCACGGCCGGTGACCCTCTTCGACTTACCGGACAGCCGTTGCACGGCGTTCCTGATCTTGTCGGTGTTGCTCATAACGGCACCCTCTCTCCGTCGGCGACCCCACGGGCCGATCCGTCGTCGCAGCGTTCCCGTTTCGGGCCCGGCTTAAAGCCCAAACGCCCTGCCGCAGGCGGTTTTCTGGCCGCCGCGCCTGACACCGCGGAGGAGCCGCACCGAACATGTTTGCCGGCTAGAACACGTTCCTGACGAGCAGACCCTTCGAACACCGCAAACTGATTTACGCGGCCGCAGATTGTTCCGCGTCCGTTCCGGACAATGCTCGATGCGACGGCGCAGCCGCCCCGTCTGCGCCGTCGGCGATCCGCCGGTCCACCGCTCGTTCAACTTCCGCGAAGCGCGGTGACACGCCCGAAGGGCGACCCGATGGTGTGCTTCTGAATTCACCAGGATGCTGTAGAGCCCATTTCGCCGACCGCTCATGAATTTTCAGTAGCAAACCGTCACTGATTCTCGGGGTCCTTCCGACGGCACGTCCGGCCGCTGCACCTGCGAAGCGGTGACCGCGGCGACATGTCTGAAAGTCACCCCAGCGACTAACTTTCGCGTACATCGCTGACATGCATACCGACGTAGAGCACCGGAAGGGCGCTCGCCCCGCGAAGACATCGGCCGGTTGTCCGCAAACATGCGGTGACGCGCTTCGATCGGGGCGGGGCGCGGTCCGGCCGCAACTTCCCGGCGAACTCGCAACCTTCGCGAGCTGAATTCATCCAGCAACTCCGGCCGCCATATCAGTGCCGACACCGCGCGAAGTGGTGCAAACTCATTCGACATCGTCCTGTCAAAATGGCGCGCAAAACAAACCGGCGGCCAGTTTGGACCTCCGGCCGAAAATCGCGGCGATATACTAATTAATATAAACAGCGTCAATAACCAGTTAGCTACCCCATATGAGGTAGCTATAGAATTGATCTGACATTGCTGGGTGGACCGCCGCGATAGCTATTACCCGCATGAACATACTTCAGCAAACGTATCAAACCTGTCTGTGCCTGCGGATGCAGATTGCTGACGAGTTTTCGACAAATTGAATGTCCAATCTCGGTTCGCGTCTGGTGGCATGGGGTAGCCCGCCTTCAACACGGGCGACTCCGGGAATACGTAGCCCACGATTACCGCCGTCACCCTGTTATCACGGGCGTGCGCACAGGCAAAGGAGATCGCGACATGTCAAACGGAAAACTCGCGTTGGCAGCAGGAATAGGAGCGGGATACCTGCTGGGCCGGACCCGCAAGATGCGCTGGGCGCTGATGCTGGCCGGCGCCGGCATCACCGGGAAGTTCCCGACCCATCCGAGTGATCTCATGGCGCACGGACTGAAAACACTCAACGCGTCAACTGATCTCGGTCAACTGACCGAACAACTGCGGGGCGAGCTCGTCACCGCGGCCCGGGCTGCAGCGGTCTCAGCGGCCGTCAGCCAGGTCGATGCGCTCAACAACCGGCTGCAAGGCGTGACTTCCGCCGCCGGCGTGGATGACACCCTCGAGCAGGTCGGCGGTGCCGCCGACGGCGTCGGCGACGCGGTGTCCGATCTCGGCGGCGCGGTCGGCGGGGCCGGTAGCAGGTCACGTGGACGCAGCCGTGCGGCCGACGATGTCGACGACTATGGCGACGACACGCAGGTCGAGGACGACGACCAAGACGAGCGGCCCGACCTCGATGCGGAAGATCGCGACGACGAAGAAGACCGGGACGAAGACTTCGACGACGTCGACGAAGACGAGGGCCTCGACAGCGACGAGCCGGAGGAAGAACCCGAACCGCCGGTGACACGCCGGCGCGCGGCCAGGCGGCCGAGCGTGCCACAGAAGTCGGCGCGAACCCCACGACGGCCCGCGGCGCGGTCAGCCGCCCGGCAAGGACGGTGAGAACGATGACTGAGACGGTCAAGGGAGCGGCATCGCAGGGTGGCGGTGCCCAGGAAGCGGCGGCGCCCAAGGGTGCGCTGCAATCGTCGCTGCAGCAGCTGACCGGCACGGTCACCAACCGTGCGGTGTCCTCGTTGTCGGACCGGCTCGGCAGTACCACCGAGAGGCTGACCGACTACGCCGAAAGCGGTGGCGGGAAAGGCCTTCTCTCCGCGGTCACCGGACTGGAAGACGTCACCTCACCGGTCAAGTCCGTGGTCAAGAAGGGTCTGGGCAATGCCGGCGAGAAGGTCAAGGACACGCTGGGCGATGCGGCCGGGTCGCTGTTCGGCGGCAAGGGCGGCGGAGGCAAGAAGATCAAGGTCACCAACATCGTCGAACACATCGACGTCGGCGCCCCGGTGGAGTTGGTGTACCGGCAGTGGACCGAGTTCGCCGAGTTCCCCAAGTACATGAAGAAAGTCGAGCAAGTCGAGCAGGTGTCCGATGAGAAGCTGACGTGGAAGGCGCAGGTGTTCTGGTCGCACCGTAGCTGGGAGTCCACCATCATCGAGCAGGTGCCCAACGACCGGATCGTGTGGCGGTCGAAAGGTGACAAAGGGTATGTCGACGGAGCGATCACCTTCCATGAGCTGGCGCCGAATCTGACCCGCGTCATCGTGGTCCTCGAATACCATCCGCAGGGCCTGTTCGAACACACCGGGAATCTCTGGCGGGCTCAAGGACGCCGGGTCCGTCTGGAGCTCAAGCACTTTCAACGCCAACTGATGACGCAGACGTTGCTTCACCCCGACGATGTACAGGGGTGGCCCGGTGAGATCCGTGACGGTGAAGTCGTCGACGCCGAAGGCGACGAGGCTGACGAGGCGGAGTCGCCGGAGGACGAAACCGAGGACACGGAGGAGCCGGAAGACACGGCGTCAGACGACGAACCCGACGGTGGCGGCGCTCCCCGTCGGAGGACGAGCCGGCTCGGGCGGGGCCGTGCCGGCGCCAGGGCGCGCGCGGCACAGGACGAAGATGCCGATCGCCCCCGGCCGGCGCGCAAGGCGGGAAGCCGGTCATGACGACGGCGATCCAACCCTCCAACGGCGGAAGCAATCCTGCCGGCGGCCCGAGTTCGAGCAGCCTGGCCGACGTCATCGACACGATCCTGGACAAGGGCTTGATCATCGACGCCTACGTGCGGGTGTCGCTGGTCGGCATCGAATTACTCTCGATCGACGCCCGGGTCGTGGTGGCAAGCGTCGACACCTACCTGCGCTTCGCGCAGGCCGTGAACCGACTCAACATCGCCGAGGATGAGCCCAAAGCAGGACTGCCGGAACTGGTCGACGACGTCACCTCCGGGTCCGCGAAGAGCAAGACCCAGGGGGTGCTCGACGCCGCGGGTGAGAAGCTCGGTGATCTGCTCAATCAGAATGAGCCGCAACGGAAGAAGGCGACTCACGTACGCAGCCGACGGGAGGACGTATGAGCGCGTCATCAGGCACGCAGACCCGTCCCGACGATACGGCGGAACACACCGGGGTCTACGTATACGGAATCGTTCCCGCGGACGTCGAGGTGCAGGAGAGTGCCAAGGGTGTCGGTGACCCGCCGGCCGAGGTCGAGGTGATCCGGGAAGGCGACATCGCGGCCTTGGTGAGTACGGTTGCGCTGGACCAGCCGCTCGGCAGGCCGCAGGACCTGCAAGCCCACGCGCAGCTGTTGGACGGCACAGCCGGCGTCGCGCCCGTGCTGCCGTTACGGTTCGGTGCTGTGCTGACCGATGCCGAGTCGGTGGCAGGAGAGCTGCTGCGCGACCATCACGATGAATTCGCGCAGGCGCTGGAGGCTCTGGAAGGCCGCGCCGAGTACATCGTCAAGGGCCGGTACGACGAAACGGTGTTCTTGTCGCGCCTGCTGTCGGACAACGCCGAGGCGGCACAGCTCCGCGACGACATTCAGAGCAAGCCCGAGGACGCCTCGCGTGACTCGCAGATCGCCCTGGGCGAGCTCGTCGCGAACGCCGTTGAGCAGCAACGGCAGCAGCACACCAAAGCCGTGGCCGAGGCGCTCGGCGATCTCTCCGAACACCTCAATCCCCGGGATCCCGCCCACGAGTGGGATGCCGTACACCTGGCCCTGCTCATCGAGGTGGCCCGGCAGGCCGAGTTGGAGGAGGTCGTGGACCGCCTGAACAAGGAATGGGGCGACCTGGTGACACTGCGATTACTCGGTCCGTTGGCGCCGTACGACTTCGTCGTCACGACCAATCCGGAGGTCTGACATGGGGATACTGTCCGCCATCGTGACACTGCCGCTGGCCCCCGTGCGTGGCGTCGTGGCGTTGGCGGAGGTCATCCAGCGGCAGGTCGAACAGGAGATGCGCAACCCCGCCAACACACGTCGGCAACTCGAAGTCCTCGAGGAAGCACGCGAGCGCGGCGAGATCTCACCCGAAGACGAGCAAGCCGTCCAGGAGCAGATCCTCGAATCGAGGGTCGCCCCGTCGGCGCCCACGGCGCCGCCACCTGAGACAGGATGACGACAATGGCCCAACGCACCCGCCCTCGCCCGGCGCCCGATCCGGAGCCGGAGCAGTCGCTGACGGCTCGTGAAGCCGTGGCCCTGGCCCGCGAGTATGTCACCGAGATGACCGAGAGCGGGCCGGTGCGGATGACGTCGGCGACGCCCACCGACGAGGGTGGTTGGGTCGTGGAGGTCGAGACGGTCGAGGACCGTCGTATCCCGTCGTCAGCAGACATCCTCGCGCTCTACGAAGTCGAGATCGACTTTGCCGGCGAACTGTTGTCGTACCGGCGGACTCGTCGTTACATGCGCGGGCAGACCGCCGAGGGAAGCGGTGCGCTGTGACCCTCACACCCAACGACGACTTCTCGGCGGTGCAGCGGGTCGGCGGGCCGGCGGCGGCCGGAGGCCAGTCGACGAATCTCGCCGACATCCTGGAACGGGTGCTCGACACCGGAATCGTGATCGCCGGTGACATCCGGGTCAACCTGCTCGACATCGAGCTGCTGACCATCAAGCTGCGCTTGGTCATCGCGTCGCTGGAGACGGCCAAAGAAGCCGGGATCAACTGGTGGGAGAGCGATCCCTGGCTCTCCGGTGACAACGCGAAGCTTCAGCTGGAGAACGAGCGGTTACGCGGGCGGATCCAGCAGCTCGAGTCACGTAACGGACACCGGCAGGCGGTGGCGGGCCGACGCGCGGAGCGCGAGGATGCCGACTGAGGGTGTGTGGGCCTACGCGGTCGTCGACGGTGACGCCGCCGAGGTCGATCTTGTGGGCCTGCACGGGGTTTCGGGGCAACCCGTGCGGGCGGTCACCGGTGCCGGCCTGACCGCTGTGGTCGAAACCGTGGGGCTCGACGAGTACGGCGAGGACGGTTTGCGCCGCAATCTGGAGGACCTCGACTGGCTGGCGCGCACAGCACGCGCGCACGACGCCGTGATCGCCGCGGTCGCACGGTCGGGTGCGGTCGTACCGATGCGGCTGGCGACCGTCTACCTCGACGACGACCGCGTGCGAGAACTCCTCGAATCCCGCTGTGACGACTTCCGCGCCACCCTCGCTCATGTGACGGCCCGCGCGGAAATAGGTGTCAAGGCGTACGCCGACCCCAGAGCGCTGCGGGGAGAGGCCGATCAACCCGACCACAGCGAGAAGATGTCCGGCACGGCGTATCTGATGCGGAGACGACGGGCCCTGGCCGCCGACGACGACGCCTTCCGCATCGCCGCCGGCCACGCCGAGACCATCCACGCGCTGCTGATGAGGCACGCCGTCGACGGCAAACGCAAACCGGCCGGCGATCGCCGCCTCTCCGGCCGCACCGACTGGACTGTGCTCAACGGCACCTATCTGGTCGACACGGCGAAGCTCGACGACTTCAAGGCCGCGGTCGCGGCGGTCGACACACCCGGGATCCAGCTCGAGATCACCGGACCGTGGCCACCGTATTCGTTCACCGGCGAGGCGGTGAGGTGATGTCCGAGGTGCTGCCGGCCGACAACAACCGGGACGTCGCGCTGGTCGACCTGCTCGACCGGGTGCTCGCGGGCGGCGTCGTGATCAGCGGAGACATCACCCTGTCCATCGCTGACGTCGACCTCGTGGTGATCTCCCTGCGCACCCTGATCTCGTCGGTGGGCCCGATGCTGCCCGAGGTCGCGTCGGGCGACAGACCATGACCGGAGGCGATGGCCCGTCCACGCCGCGGCGCCGCATCCATTCCGATCCGGAGTCGGTGGAGCGGGGTCTGGTGAGTCTCGTGCTGACGCTGGTCGAGCTTCTCCGCCAACTGATGGAACGTCAGGCGATTCGCCGGGTGGACCACGGTGACCTGACCGAGGAGCAGATCGAGCGGGTCGGGACCACCCTGATGCTGTTGGAAGAGAAGATGATCGAGCTACGCGAACATTTCGGGCTGGAGCCGGAGGACCTCAACATCGACCTGGGTCCACTGGGACCCCTGCTGTCTTCCGACGGCTGAGCCGCCGGAGCTGTCAGACCGTGTAGTCGTCGGCGACGGTGAGCGCGGCGTCGAGAATCCGGAGCCCCTCGGCGATCTCGTCATCGGTGACGTTGCACGGCGGCACCGCGTGGATGCGGTTGAAGTTCGCGAACGGCAGCAGGCCGCCGGACTTACACGCCGCCAGCACCGCCGCCATCGCCGGACTCGATCCCCCGTACGGGGCGAGCGGTTCACGGGTGTGCGGGTCGGCCACCAGCTCGATGGCCCAGAACACCCCGAGACCGCGGACCTCGCCGACGGACCGGTGCCGGGCGGCGAGGTCACGCAACCCGGGACCGAGCACCTGCTCCCCGATGCGGGCCGCGTTCGCGACCATGCCTTCGTCCTCCATGGCGTTGATCGTCGCGACCGCGCACGCGGCGGCCAGCGGATGACCGGAGTAGGTGAGGCCGCCCGGGTAGGGGCGGTCGGCGAACGTCGCGTAGATCGCCTCGTTGACGGCGACCCCGCCGAGCGGGACGTAGCCGGAGGTGACGCCCTTGGCGAAGGTGATCAAGTCGGGCACCACGGCGAAGTTGTCGATCGCGAACCACCTTCCGGTACGGCCGAATCCGGCCATCACCTCGTCGGCGATGAACACGATGCCGTAGCGGTCACAGATCTCGCGCACCCCGGCCAGATAGCCCGGCGGCGGCACCATGATGCCCGCGGTCCCGGGCACCGATTCGAGGATGATCGCGGCGAACGAGCTGGGCCCCTCCATCTGGATCAGGCGGTCGAGATGCTCCAGCGCGCGCTGCGTCTCCTGTTCCTCGGTGTCGGCGTGGAACGACGACCGGTACAGGAACGGCCCGTTGAAACGCACGACGCCGGCGCTGCCATAGTCGTTGGGCCAGCGTCGGGGGTCACCGGTGAGGTTGACCGCGGTGTCGGTGCCGCCGTGGTAGGAGCGGTACCGGGACAGCACCTTGTAGCGGCCGGTGTGCAGCCGGGCCATCCGCACCGCGTGCTCGACGGCGTCGGCGCCGGCGTTGGTGAAGAAGATCCGGTTCAGGTCGCCGGGGGTGCGTTCGGCGATCAGCCGGGCGGCCTCGGACCGGGCGTCGTTGACGTGCTGCGGGGCGATCGTGCACAGCGTCGCCGCCTGTTCGGCAATGGCCGCAACGACTTTCGGGTGCTGATGGCCGATGTTGGTGTTCACCAGCTGCGAGGAGAAGTCCAGCAGCCTGTTGCCCTCCCCGTCCCAGACGTAGGAGCCCTGGGCCGCCAGCACGGTCATCGGTTTGATCTGCGCCTGCGCCGACCACGAGTGGAACACATGCTTGCGGTCCAGTTCGTAGGCCCGCCGACCGCGGGCGATGGCCGCGTCGAGGTCCTCGCCGGTCGGCAGACTGGCGCGTTCGGTGGGCTGTTCGGTGATGGTCACTGGCGATCCCTATGGCTGAAAGTGGAGGAGAGCGGGGGTCGTGTGCGTGTGTGGGGTTAGGCGTTTTGGGGGAAGCCGAGGTTGATGCCGCCGTGGCTGGGGTCGAGCCAGCGGGCGGTGATGGCTTTTTGGCGGGTGAAGAAGTGGATGCCGTCGAGGCCGTGGGCGTGGGA
>NZ_LMVQ01000400.1 GCF_001545925.1 Mycobacterium sp. NAZ190054 | reverse complement strand
AAGAGTTGCATGCCGGTCTGGCTCTGGGTGCCCGTGACCACGTGGACGCTGCCGTCCGGGCCCACCGTGATCGGTGCGCCGCCGAAGCCGAGGACACCCGGAACCTGACGCACCGTGAGCGTCGAACGCCGTGCCCTCGGTGATTTGCGCGACCACGACCAGCACTCTAGAGCCACCCGGCGCAGCGCTCCGACCGGCGGCGACAAGCTGGCGGGCTAAGATGTGACATAAATCACAGTAGAACCGGTGTCAATCCGGGCACGAATCATTTGGTGGATGCGTTCGACGCTGGTACAAAGCAACGCTGCAACGAGCTTCACGGAGGGGACAGGGTATGGCCACCGATTACGACGCCCCAAGGCGCACAGAGACCGACGACGTTTCCGAGGATTCACTCGAGGAACTGAAGGCGCGGCGCAACGAAGCTCAGTCGGCTGTCGTTGACGTCGACGAGTCGGAGTCCGCGGAGAACTTCGAACTGCCGGGCGCCGACCTGTCGGGCGAGGAGCTGTCGGTGCGGGTGATCCCGAAGCAGGCCGACGAATTCACGTGCTCGAGCTGTTTCCTGGTACACCACCGCAGCCGCCTGGCGAGTGAGAAGAACGGCGTGATGATCTGCACCGATTGCGCCGCCTGACCGCGGCTGCCGGGCCGTGATCAGGCGCGTAGCGCGGCGAGCACCTTGTCGGGGTGCTTCGCGCTGATCAGCCAGTACGGCGTGGGATCGTCCGGATCGTCGAGCACCAACAGCACCATCGGGCCCACCCAGGCCCGGTGGACGACATAGGCCGCCGGGTCGAGCTGACGCCCCAACGCCGCCGACTTGGCGGAGCGGGGGACCTCCGCCGCGCGCGAGACCACCGAGGCGGGCAGATGCGCGTCGCCGACCCAGAACTCGGTTTCGGTGCCGGTGGCCACCACCTTCAGCTCGGTCTTGCCCAGCCTCAGCAGCACGATGGCGGCCACGGGCAGCAGCACGGCATAGGGCAGCCAGCCCGGTAGCGCGTTGATGCCCTGATCAACTTCCAGCGCGATGAGGGCGGCGACCCCGAGTCCGGGCGGCCACCACCACAGCGGAACCCACAGCCGCTCGCGATAGCGGACTGTTTGGGCAGTGGCGCGCGTGTCAGACACGCGGCCCAGAGTAATCTCTGACGTCGTGTCCATCTCTCTGGCGGTAGTGCGTCTCGACCGCGACCTTCCGCTGCCCAGCCGGGCCCACGACGGGGACGCGGGAGTCGACCTCTACAGCGCGCTCGATGTCGAACTCGCTCCCGGCCGGCGGGCGCTGGTCCCGACCGGTGTGGCGGTGGCGATTCCGAACGGCATGGTCGGACTCATCCACCCGCGCTCGGGACTTGCTGCGCGGGTGGGGCTTTCGATCGTCAACAGCCCGGGCACGATCGACGCCGGCTACCGGGGTGAGATCAAGGTCTCGTTGATCAACCTCGATCCCGCGGCTCCGATCGTGATCCGCCGGGGCGACCGGATCGCCCAGTTGCTGGTGCAGCGCGTCGAGTTGCCCGAGTTGGTGGAGGTGACGTCCTTCGACGAGGCCGGGCTGGGGGACACGACCCGCGGCGCCGGTGGCCACGGTTCCTCCGGCGGGCATGCCAGTCTGTAAGGGGAGGGGACACGGCAGTGGGCAGACACCACAGTGACAGCGCTGCGACGCCTGAGGAGGTGACGTCGGTGGACACCGACGACGAGGAGCTGGAAGGCCCGTTCGACATCGACGACTTCGACGATCCGTCGGTCGCCGCGCTGGCGCGTCTGGATCTGGGCTCGGTGCTGATCCCGTTGCCCCGGAACGGCCAGGTGCAGGTCGAACTCAACGAGACCGGGGCGCCCAGCGCGGTCTGGATCATGACGCCCAACGGTCGTTTCACGATCGCGGCGTACGCGGCGCCCAAGTCGTCCGGACTGTGGCGCGAGGTGGCGGCGGAGCTGGCGGAATCGCTGCGCAAGGACGCTCCCCGGGTCAGCATCGAGGACGGTCCCTGGGGCCGGGAGGTCGTCGGCTCAGCCGGTGAGGGCGCCGCGGTCGTGCGCTTCATCGGGGTGGACGGCTACCGCTGGATGGTCCGCTGCGTGGTCAACGGTCCCTACGAGCGTATGGCCGAACTCGCGGAGGAAGCGCGGAATGCGTTGGCGGACACCGTTGTCCGCCGTGGCGACACCCCGCTTCCGGTGCGCACCCCGCTGCCGGTGCAGCTGCCCGAGCAGATGGCCGCGCAGTTGGCCGCGCAGCAGCAGGCCCATTAGATCAGCCGAGGGCGGCGGCGAGCATCGGCGGCAACCGGTCGGCGAGCACCGGGTACGACAGCGTGGACGCGTACGCGACGGCACCGGCGAGTT
>NZ_LMVQ01000399.1 GCF_001545925.1 Mycobacterium sp. NAZ190054 | reverse complement strand
CGCGTCGTGCGATTCGCTGGACAGCAGCCGCAGCGCTTCCTTCCCCGTCGCGGCGACCCTGACGTCGAACCCCGAGTGCCGCAAGCCGCGCGCCACCGAGGTTCTGACGTCCGGGTCGTCGTCGACCGTCATTCCGGTCACCACCGGGCACCGCAGCGCGACCGCGCTGCCGTCGTCCGCGCGCGCCGACAGCCGCACCCGTACCGGCTCGTCCTCGAAACATCTCTGGAACGCGGGCTCCGCGGCCACCGTGACCGCCGGGACCCCCCGCTGGAGGCCGGCCGAACACAAAACGCCCAGCAGCGGCGCGGCGAACGCGGCGAGCTCCCACCGTCCCGTCAGCACCGCGACGACGATCGCCACCGCCGCGCAGGTCGCCATCGACCCGGTCAGAGCCGAAGCGCGCCAACGGAATTCGACGACGGTCACGGCGCGCCCCTGGCGCGTGGCACCGGGGTGCGGCGCAGCAGATCCTCCACCACGTCGGCGCCCTGCACCTTCCGCACCCACATCTCAGGCCGCAGGCTGATGCGGTGGGCCAGCGCGGGCACGGCCAGCGCCTTCACGTCCTCGGGGACGACGTAGTCACGGCCGAGCAGCAGCGCGCGGGCCCGGGCCAGCTGCACGAGGTCCAGCTCGGCGCGCGGGCTGGCGCCGACCGCGACTTGCGGATGCTGCCGGCTCGCGGCCGCCAGCGAGACGACGTAGTGCAGCACGTCATCGTGCACGCTGACCTGCTCGACCGACTCCTGCATGGCCAGCAGGTCGTGGCCGTCGACGACCTGCGCCACCGTCGCGGGCGCCGAGCCGCGGTCGAGGCGGCGGCGCAGCATCGTGGTCTCCTCCGCCGCGGACAGGTACTTCAGTTCCAGCCGGATCGCGAACCGGTCCAGTTGCGCCTCGGGCAGCGGGTAGGTGCCCTCGTACTCGATCGGATTGTCGGTCGCCAGCACCAGGAACGGCTCCGGCAGCGGGTGCGTCACACCGTCGACGCTGACCTGTCGTTCGGCCATCGCCTCCAGCAGCGCCGCCTGCGTCTTGGGCGGGGTCCGGTTGATCTCGTCGCCGAGAAGCAGATTGGTGAAGATCGGCCCGCGGCGGAACTCGAACCGGCCCGACTGCATGTCGTAGATCGTCGAGCCGAGCAGGTCGGCGGGCAGCAGATCGGGGGTGAACTGCACGCGGGTGAACTCCAGGCCGAGCGCGGCCGCGAAGGACTTGGCGATCAACGTCTTTCCCAGCCCCGGCAGGTCCTCGACCAGCACGTGCCCGCGGGCGAGGACGGTGATCAGGATCAGGTTGAGCGCGTTGCGCTTGCCGACGACCGCGCGTCCGATCTGGTCGAGGACGGACTCGCAGCGGGCCGTGGTCACCGCGGGTGTGCTCACAGCCGCTCCAATCGCCGCAGGATCTCGTCGAGCGTGCGCCGACCGGGGCCCGGTTCGGTGCTGCCGGTCCGGGAGATGTTCTCCGGATCGACCCACGACCACAGTTCGTCGCCGAACAGCATCCGTCCGGTTGCGTGAAACGCCCTCGGGTCCTTGGACTTCCGATGTCCCGCCGCGAGTTCGAACTGCCGGGCGAGCATCGGGCGCAGGCGGCGGTCCCAGTCCGCGCGGGAGGACTCCGACCAGGAGATCAGCGTCTCGGTGCGGGACAACCAGCGGCGCATCGCCGCGGCCGCCTCGTCGGCCACCGCCTCGGCCTCGTCGTCCTGCCGGTGGTTCAGGTGGGTACGGACGGCGAGCAGCACGCACGCCAACGCCACGCCGGTCACCGCGAGCACGAGCTCACGTTCGAGCTGCGTCATCGCGAACGCCTGGACGACCACGATCAGGAATACGCCGGCGGCAACGATTTTCGTCATGTCGCGGCCTGGAACCGGCGCTGCACCTGCTGCAGGGCGTCCACCGCGTCGGCGCGGTGGCCCTCGTTCATCACATGCGGGCTGAACCGCGCCTCCTCGAACAGTTCGACCAGGACGGTGGCGCTGTCGGCACGCAGAGTGCGGCTCGCGATCGCGCGGGCCAGCACCTCGGTCGGGGTGTCGGACGCCTGCGGGATCGCCTCCGGTGACTTCTCCAGCTCCCGCTCCATCGCCAGGTAGCAGGCGATGATCGCCTCGCGCGGATCCCGGCTGAGATCCCCCATCTCGGCCAGCCCCAGTTCGGCCGCCCGCGCGAGGTCGGGTTCGGGCGTCTGCGCCGGCGGGACACCGGGCTCGGGGATTCCGGCCTGGGACGGCCGGCGTCTGCGGCCGGTGAGCATCGCGACGATCGCGAGTAGGAACAGCGCGATCGCGGTACCGGCCAGCGCGGTGAACACCGCGCCACCGCCCTGCCCCGCCGGCGGGTCGGGCGTCGTCCCCGCCTCGCGCGCCCGTTCGG
>NZ_LMVQ01000398.1 GCF_001545925.1 Mycobacterium sp. NAZ190054 | reverse complement strand
GCCGGTTTTGTGCGCAGTCGCCGGTGGTGCGCCGGATCCTGCCGCGCGGTGCTGTTCATCGCGCCCGGCAGTGCGTTGTGGGGGTTGCTGGCCGTGATCGCCGTCGATCAGATGGGCTTGTCGGCCTGGCCGGTGGAGTACTCGGCGGTGCCGGTCTTGCCGAGCAGGCCGGGGATGTCCTGCAGCTGGGTGGCGGTGCCGCCGGTGATCGTCTCGCGCATCATCGCCTGCACCTGCCCGGCGAGCCCGGCAGGCAACGGATCCGGGGTGCGGTCGGGCACTCCCGGCTCGCCCTCGACGATGGCCGGCGCGGGCACCGAACCGCGCGCCAGGGTGGCGGCGACCAGCGCCATACCGAACGGCGACGCGGTGACCTGGCCCTGGCCGATGCCCTCCTCCACCCGCAGCGCGGACGTGTCGGCCACCGGCACGCTGCCGGTCACCGTCGTCATGCCGGGCGCGACGAAGTCGATGCCCAGGCCCAGCTGCGCGGCGGCCTTGGTCAGGCCGTCCGGCGGCAGGTTGACCGCGAGCCGGCCCATGGTGGTGTTGCACGAACGCGCGAACGCGGTGTGCAGCGGTACGTCGCCGAGCTCGAAGTGGTCGTCGTTGGGGATCTGGCGGCCCTCGATGTTCTCGGTGCCCGGGCACGCCACGATGCTGTCGGGTGTGACCTGCCCGGCCTGCAGGGCCGCGGACACCGTCACCGTCTTGAACGTCGAGCCCGGCGGGTAGAGACCGGTCAGCGCGATCGGGCCCTGCGCGTCGGCGGGGGCGTTCTGCGCGACGACGAGCAGGTCGCCCGTCGAGGGCTGGATGGCCACGATGGTCGACGGCGTCGGCAGCGGCGCCAGCGCGGCCTCGGCGGCCAGCTGCATCCCGATGTCGACCGTGCTGGAGATGTCACCGACGGGCTCGGCGTCCCGGCCACCCACCCGCTTGGCGCCCGCGGCGGTCTCGGCCGACACCGCCCACCCGGCCGCGGCATCGCTGCGCTGCTGCCACAGCTCGTTCAGACCGGCCAGCGTCGGTGAGGTCAGGGTCCGGTCGGTGGCCAGCAGCCGGGTCTGCGGGCGCAGCGTCACATTCGGCAGCGCGGCCAGTTGCGCCTCGATCGGGGCCAGGTCCTCCTCGCGCAGCGTGATCGCGGTGACGGGCTTGCCGTCAGCCGCCGCGAGGTCGGCGCTGAGCGACTGCGGGGTGATCCCCGGCGCGATCGGGTTGAGAAGGGCGGCAACGGTGTTCACGTCGGCGCCGGGTGCGACGTCGATGAGCGTGACGATGTGCTGGGTCAGCAGTTCGGCGCCGGTGCGGTCGAGCACCCGGGCGGCGGGTTGCGGGACGAGCGTGCTGTACGACAGCGGCCCTTCACCGAGACCGGGTGCGACGGTGGCCGGGTTCCACTCGATCCGCCAGTCGTCGCCGTCTTCGGTGGCCCTGCCTTCGGTGGTGTAGGTCCACTCGTTGCGTTTCTCGGGCCCGAACCGCCACGCCGCCGCGAGTGTGAACGTCGCCGCGTTCTCGTCGCGCTGCGTCGAGCGCACCTCGAAACGCACGTCGGTGCCCAGGCTGGCGAACAGGGCGGTGAGGGTGTCCGAGGCGGCCGCCTCGTCGGTGGTCAATGCCGCGGCGGCCGCGGCGTCACCCTGCCTGAGCGCGTCGGCGAAGGCGGCCACGGTGGATTCCAGCCGGTCCTGGGCGTCGCTGCAGCCGGTGAGCAGCAGCATGACGACGAGCAGGACTGCCCAGATGCTTCGGAGGTTACGGCGCAGGTGGTTCACGTTCGACGAACGTACCTACGCGCGGGCGGGGCGGATCTCCCGGGGCAGCGCGAACACAAGCGTCTCGTTGGCGGTGGTCACCGGTTGCACGGTGCCGTAGCCGTGCTCGGCAAGACGGTCGAGGACACCGCGGACCAGGATCTCGGGCACCGACGCGCCGGAGGTGACACCGACGGTGGTGACGCCGTCGAACCAGGCCGGGTCGATGTCGTCGGCGTAGTCGACCAGATACGCGGCCTTCGATCCGGCGTTCAGCGCGACCTCGACGAGCCGCACCGAGTTCGACGAGTTGCGGGAGCCGACCACGATGACGAGTTCGCACTCCGGGGCCATCGCCTTGACCGCGACCTGGCGGTTCTGGGTGGCGTAGCAGATGTCGTCGCTGGGCGGGTCCTGCAGCGTCGGGAACTTCTGCCGCAGCCGGCGCACGGTCTCCATCGTCTCGTCGACGGACAGCGTCGTCTGGGACAGCCAGATGACCTTGGCGGGGTCGCGCACGGTGACGTTGTCGACGGCGTCGGGGTTGTCGACGACCTGGACGTGGTCGGGGGCCTCACCGGCGGTGCCGACGACTTCCTCGTGGCCTTCGTGACCGATGAGCAGGATGTCGAA
>NZ_LMVQ01000397.1 GCF_001545925.1 Mycobacterium sp. NAZ190054 | reverse complement strand
GACCTGGCCCCCGCAGCCGCCGCTCCAGCCCGCGCCCCGGCGGGCTCTCGCCCCGCGAGATCGAAGTGCTGGGTCTGGTCGCGCGCGGGGCGTCCAACAAGGAGATCGCCACGACGCTGGGAATCTCGGGGAAGACGGCCCGCAACCACGTCGAACGCATCTACACCAAGATCGGCGCCGGCAACCGCATCGGTGCCAGCATGTTCGCGCTCAAGCACGGGCTGGTGAATCCTTTCTGAGCGGAGCGCCGCGAGATTGCGTCCACGCAGAAAAAGTGCGAGTGCAGACCTGCTGGAATGCTATTTCGGCGGATTCGGTACCGGCGTTCCCAGGTACAGTCTGGGACATGACCGTGGCTGAACAGGCTGACGTGACCTCCGCCGGCCAGACGCCGGTGCGCACTCGGGCGCTGATCATCGGCTCGGGCTTCTCCGGCCTGGGCATGGGCATCGAGCTGCAGCGGCGCGGCGTCGAGTTCCTGATCCTGGAGAAGGCCGACGAGGTCGGCGGCACCTGGCGGGACAACACCTATCCCGGCTGCGCCTGCGACATCCCGGCGCACATGTACTCGTTCTCGTTCGAACCGAAGGCCGACTGGACGCACATGTGGTCGTTCCAGCCGGAGATCCAGGACTACCTGCTGGGCGTGACCGCCAAGTACGGGTTGCGCCGCTACATCGAGTTCGGCACGCACGTCGACCGCGCGATCTGGGATGACGACGAGATGCGTTGGCACGTCTTCGCCAAGGACGGCCGGGAGTTCGTCGCGCAGTTCGTCATCTCCGGCGCGGGAGGCCTGCACATCCCGTCGATCCCGGAGTTCGACGGATACGACGAGTACCTGGGCGCCGGCCGCGTCGCGTTCCACTCCGCGGAGTGGAACCACGACGTCGACATCACCGGCAAGAACGTCGCGGTGATCGGCACCGGCGCCAGCGCCATCCAGATCGTGCCCGAGATCGTCAGGGACGTCAGCGAACTTCACGTCTACCAACGCACCCCGCCATGGGTGATGCCCAGGCCGAACAACCCGATCTCGCCGCGCTGGCAGCGCGCGTTCAGCAACGTGCCGGGCACCAGGGCCGCGATGCGCGCGGGCATCTACTGGCTGCACGAGGCGGTCGGCTTCGCGATGACCAAACAGCCGCGGCTGCTCACGCTCGGGGAGATGGCCGGCAAGTGGAACATCCGCCGGTCGGTCAAGGATCCCGAACTGCGGCGCAAACTCACCCCGGACTACCGGGCGGGCTGCAAGCGAATCCTGAACTCCGACACCTACTACCGCGGCATCGCCGACCCGAGGACCGAGGTGATCACCGACCGCATCGCCCGGTTCACCGCACGCGGGATCGTCACCGCCGACGGCACCGAGAGAGAAGCCGACGTCGTCGTGTTCGCGACCGGTTTCCACGTCACCGACTCCTACACCTACGTCGACATCAAGGGTCCCGGCGGCGAGGACCTCGTCGACCGGTGGAACCGCGAGGGGATCGCCGCGCTGCGGGGCATCACCGTCGCCGACATGCCGAACCTGTTCTTCCTGCTCGGGCCGAACACCGCGCTGGGGCACAACTCGGTGGTGTTCATGATCGAGTCGCAGATCCGGTACGCGGCCAAGGCCATCGCCGCCGTCGACAAGGCCGGTGCGCGGGCGCTTGCCCCCACCCGGGAGGCGCAGGACCGGTACAACGACGAGCTGCAGGACGAGCTCCGTGGCACGGTCTGGAGCACCGGCGGCTGCCGCAGCTGGTACCTCGACGAGCAGGGCGTCAACCGCACCCTGTGGAGCGGCATGACCTGGCAGTACTGGTTGGCGACCCGGCGGTTCAAGGCGTCGGAGTACGCGTTCCGCTGACGCCCGGGCGACACGCCAGACACAACATCTCGTGTAGCGCCGGGATGTCGCACACCAGTTGTAGTGTTGTTGGCGTCGCGGGAGATCCCGCGGCGCCGAACAAAAAGCCAGGTGAAATGGGGTTCTCGTGAGCGATGGCATGAAACTGATCGACCGTGTCTCGGCCATCAACTGGAACCGTCTGCAGGACGACAAGGACGCCGAGGTGTGGGAGCGTCTCACCGGCAACTTCTGGCTGCCCGAGAAGGTCCCGGTATCCAACGACATCCCGTCCTGGAACACGCTGACCGCCCACGAGAAGCAGCTCACGATGCGGGTGTTCACCGGTCTGACGCTGCTCGACACCATCCAGGGCACCGTCGGCGCCGTCAGCCTCATCCCGGACGCGCTGACCCCGCACGAGGAGGCGGTGTACACCAACATCGCGTTCATGGAGTCCGTG
>NZ_LMVQ01000396.1 GCF_001545925.1 Mycobacterium sp. NAZ190054 | reverse complement strand
GCTTGCCGCACAGGCACGGCAGATGATCCTGGCCCTGGATGATCGCCCCCACCGCGCACGACCGCAGATCCCCCGCCGACCGCGGATCATTGTCACAGATCCCCTTGAGCAGTTCGGCGATCCGCGCCGCCAACACCACCGCATCACAGCCCAGCACCTGACCCCACACCAACACCAGCTCATCCGGATCATCCACCGAGCCGATATGGAAATCCCGGGCCTTGACGACCTCCCGAGCCCGGATCACCGCATCCGGATCGAACCGCTCGATCACCGCATCAATGGCAGCCACCAACGCCTCTTGCGACAACGACCCCCACCGCGACGCCTTACCCGCCAACTCGCCATCCAGCAGCGCCAGCACCTGCGGGTCCTCGACCAGCCGGGTGCGCCAACAGATCTTGGCCACCACCTGGGCACTGACCCGGCCCTGCAGATACCGCTCGGCCAGCCGGGGCAGCCGATCACGCAACGCCACCGCGATCCGCATCTGCCCCGAGGCCGCCCGGGTCCCCAGGTTCAACACCGCCCCCAGCTCGCACGCCGCGCCCGCCCACGAGTCATACACCCAGTCATCGCGCCCGTCATCCCAGCTCACCGCCTGATACACCAGCTCGGCGATCGCCGCGGCCTTGCGCGCCCCCGCCTGAGCCTCCTCCCGGGCGCACTGTTCGATCGCAGCCACCACCGCGGACTGCTCCAGCCCCGCAAACAATCGATCGAACATGTGTTCTAGTATCCCCGACCCCACCAACAGCCCACCACCACCGAAACACCGACCTGGGGATGAAAACCGGATTGGGGATAACCCACCCGAAACGCGCGGGGAGCTGCGCCTAGTGCACGCCTAGTGCACGAGTGCAGGTGCCCCCACTGGGTTCCGGCTGAAGACCAGCCGGCCGTCGCGCCACAGCGCAGTGCCCACATGCGCGCCCTTCTCGGTGGCACCGGCGTCGAAGCGCTGCACCCGCCGCAGCGACGCGGTCAGCGGTTTGCCGACTTCGATGGTCACCGGCGCCAACCCGAGCGCGCCGGCCGGATTGGCCGACACCAGGTCGACGGCAGAGGCCAGCGGCACACCGTGCTCACCGGCGAGGACGTGTGGCGCCGCGTGCATCGCCGACGGCAGGTAGTCCGAGCACAGCACGTCGCACACCCCGGCGGTGATCGCGTCCGCCGCCAGGACATTTCCCGTCGACGTCGACCTGCCGCGCAACGCATTCGGGGCACCGAGCACGACCGTCATCCCGAGTTCGTGGGCGCGTTTGGCGGCCCCCATGGACAGCGGGAACTCGGCGACGCGGGCCCCGAGGTCGAATGCCTCCTCGATGTGTTGTTCGGTCCGGTCGTCGTGGGTGGCCAGCACGATGCCGCGGCCGTGGGCGAGTTCGGCTACGGTCCTGCGGCGCTCGGCGATCAGGCCGAGTTGTCGGGCGTCCACCGTGAAGACCTCCGCCACCTCGGCCTCGGACACCCCCCAGTCCTGCGCGTAGAAGGCCTGGGTCTCGGCCAGCGACGAGAACCTGCTGCGCTGGACCGAGGTCTCCATCATCGAGATCAGCGCCACCCGCGAGGACGCTTCCAGCACGGCGTGCAGCGCGTCGACCGCACTCCCGTCGGTCAGTTCGACACGCGCGTGAATCCGCCAGTCGCAGCACAACATCGGCGCGAGCTCTTCGAGCACCCCGGCCAGCACAGCGGCATCGGCGACCGAGATGCCCTTGCGTGGTGAGTCCTCGCAGCGCGCCGCGATGCAGACGGTGCTGATACCCGCGGCCGCGCACTCGGCGTCCAGCACCGAGATCACCGCAGCATGGTCGAGCGACACGGTGGCGCGGGGACGGCGTCGTTGCTGCAGGTTGTCCAGGTGCAGATCGACCGCGCCGGGGACGAGGAACAGGTCCTGCGAGGCGGCTGCGTCGGGCGTGATGGCTTCGACACGGCCCGCGTCGTCGAGGGTGACGATCGCGTTGGGGATGGGGTCGCGTCCCCCGCCGGGGATGACCGTCGCACCCTCGATCACCGTGTGTGCCATGAGATTTCTCCTTTTCGCAGTTCGCCGACCGCGTGGGCGATCGACTCGAGGGGACTGTCCGCAGCGGCGGTGACGACCAGCGCCGCACCCGCCGCGGCGACGTCGTGCAGCCAGGCGGCCAGCACATCGGACGGGGCGTACCGGTCGGGGACGTCGAGCACGACGAAGGGGCGACCGGAGAGCAGGGCGGCCGCCAGGGCCACCGTGTGCCGCTGCGGGGTGCGCAGACGCCCCAGCGGCGTGTGCGCGAGGTGGCCGCGCACCTGGTCGGCCAGATCCAGCACCTGCCTGCACCACCGCCCGAAATCGCCGGCCGACATCCGATCGGAAGAGCGCCGCGTAGGGGAAGAGGGGAGAGCTCGGGGGTCG
>NZ_LMVQ01000395.1 GCF_001545925.1 Mycobacterium sp. NAZ190054 | reverse complement strand
TCGGCGTCGCAGCCCAGTTCCATGGCCAGGGCGGCGTCACTGGCGGTGCCGACGCCCGCGTCGAGGATCACCGGCACCCCCGCCTGGTCGACGATCATCTCGATGTTGTGCGGGTTCGCGATGCCCAGACCGGTGCCGATCGGGGATCCGAGCGGCATGACCACGGCGCAGCCGGTGTCTTCGAGCCGCCGCGCCAGCACCGGGTCGTCGTTGGTGTAGGGCAGCACCACGAACCCGTCGTCGACGAGTTGCTCTGCGGCCCTGACCAATTCGACGGCGTCGGGCAGCAGGGTGCGTTCGTCGGCGATCACCTCGAGCTTGACCCAGTTGGTCTGAAGCGCCTCGCGGGCCAGTTGCGCCGTCATCACCGCCTCGGCGGCGCCGCGGCAGCCGGCGGTGTTCGGCAGCGGCGTGATGCCCAGGCGGGCCAGCAGATCCAACACCCCGGTGCCGCCGTCGGCGTCGACGCGGCGCATCGCCACCGTGGTCAGCTCGGTCTCCGACGCGACCAGCGCGGCCTCCAGCACCGCGAGGTTCGCGGCGCCGCCGGTGCCGAGGATCAGCCGCGAACCGAACTCGCGGCCGGCGATACTGAGCTTCTCAACCACCCTGCACCGCCGTCACCACTTCGATCTTCGCTCCGTCGCTCAGCGCGGTGTCCCACTGCGACCGCGGGATCACCGACCAGTCCACCGCCACCGCGATGCCCTTCTCGGGGAAGCCCAGACCGTCCAGCAACGACGCGATCGTCGTGCGGTCGTCGACCTCCACCGCTTCATCGTTGACCGTGACCTTCATCGAACCAGTGCTCCTTCCAGCTCGGCGGCGATGGTCTGCGCCGTCCACGGCGCCAACAGGAAACCCGACCGGCCGTGTCCCGCGGCGACCAGTGTGCGATCGTCGAGTCTGCCGACCAGCGGGAGGTTGTCCGGTGTCATCGGACGCAGTCCGGCCGCGGCCTCGGCCAGTTCGTACTCACCGAGCGCCGGCATCACCGTGCACGCGTCGTCGAGCAGGTCCCTGACCCCACTGACCGTGGTCGCGGTGTCGCGACCGTGCTCGTACTGGGTCGCACCGACCACGACGCCGTCCGCGCGTGGCACCACGTAGACCTGGCGGCCGTGCACCCGGGCACGCACCACCCGCTGCGGCACCGGCAGGCAGCCGCGGCGCCAGCGCAGCCGGAGCACCTCACCTTTGACCGGGCGCACCGGCAGCCCCGGCCACAGGGTGGGGGCGTCGATGCCGTTGGCGATCACGACCGTGTCGGCGGCGCCGGCCCCGGACAGCGACGACACCGGCGGCGCCCACCGGACGCCGAGGCGTTCGCACTGGGCCGCCAGCCCCGCGACCACGGCGCGGTTGTCGACGGCCAGCTCGGTCTCGGCCACGAAGCCGTGCCGGACGCCCTGCGCGAGAAGCGGTTCGATGTCGCGCGCCGAAGTCGTCGGCGTCACCGGATGGCCCTGTTCGGACAGCCACGCCGCGACGGTCCCGAGGTCCGCGGCGTCGGCCCGGTCGACCGCCACCACCAGCGACTGGCGGGCGGTGACGACCTCGGGCGGCAATCCGTCCAGGAACCCCTCGTGCCACAACCGCAGCGACTCCAGGCCGATCTTGAGCAGCTGCTCCTCGCCGGGCCAGCCCTCACTGTGCGGGGCCAGCATGCCGCCGGCGACCCACGACGCGCCGGGCGCATCGGTGCGGTGCACCCGGACGGTCCAGCCGTCCTGCAACGCCCGGCGCGCCACGGCGAGGCCGATGACACCGCCGCCGATCACAGCGAGTGTCCCGCGCGTCTGGGCTGGCATTTCGCTCCCTTCGCCGGCATGACCCGGATCAGGTGTGACGGTAAGAGTCGGCGGACTCACTCTCAGCCCCCGTATTCCCGGGACTCCCGTGTGGTCGCCTACCAGCGTACGTGCCGGCGGCGCTAGCGTTCGAGTGTGCTTCAACCCCGCTTGCAGACCGCCTCGCTCTATCTGTGCACCGACGCCCGCCGTGATCGCGGTGACCTCGCCGAGTTCGCCGACGCGGCGCTCGCCGGCGGCGTGGACATCATCCAGTTGCGCGACAAGGGTTCGCCGGGCGAGCAGCGGTTCGGCCCGCTGGAGGCGCGCGAGGAGCTCGCGGCGCTGGAGATCCTCGCCGACGCGGCGCGCCGGCACGGGGCCCTGCTCGCGGTCAACGACCGCGCCGACATCGCCGAACGGGTGGCCGGGATCAGGCGCGTGGCGTCGGCGCGGGTGCAGCGGCAGTACCCGTCCACTCTGCGCGTCACCATCGTCGAGCGGGTGCCGGTGGTGCTCAAGGACTATCCGGACGGC
>NZ_LMVQ01000394.1 GCF_001545925.1 Mycobacterium sp. NAZ190054 | reverse complement strand
CGGCCGGTATCCCGATCCTCGGCAAGACCAACATGGACGAGTTCGCGATGGGGTCGTCGACCGAGAACTCGGCGTACGGCCCCACCCGCAACGGATCGGCGTGGTGGTGGTGGACGGCGTCGGCGAACCGCTGCGCCAGCTGGGGGTGACCCGCCCAGTGCACGTGCAGGTAGGACGCGTGCAGGGTGGGACCGGCAAAGCCGTCGGGTCCGGCGGGCAGGACCCAGGCGGGCGCGTGTGCATCGGCGCCGTCGATCCCGCCGGCATGCGGGGTCACGCGGGTGCGGTGGAACTCGTGGCCGGTGACCTCTTCGTCCCGGCGGCCCAGCAGCGAGTCGGTGGGGGAGGTGGCGGTGCGATAACCCAGGGTGAGCCGCGGGGTCATCGCCGCCGCGGCGTCCACCGCGGCCACCGCCGGGATGTCGTCGAGCGTGCGGCACAGGTACGCCAGACCCGCGCATTCGGCCACCGTCGGCACACCGTCTGCGATGGCGGTGCGCAGCGCGGCGATCAGCGACGGGTTGCCGGCCAGCGCGGCGGCGTGCACCTCGGGGAAACCGCCGCCGAGATAGATCCCCGCCGTGCCCGGCGGCAGCGCGGTGTCGGTGAGCGGATCGAAGTCCACGACCACGCAGCCCGCCGCGCGCAGCAACTCCTCGACTTCGGCGTAGCGGAAGGTGAATGCCCGGCCGCCGGCCATCGCGACCACGGGGCGGGCCGGCGACGGTGCGACGATTTCGGCCGACGCGTCCCAGGCGGATCCGTCCAGCGCCGGTGCCGCCGTGGCGATCGCGAGTACCGCGTCGAGGTCGACGTGCGCGGCGATCACCTCCGCCAACCGGTCCAGCGTCGCCGCGGATTCCGTGCGCTCGGCGGCCGGGATCAGCCCCAGGTGCCGCGACGGCGTCTCCACACCGGCGTCCCGTGGAAGCACCCCGAGTACCGGAATTCCGGTGCGGCGCAACGCTTCTTGCACCTCGTCGGCGTGCCGCGAGGTGCGGCACTTGTTCAGGATGACGCCGGCGATGCGGACGGCGGGGTCGAAGGCCGCCAGCCCGGCCACGACCGCGGCGTGCGTCCGCGACGCGTGGGAGATGTCGACGACGAGCACCACCGGCGCCGACGTCAACGCCGCCACGTGGGCCGTCGAGGCCTCACCGTCGGTTCCGAGCCGGCCGTCGAAAAGCCCCATCACCCCTTCGATGACGGCGATGTCGGCGGCCGCGGCCCCGTGCAGCAGCAGCGGCACGATGCGTTCCGCGCCCACCATGAACGGGTCCAGGTTGCGTCCCGGCCTGCCGGTGGCCATCGCGTGGTAACTGGGGTCGATGTAGTCCGGCCCCACCTTGTGACCCGACACCTGCAGACCCCGCGCGGCCAGCGCGGCCATCAACCCGGTGGCGACGGTGGTCTTCCCGTGCCCCGAGGCCGGTGCCGCGACGACGATGCGGGGCAGCGCGGTGGTCACCATTCGATGCCCCGCTGACCCTTCTGGCCCGCGTCCATCGGGTGCTTGACCTTGCCCATCTCGGTGACGAGGTCGGCGATCTCGATCAGGCGCGGGTCGGCCCGCCGGCCGGTGACGACCACGTGCTGGTGGCCGGGGCGGTGCGCGAGGGTGTCCACGACGTCGTCGATGTCGACCCAGCCCCAGTTGATCGGGTAGGTGAACTCGTCGAGCACGTACAGGTCGTGGGCCTCGGCGGCGAGCCTGCGTTTGATCTCCGCCCAGCCTTCGACCGCTGCGGCGGCGTGGTCCTCCTCGCTGCCCGCCTTCCGGGTCCACGACCAGCCCGCGCCCATCTTGTGCCACTCGACGGGCCCGCCCTCACCGGTCTGGGCGTGCAGCGCGCCGAGCCGTTCCAGCACGGTCTGCTCGCCGATGCGCCACTTCGCGGACTTCACGAATTGGAACACCCCGATGCGGAAGCCCTGATTCCACCCGCGCAGCGCCAACCCGAACGCGGCGGTCGACTTCCCCTTGCCGTCGCCGGTGTGCACCATCAGCAGCGGCCGGTTGCGCCGCTGCCGGGTGGTGAGGCGGTCGTCGGGGATCGTGGACGGCTGTCCCTGAGGCATCAGGCTGCTCCTTCTCGCGTGACGTCACGAACGATGTCGGTCAGCGCCTGGGCGTTGACCTGCGCCAGCCGGATGTGGTCGGCCGCCATGTACTCGGCGAGCGTCTGCGCCAGACCCAGCCGCATGCGGCTGTTCTCGCAGTCGACGACGACCGCACCGACGCCCTGGCGGGCCAGGTGCGCGATCGAGGATGGCGCGCACGCCGCCGGCGTCGCGGGCGCCGCACGCGTCCAGATGGGTGTGAGCGTCGATGAGCGGGGTGAGGGGCTCCGGGACCGGCGGCGGCTCTCGCTTGGCACTCACGGCCCACACTCTAGGGTGAACCTCAAATGAGTGAGCCCTACTACATCACGACGGCG
>NZ_LMVQ01000393.1 GCF_001545925.1 Mycobacterium sp. NAZ190054 | reverse complement strand
GTGCGGGCCTGAGCCCAGATGGGTCGGGTCGGTGATGTGGCCGTCGCGGATGCCGAGCTGTTTGTTGATCTGCTGGGTGATGAAGAACAACACGACACCGATGGCGACGAGCGCTCCGGCGACGATGTACTGCTGGGCGGGCCGCCCCGACATCGGGGTGACCAGATACAGCGACGTCAGGAAGCCGACGACCGGCAGCACCGTCGGGGTCTTGAAGTGTCCGCCGGCCTGGCGCACGTCGCGACGCAGCACCAGCACGGCGACGTTGACCACGGCGAACACCGCGAGCAGCAGCAGGCTGGTGGTACCGCCGAGCACCGAGATCGCGTTGCTGCTGGCGAAGGTCGACACGTAGATGATCAGCCCGAACGCGATCAGCGTGGTGAACACGATGGCCGCCCACGGCGACCGCCGCGTCGGGTGCACGGTGCCCAGTACCGGCGGCAACACGTGCTGGCGCGCCATACCGTAGATCAGCCGGCTGGCCATCAGCATGTTGATCAGCGCGGTGTTCGACACCGCGAACATCGTGATGAACGGCAGGATCGCGTCGATCGGCAGCCCGGGGGCGCCGGCCTTGACGACCTCGACCAGCGGGGTGTCACTCTCTTCGAGCCTGCCGACCGGCACCAGCGCCACCGCGACGATGGAGATCAGCACGTAGACCACTCCGGCGATGGACAGCCCCGACAGCAGGATCTTCGGGAACGTCTTGACGGGATCCTTGGTCTCCTCGGCCATGTTGACCGAATCCTCGAACCCCACCATCGCGAAGAACGCCAGTGACGTCGCCGCCGAGATCGCCATGAACGTGCTCTTGTCCTCGGCGGTCTCGAACGCGACGATCCGGGAGAAGTCGACGTCGCCGCCACCCGTGAACGCCCAGAGCCCGACGAGGATGACCGTGATCAGGCCGGTGATCTCGACGATGGTCAGGACGACGTTGAGCTTGACGCTCTCCCCCACACCGCGATAGTTGATGGCGGCCAGCGCGGCCATGAACAGCAACGCCAACACCGCGACCCCGGCCTTGGGCGCGTCCATTCCCACGCCCTCAAAGAAATTCGCCGAGAAGGCCCTGGAAGCCGTTGAGGCCGACGTGATTCCGGAACACATCACGACGAACGCGACCAGAAACGTGATGAAGTGGATCCCGAAAGCCTTGTGCGCATACAGGGCTGCACCTGCGGCCTGCGGATACTTCGTCACCAGTTCCAGGTAGCTGAACGCCGTGATGGTGGCGACGGCGAACGCGATGAGGAACGGAAGCCACGCCGCGCCACCGACTTCGCCGGCGACGTCACCGACGAGGGCGTAGACGCCGGTGCCGAGGATGTCACCGACGATGAACAGCAGCAGTAGGCCGGGGCCCATCACCCGTCTGAGCTCGGGCTGGTTTTCAGGAGTGCTGGGGCCGGCCACCGCTTCTGACATCACGCCTCCCTGACTTCACTCGAAATGTTCATCATCGACCAGTCGGGCGGGGGCCGCAGCATCATCGCGGTAAACCGATCCGATTCCGTGCCGCGCCCGTGATCGAGCCCAGTCCAAGTAGCCACGCGCGGCGACCCGCAAACGCTAGTTGAACGGGGCCAGCACGTCGATGACGTCGATCAGGGTGGCCCTGGCCGTGGCACGCGGCCCCTCGCCCTCGCCGACGAGTGCGGCCACCACCGCCCCGTCCACGGCGCACACGAGCGCGTTGACCAGCTCGGCGCGCACCGAACGCCCTGACCGCTCGACCACTTCGACCACGGCCTCACTGCGCTGTTTGAGGATGCGCCGCTGGATGTCACGCAGACCCGGTTGCCGCGCGCACGCGATGTAGCGCTCGTAGCGGGAGATCATCTGCTCGGTGACGCGTTCGGGGTTGTCGCCGACCAGGAGGTCGACCAGGATGTCGGCGGTCGACTCGGCACCACGGCGGCGGCGCGACAACGTCTGCACCTGACGGTGCAGCTGTTCGCTCTCCCGGGTTCCGACGTGCTCGACCGCCTTCGCGATGAGGTCGTCCAGCGAAGAAAAATAGTAGGTCGTCGACGCCAACGGCAGCCCGGCGCGGCGCGCGACCGCACGGTGCCGCACCGCGTCGAAGCCGCCCTCGCAGAGAAGGTCCGCGGCAGCGCTGACCAGCGCATACCGCCGACGTTCTCCCTTGGGAGTGACCGCTGCCGTCACCCAGAGAATCCTGCCAGCCACGGGGTTCCGACACCGTGTTTTCGGCGAATCACCAGCGTTTTCACCGAAGCGACGGGCGCCGCGGCCGCGATGGCATGATGTCGCGCATGCCGACCCTCAACCGCCGGGAGCTGCTCACGCTCGGACTGCGCGCCGAAAACAAGGTGTCGGAACCCCGTGGCTGGCAGGATTCTCTGGGTGACGGCAGCGGTCACTCCCAAGGGAGAACGTCGGCGGTATGCGCTGGTCAGCGCTGCCGCGGACCTTCTCTG
>NZ_LMVQ01000392.1 GCF_001545925.1 Mycobacterium sp. NAZ190054 | reverse complement strand
ATCCGCTGGGGGACGGAGCGGTCACCGCGTCGAAGTCGGTGCCCAGGACGACCTGGACGACGTCACCCAGCCCGTTGACCCGTTCGATGGCGGCGTCCTCGAACGACGACGCGACGGTGGCGGCGGCACCGCCGAACCTCGCGTCATCCTCCGCCGGGATGGCGCCGGCCACCACGGCGCACGGGTCCGCCGGCAGCCGGAGCGGCGGCAGGATCCGCACATCGGCGAGCACCAGCAGGTCGCCGTCGTCGACCGCGTTGTCGCGCAACGACATCGACGGGTCCAACGGCTCTCCGGCCGGCCGGGTGAGCTGCCAGTGCCGTGGTCCCTCCGATGTGCCAACGGTGACGTCGACGATCGACGGCATCAGCTCACCCAGCGGCAGGCCCGCGGGCACGACGAGGTCGACGGTCGCCGCGCCGCCGCCGGCCCCCGCCGCGTGAACGGCGATCCTGCGCAACGTATCCGGCACGGCTCGAACCTAACTCGGCGCGCCGGGGCGGTGACGCACGACTTGTCCGCGCTGTGGATGGCGCTGTGGATGGAACGGACCGGGCGTGTCGCGCGTCTACTCACACATGGACCCCGGCCGGATCGTCGTCGACAGCCCGCCCGAACCACCGGCCCACACACCGGTGAGCCCGCTGGCCCGGCTGCTGCCCGTGGCGATGATCGTCGCGATGGCGGGGATGACCGCGCTGTACCTGACCACGGCGGGCTCGTCACGCAACCCGATGTTCCTGTTCTTCCCGGCCATGATGCTGGTGTCGTTGGTCGGCACCCTCGCCTACGGTGGCCGCGGCCGGGCCGGTGACCTCGACGGGCAACGTGCCGGCTATCTGCGCTACCTCGACACCGTCGACCGGGCGCTCGTGGCGGCCGCCGACGGACAGTACAGATCGCAGTGGGAGCTGCACCCCGACCCCGCGGCGCTGTGGACCCTTGCCGGCAGCGCGCGGATGTGGGAACGCGGACAGGACGATTCACAGTTCGGAGTGGTCCGCATCGGCGTGGGGGAGCAGCCGGCGGCTGTCACCGTGGTGGCGCCCGAACCGGGTTCCGACGACGACGCCGATCCCGTCACCACCGGGGCCGTGCGCCGGATGCTGCGACACCACGCGGTCGTCGCGGAGGTTCCCGTCGCGGTGCGGTTGCCGGCGACCCGACTGATCACCCTCACCGGTGAGCCCGCGGCGGTCCGGGCCGCGGCCAGGGCGATGGTCTGCCAGCTCGCGGTACACCACGATCCACGTCTCGTGGCCGTCGGCGCGGTCACACCGGGCCCGGACTGGGACTGGCTGAAATGGCTCCCGCACCAGGACGATCCGAGAGCGGGCCGGCGCCACCTGCTCGTCGTCGACGGCGGCGCGGTCCCCGGGCCGGCCGAGGGCGTCACCGTCGTCGCGCTGCGTCCCGGGCACGATACCGGCGTGCAGGTGGACGCCGACGGTCAGCTGCTGGACGTGCGGTGCGACCGGCTCTCCCATGCCGACGCGCTGGCGTGTGCGCGGCGACTGGCACGTCACCGGCCGGCCGTGGCCACGCGTGGTTCGGCGGATGCGCCGGAGTGGCCGGCTCTGATGGGGATCGACGATCCGGAGATGTTCGACCCCACCGCGAGGTGGCCGCGGCGGGCCGGGCCCGAGCTGTCACCGGTGCCGATCGGGGTCACCGAGGACGGTGACGTGGTCGAGCTCGACATCAAAGAGGCCGCGGCCGGAGGGCTGGGACCGCACGGATTATGCGTCGGCGCAACGGGTTCGGGCAAGTCGGAGTTCCTCCGGACGCTGGCGCTGGGCATGGTCGCCGCACATCCGCCGGACGCGCTCAACCTCGTGCTCGTCGACTTCAAGGGCGGCGCGACGTTCCTCGGTCTGGAAAGTGTCGATCACGTCTCGGCGGTGATCACGAACCTCGCCGACGAGGCGCCGCTGGTGTCACGCATGCGCGAGGCCCTCTCCGGCGAGATCAACCGCAGACAGGAGATCCTGCGCGCGGCGGGCAACCTCACCAACCTCACCGAATACGGGCGGGCCCGGGCCCGCGACCGGACGCTGGCGCCGTTGCCGGCACTGCTGATCATCGTCGACGAATTCTCCGAGTTGCTGAGCCGGCACCCCGACTTCGCCGAGTTGTTCGTCGCGATCGGCCGCCTCGGTCGCTCGCTCGGCATGCACCTGCTGCTGGCCACCCAACGCCTCGACGAAGGCAGGCTGCGCGGCCTGGAGACCCACCTGTCCTACCGGGTCTGCCTGAAGACGTTCTCCCCCGGTGAATCCCGGGCGGTGCTCGGCGTCCCCGACGCACACCACCTGCCCGCGCAGCCGGGTGCGGCCTATCTCAGCACCGCCGCCGGCGCACTGGTCCGGTTCCAGACCGCGTTCGTCTCCGGCAGATTCCCGGTGCGCCGGCGGCACCGGCCCGGCGGGCCCGCGGTGCGTCGCTTCACGCCGAGCGG
>NZ_LMVQ01000391.1 GCF_001545925.1 Mycobacterium sp. NAZ190054 | reverse complement strand
TGCTGGATGCGGTGATCATCGGTGTGGAACGCGGTCGTCTGCTTCAACCAGGCCCCTTCGTCGGGAGCAACGTCGTCGCCTGGGCCCTGGCGTCTGATGACACCGGTGACTGGACGACCGTGATCGAACTGACCGCTCTGACAAAGGTGTTCCGGTCGGTGCACGGGGCGACCCGCGCCGTCGACGGGCTGACGTGCACGATCGAGCCCGGCGTCGTGACCGGTTTCCTCGGGCCCAACGGCGCGGGCAAGACCACCACGATGCGGATGATCCTGGGGCTCGACCACCCCACCTCGGGCACGGCCACCATCGACGGCCGCAGCTACCGGCAGCTGCGCGACCCGCTGCGCACGGTCGGCGCGTTGCTGGACGCCAGGCAGGTCCATCCGAACCGCACGGTGCGCAACCACCTGCGCTGGATCGCCGCGACCCACCGCCTCGGCAGGAGCCGTCCCGACGAGGTCCTCGCCACGGTCGGGCTGACCTCGGTCGCCGACGCGCGCGCGGGCACGCTGTCGCTGGGGATGAGCCAGCGGTTGGGCATCGCCACGGCGCTGCTCGGCGACCCGCCGGTGCTGCTGTTCGACGAACCGGTCAACGGCCTCGATCCCGAGGGCATCCACTGGGTCCGTACCTTGATGCGCACGCTGGCCGCCGAGGGCCGCACCGTGCTGGTGTCCAGCCATCTGCTCTCGGAGATGGCCAACACCGCCGACCGGCTGGTCGTGATCGGCAAGGGCCGCCTGATCGCGTCGACGACGGTGGCCGAGTTCGTCGGGAGCTCCGGCGCGTCACCGGTGCGGGTGCGCAGCCCGCGGTTGCAGGACCTGCACGCCGTGCTGGCTGCCGCCGGGTTCACCGTGCACGTCGAGCCCGACGCACTGGTCGTGCAGGACACCACCACCGAGGCCGTCGGCGAACTCGCCGCCGCGCATTCCCTCGCGCTGCACGAGCTGAGTGCGCAACAGGTTTCGCTGGAACAGGCCTACCTGGCCTCGACCGACGACGCCACCGAGTTCAGAGCGGGACCGCGCTGATGCGGGCCGTGGCCGCCGTCGACGCCGAACGCGTCAAGCTGACCACGCTGCGGTCACCGCTGTGGGCCGCGCTGGCCGCCATGGTGCTGAGCTGCGCGCTGGCCGCGCTGCAGACCTCCACCGCGTACGGCTACGCCCGGCTGAGCGTGCCCGAGGTGGCGCTCGGTGTCGCGGTGTTCGGCATCCCGGTGCTGATGATCGTCGCGGCGATGACGGTGACGGGGGAGTACCGCACCGGGCTGATCGCCGTCACCTGGCTGGCCACTCCCGACCGGACACTGGTGATGTGCGCCAAAGCCGTTGTTGCCGCGGTGTTCTCGGCGGTGTCGGCCGCGGTCATGGTGCTCGGCTCGGTCTCGGTGGCCCGGCTGGTCGCCGCCCCCGGCGTCGCGGACGCGTTGACGGTGCCGGCCACCGTGCGCTTCGCGGCGGCGGTCGCGCTGTACGCGGTACTGGCGGCCGTGCTCGGTGTCGGGGTCGCCACGCTGTTGCGGCACACCGCCGGTGCGGTGACCGTTCTGCTGTTGTGGCCGCTGCTCGTGGAGCCGCTGCTGGCCAACCTTCCCGGCCGAGGCTGGCAGATCGGCCCGTACCTGCCGTTCGGGAACGCGATGCGGTTCCTGGACGTGCAGTGGCTGTATCCCGGCTTCGCCATGCACTGGGGCACGTGGGGGTCACTGGGCTACTTCGCCGCGGTGGTCGTCGTGGTGTTCGTGGCCGCGCTGATCAGCGTCAACCGCCGCGACGCTTAGCATGGCGGAGATGACCGCACCGCAGACCGTCGAACTCGACCTGCCGCACCTGACGGTGACCGCGCTGGCCTGGGGCCCGCCCGACGGCCGGCTGGTGCTGTGCCTGCACGGCTTTCCCGACAGTGCGTGGGGCTGGCGAAAGCTGGCTCCGCTGCTGGCCGAACGCGGCATGCGGGTGGTCGCGCCGTTCGCCCGCGGGTACGCACCGACCGGACCCGCACCCGACGGCGACTATCACATCGGTGCGCTCATGTACGACGCGCTCGCGGTGTACCGCGCGCTCGGTGCGCCCGAGGACGCGGTGCTGATCGGCCATGACTGGGGTGCGTTCACCGCCGGCGCCCTCGCCGCGTATCCGGAATCGCCGTTCACCGAGCACATTACGATGGCGGTGCCGCCGATCGGTGCGATCAGCCGCATGCGGGGGCCGGTCACCCGGCAGCTGCGCATGCTTCCCCGCCAGCTGCGCAACAGCTGGTACATCCTGTTCTTCCAACTGCCGGGGCTACCCGAACGCGTTCTGTCACGCGTCATTCCACGGCTCTGGCAGGACTGGGGACCGGCCGGTCATGACACCGGCGCCGAATTGGACGACGCGCTGGCCGCGCTGCCGAGCCCGGCCCACCGCCGCGCCGCGGTCGGCTACTACCGCGCCCTGGCGCGGCCGACGCGG
>NZ_LMVQ01000390.1 GCF_001545925.1 Mycobacterium sp. NAZ190054 | reverse complement strand
CGGCGGCCGCCCAGTCCCACAGGTGCACGCCTTCTTCGTAGTACGCGTCGAGCCGGCCCTCGGCGACCATGCACAGATCCAGCGCACACGAACCCAGCCGCCTCAGGTCACGCACCTCCGGGAGCAGTGAGCATCAGGCCCGCCGCCCACAGCGCCACCAGCACGGGGCCCGCGCCGTCGTGTTGCGTCAGCGCGCCGATCGTCAGCCCGCCGGCCATCACGAGCGGCGCGAGCGCCACCGTCCGAACGGTCACGCGATGCCGGGTCAACGACGCACTACTGATCTCGCCGACCGTCCATCCGATCGCGAGTCCGGCACCGAGGAAGCCGGCCGCGACCGGTGTCAGATGAGCGAGCCGCTGACCGAACAGCGGCACGTACATGTCGACCATCGTCGCGGCCATCAACGCGCCCAACGTCAGATAGATCCATTTCACCGGCCCCGGCCGAAACACACTGGGCGGCAACACCGCGGCGTGCACGCGCTTGTCGACGGCCACGAACACCCCCACGAGCACGAAGCCGACCGCCACCAGAACGACGGTGACCCGCCCGTCGTGCGCCACGCCGGCGACACTGACCGACAACGCGCCCGCACCGAGCAGCAGCAGAGACCAGATCGGTATGCGGACGCGCGGCACCGGCATGGTGGTCGTGGACACCCGTGCGGGCAGCGCGACCGGTACCAGCGCCGACATCGCGATGGCCATCACCACCAACACACCGAAAGCCCAACGCCACGAACCGTATTGGGCGAACATCCCGCCCACGGCCGGACCGACCAGCGTGCCGACACCCCACATCGCCGAAACCAGCGCCGACGCTCTGGTCCACAGCGAACGGGGCAACGCGGTGTTGATGACCGCATACCCGAGGCCGGCCAGCACGCCACCGGCGGCGCCCTGCACGGCGCGTCCGACGAGCAGCGATTCCATGGTCGGCGCCGCCGCGCATCCGAGGCTGCCGAGCCCGAACACCGTCAGAGCCGCCAGGTACGCCAACCGCGGACCGAGGCGCATGAGTACCGCATGCACGGTGGTCGCCGCCATCACCGAGCCGACCAGGTAGACCGTGGTCACCCACGCGTAGAACCGTTGGCCGCCGATGTCGGCGACCGCGCTGGGCAGCAGGCTGATGGTCAGGAACTCGTTGGTGGCGTAGAGGGCGACACCACCGGCGAGCACGGTCGCGGCGCCGAGATTTGCCGGGCCGAGCAGTACACGCCAACTGCCGGTCCCGAGGGCCGTGCTACCGGCTTCGGTGTCGGTCACGGCCTCGACCGTAGGACCTCAACAGCCGTTGAGATCAAGAGTCACTTGAGACCTGCGGCATCCATACCGCGGAGTTCCTTCTTCAGGTCGGCGATCTCGTCGCGGATCCGCGCTGCCAGCTCGAACTGCAGATCGCGCGCAGCGGTCATCATCTGCGCGGTGAGTTCCTTGATCAGGTCGGCCAGTTCGGCTCGCGGCATGTTGGTGGTGTCGCGGCCCTCGATCACGCCCGCGCTGACGGCACGGCCGGGTTCACCGGGCGCCCGCCTGCCCCGCGACGCGTTGCGACCGGAGCCGCCGACCTCGACCGCCTCGGTGTCATCGGCCTCCCGGTACACCTGGTCGAGGATGTCGGCGATCTTCTTGCGCAACGGTTTCGGGTCGATGCCGTGCTCTTTGTTGTAGGCGATCTGCTTCGCCCGGCGACGCTCGGTCTCGTCGATCGCCTGCTTCATCGAGTCGGTCATCGTGTCGGCGTACATGTGCACCTCGCCGGAGACGTTCCGCGCCGCGCGACCGATGGTCTGGATCAGGCTGCGCGGCGATCGCAGGAACCCTTCCTTGTCGGCATCGAGGATCGCCACCAGCGACACCTCCGGCAGGTCGAGACCCTCGCGCAGCAGGTTGATGCCGACCAGCACGTCGTATTCGCCGAGGCGCAGCTGGCGCAGCAGTTCGACGCGCCGCAGCGTGTCGACCTCCGAGTGCAGGTAGCGGACCCGGATCCCCATCTCCAGCAGGTAGTCGGTCAGGTCCTCGGCCATCTTCTTGGTCAGCGTCGTCACCAGCACGCGTTCGTCGCGTTCGGTGCGCTTGCGGATCTCGCCGATCAGGTCGTCGATCTGGCCCTTGGTCGGTTTCACGATCACGTGCGGGTCGACGAGGCCGGTGGGCCGGATGACCTGTTCGACGAACTCGCCGCCGGCCTGGCTGAGCTCGTAGGACCCCGGTGTCGCCGACAGGTAGACCGTCTGGCCGATCCGATCGGCGAACTCCTCCCAGGTCAGGGGGCGGTTGTCCACCGCTGAGGGCAACCGGAAGCCGAAGTCGACGAGATTGCGCTTCCGGGACATGTCGCCCTCGTACATGCCGCCGATCTGCGGCACGGTCACGTGTGACTCGTCGATGACGAGCAGGAAGTCCTCGGGGAAGTAGTCGATCAACGTGGCGGGCGCGGTGCCGGGACCGCGGCCGTCGATGTGGCGCGAGTAGTTCTCGATGCCCGAGCAGAAGCCGACCTGGCGCATCATCTCGATGTCGTAGTTTGTGCGCATGCGCAGACGCTGGGCCTCCAGCAGTTTGCCCTGCCCCTCCAACTCGGCGAGCCGCTCTTCGAGCTCCTGCTCGATGCTGGAGATGGCCTGGGCCATGCGCTCGGGGCCGGCGACGTAGTGGGTGGCCGGGAAGATGCGCAGTGAGTCGACCTTGCGGACGATGTCGCCGGTCAGCGGGTGCAGGTAGTACAGCTCTTCGATCTCGTCGCCGAAGAACTCGATACGCACGGCGAGTTCCTCATAGGACGGGATGATCTCGACGGTGTCGCCGCGGACCCGGAAGGTGCCGCGGGTGAACGCCATGTCGTTGCGGGTGTACTGCACGTCGACCAGCAGCCGCAGCAGACCGTCGCGGGGCACCTCGTCGCCGACCTTGAGCTCGACGGAGCGGTCCAGGTACGACTGCGGTGTGCCCAGGCCGTAGATGCAGGAGACCGACGCGACCACCACCACATCGCGGCGGGACAACAGGTTCGACGTCGCCGAGTGGCGCAGCCGCTCCACGTCGTCGTTGATCGAGCTGTCCTTCTCGATGTAGGTGTCGGTCTGGGCGATGTAGGCCTCGGGTTGGTAGTAGTCGTAGTACGAGACGAAGTACTCGACGGCGTTGTTGGGCAACATCTCGCGGAGCTCGTTGGCGAGCTGGGCGGCCAGCGTCTTGTTCGGCGCCATCACCAGGGTGGGGCGCTGGAGACGTTCGATGAGCCAGGCCGTGGTGGCCGACTTGCCGGTGCCGGTGGCGCCGAGCAGCACGACGTCCTTCTCCCCCGCGCGGATCCGTCGTTCCAGTTCGTCGATCGCGGCCGGCTGGTCCCCGGCCGGCTCGTATTCGCTGACCACCTCGAAGCGCCTGCCGGTGCGGACGATCTCGTCCACAGGGCGGTACTCCGAGTGCGCAAGCACTGGGTGTTCGGTCGCAAACGCCATTTCACCAGGGTAGAACCTGACACCGACACGTTCCCTTCCCGCAGCGGCCCGCGGCCGGGGACCTGCGCATATCCTGGTCGGCATCCATCCTCCCAAGCATGAGATCTTCGACGTCGCGGCCGGCACGAACACCGATCCGAAAGGGATCGTCCGGGCCGTCGACGTGTACACCGTCCAGCCGTGGGGGCTGTACATGGCCCGGCCGGCTCCCGGACGGGCGCAATTCCGCTACCTCGAGTCGTGGCTGCTGCCCGCACTCAATCTGCGGGCCACGGTGTTCCACTTCAACCCCGGCCACAAGCGTGACCAGGACTACTACCTCGACGTCGGCGAGTACCGCCCGGGTGCGTCGCGCTGGGAAGGCGTCGACCATTACGTCGACCTCGTCCTGCGCACCGGCCGCGACGTGCAGGTGACCGACCTCGACGAGCTGGTCGCCGCGCTCGCCGACGGCCTGCTCAGCCCGGAGGCCGGCGAACGGGCGGTCCGCACCGCCGTCAGCACCGTCGAGGCTCTGGCCCGGCACGACTACGACCTTCACGCCTGGCTCTCCCACCTCGGGATGCCGCTGACGTGGCGCGGTGCGTAACGGTTTGCTGCGGGTTTACGATCTTGATCCTGATGCCAACGACTGCGTATGCAACCGGACAAGCACGAACGGTAGTCTCTCGTCACATGGTTCCCGCCACGCGCACGCGGGCCGCTGCCGTCGCCGTCGCCACGCTGGTGGCCGGCGTGCTCACGGCCCCGACCGCCTCGGCTCAGCCGGACGACCCTGCCACCGAGATCCAGCCGGCCCCCGTCGAACCCGTGGTGCTGCACAACGTGCTCTACCGCGCGCGGGCCGACGGCACATCACGCGGCGCGGTGGTCGCGTACAAGATGGACGACCAGAACGTCAACAGCGCGCAGCCCACGCTGCTGCCCGGACAGACCTTCGAGATCAACGCCGTTCTGGCCGACCCGACGAAGGCGGGGATGGAGCTGTCGATCGAATGGCCGTACGGGTCCAACCTGCACTGTGAGATCCTGGTCGACGACCAGATCGTCGCCAAGGCCGACCAGTTCATCGCGCCGCGGCTGCGCACACCGAAAGACGATCCGCTGTACGGCGTGCTGCAGTGCGGCGCCCCGTTGAACCTCCCGATCGACGGCGTGGCACCGCCTGCCGTCAGTCCGGACGCACCGGACCCGGCTCCGCCGGCGCCGGATGCGCAGGCAGTGCCCGCGGCCTAAGGTCGCCAGCCGGTGGCGTCCGCCCACTCCCACGCCCGGCGGTAGCTGTCGAGGAACCACGGCTCCTTGGCGTCGGCGTAGGCACCGGTTGTCGCGTGCCGTTGCGCGGCGACGCGGCGTTTCAGTTCGAGGTAGTCGGCCCGCGCGCCGGGGTTGTCCTTGAGCCAGTCGACGAACAGCAGCGCGAACTGCTGGCCGGCCCGGCCGTCCACCCGGAGGTGCACGTTCGTCGGGCGGCCGGGATCGGCCGAGCAGTACAGCCGCTTGTCCCACTGGCCGGCATTCTCGGTGTGGTCGATCTCGGCGACCGTGCTGCGGGGGTCGGGCTTGCCGACATCCGCGGTGATCGGGGTGCGGACGTATCCGGCGGCCCGTAGCGGGTCGGCCAGTTCGTCGGCGACGTCCAGGGACGCGACGGTCACCTGGACGTCGATGACGTCCTTGGCGTCCAGGCCGGGCACGGCGGTGGACCCGATGTGGTCGACGCGGAGGGCCCGGTGACCGCAGGCGGTCCGCAGCCGGGCCAGGATGCGCTGCGCCTGAGCGGCCCACTGCGGGTCGGCCGGCACCGGCTGCGGCGCCGCCGGTGCCGGGGTGCCGGTCTCGAGGTTGCGGGCGAACGGTTCGATCCGGGTGTGCCACAACGCGCGCGCCTTCTCCACGAGTTCGGCGGCGCTGCCCGAATTGTCCAGCCAGACATCGGCGACGACACGGCGCTGCTCCTCGTCGGCCTGTGCGGCGATGCGCGCCCGGGCATCCTCCTCGGAGAAGTTCCGGTACTCGATGAGCCGTTTGACCCGAATCGCTTCGTCGGCGTGCACGATGATCACCAACGGGAACATCGGCGCCATCTGGGATTCCACCAGCAGCGGGATGTCCTCGACGATCACCGCGTCGTGTGCGGCCGCCTCGATCAGTTCCGAACGCCGGTGTGCGACAAGAGGATGCACGATGCCGTTGAGCGTGGCGCGCTTGTCGTCGTCGCTGAACGCGATGGCCGCCAACGCCGGGCGGTTCAATGCGCCGTCCGGCAGCAGGATGTCCTCACCGAACGCGTCGACGAGTTTGGCCAGCCCCGGTGTCCCCGGTTCGACGACCTCGCGGGCGATCACGTCTCCGTCGACGACGATGCCCCCGAGCTCGCTGAACGTCGCCGACACCGTCGACTTGCCCGCCCCGATACCTCCGGTCAACCCAATGCGCAGCACCGCACCAGTGTGGCAGGCGGCCTGTCAGCCTTCGACACCCGTCAGTTCGATGGTCTGGTGGGGCAGCGTCGTCTCGGCGACCACGGCGCCGTTCGCGAGGTCGACGGCCACCAGCCGGCGCAGCTGCGGATCGCTGACGTAGGCCACGTTGTCCTGCACGTGCAGGTTCGGCATCGGGGACTGCCACCGGTCGGGTTCGGTCCACTCCTCGATCGCGGGGAACCGTCCGGTGCGCTGCGCGCTGACGGGGTCGAACACGTGCAGTGCGCCGTCGGTGCCGAGGATGACGGCTTCGCCGGCGGCTCCGCGGTCCAGGGAGCGGAAACTGTAGCTCGTCTCCAACGGCACCACCCGCAACGCGCCGGTCGCCGTGTCGGTCAGCGTGAACCGTTGCGGCCGTTCGATGTCGGCGTCGGGTTCGGTCTTATAGTCACCGAGCACCACCGTGGAGGACGTGCTGCCTGCCTGATTTCCGATGCGGCCGTACGGGTCCGGGCTGGCGATCTTCCGGATGTCGTTGCCGCGCACGATCAGTAGCCCGTCCTCGCATCCGAACGTCAAGATCCCGTCGGCGGCCGCGGCCTCCCCGTGCAACCCGGGGCACTGATCGTTGGACGCGATCTCTCGTCCGGCTGCGTCGAGGATCGCCAGCCCGGTGCGACGTTCGTCGTCACCGACACTCAGCACCACCGTGCCGTCTTCGCGGGCGACCGCGACGCCGTGGTGAGGCGTCGTCGTGACGACCGTCCGGGCGTCGCCGTCTCCGTCGAGCAGCGCGTGCGGATCGACCACGTCGACGGCCCCGGTCCCGTCGCTGAACAGGGTGAGCAGCTCGTCGTGCGCGACGACGTGTCCGGGCTCGTCACCGCCGAACCGCACGTCGGTCAGCACCGGCTCGGTGGTGTAGTGGTGACCGTGGTCGCCGTGGGCGTCGGTCCACGTTCCCATGTCCAGCACGGTGAACCCGCCGCCCTCGGAGACCAGGACGTGGCGTCCGTTGCCCGCGGCGTTGAGTCGGACGAAGCCGTCGCGCGGGATGTCGGCGACCTGGTTCAGGGTCGCGGCGTCGAGGACCAGAAGCCCACCGTCGTAGCTGAGCGCCAGTCGAGGCGTCGCCGAGCCCTGTTCGGTCGGCGCCGGCGGGACCGAGGGGTTCGCGGTCGGGCCGGCGGGCGGGGCACCTTCCGGTGCGGCGCAGCCGGCACCGACAAGCGCCACGGACAGGACAGCGAGCAGTCGAGTTGTCATCACGACAGCGATCCAACCGCTTAATGAAAATCATTGTCAAAAAGCGATATGTGCACTTGTTGCCCGGGACCGACGAAGGCCCCGGCTCCAGTGAGCCGGGGCCTCCGATCGGGCTTTCTGTCAGGCGTTGCCCGCGAGCTTCTCCCGCAGCGCGGCGAGCTGGGCGTCGCTGGCCAGCGACCCGCCCGCCGACTCCTCGGACCGCGAGGATCCGTTGGACGGACGCGAGGACTCGGCGGCCGCCGCTTCCTCGGCCGCGGCGAACTTCTCCATCTGCGCGGTGTGCATCTTGTGGCGGCGCTCGGCCTCGGCGTACCGGGCCTCCCACTCGTCACGCTGCTTCTCGAAACCTTCGAGCCATTCGTTGGTCTCGGCGTCGAAGCCCTCGGGGAAGATGTAGTTGCCCTGGTCGTCGTAGCTGTCGGCCATGCCGTACTTCCAGGCCTCGAACTCGTCGGAGTAGTCCTCGTTGGCCTGCTTGAGGCTCAGCGAGATCCGGCGGCGCTCCAGGTCGATGTCGATGACCTTGACCATCGCGTCGTCGCCGACCTGGACCACCTGGTCCGGGACCTCGACGTGGCGCTCGGACAGCTCGGAGATGTGCACCAGGCCCTCGATGCCCTCCTCGACGCGGACGAACGCACCGAACGGCACCAGCTTGGTGACCTTGCCCGGCACGATCTGACCGATCGCGTGGGTGCGGGCGAAGTGACGCCACGGATCTTCCTGAGTCGCCTTGAGCGACAACGAAACCCGCTCGCGATCCATGTCGACGTCGAGCACCTCGACGGTGACCTCGTCGCCGACCTGGACGACCTCGGACGGGTGGTCGATGTGCTTCCAGGACAGCTCGGAGACGTGCACCAGGCCGTCGACGCCGCCGAGATCGACGAACGCGCCGAAGTTGACGATCGAGGACACGACACCCTTGCGGATGGCGCCCTTGGTGAGCTGGTTGAGGAACTCGCTGCGCACCTCGGACTGGGTCTGCTCCAGCCATGCGCGGCGCGAGAGCACCACGTTGTTGCGGTTCTTGTCGAGCTCGATGATCTTGGCCTCGATCTCCTTGCCGATGTACGGCTGCAGATCGCGGACGCGACGCATCTCGACCAGCGACGCGGGCAGGAAGCCGCGCAGGCCGATGTCCAGGATCAGGCCGCCCTTGACGACCTCGATGACGGTGCCCTTGACGGCCTCGTCCTTCTCCTTGAGCTCTTCGATGGTGCCCCAGGCGCGCTCGTACTGAGCGCGCTTCTTGGACAGGATCAGGCGGCCTTCCTTGTCCTCCTTGGTGAGGACCAGAGCTTCGACCTCGTCGCCGACGGACACAACCTCATTGGGGTCGACGTCGTGCTTGATGGACAGCTCACGGGAAGGGATGACGCCTTCAGTCTTGTAACCGATGTCGAGCAGGACTTCGTCACGGTCAACCTTGACGATGGTTCCCTCGACGATGTCGCCATCGTTGAAGTATTTGATGGTCTTGTCGATGGCGGCGAGAAAGTCCTCGCTCGAGCCGATGTCGTTGACGGCTACTTGCGGCGAGGTGACGGAGGGACTTGGCATGTGGTGGGTTGCTCCGGACAGGTTTAATCGTAGGGACAGATGGTGTTTTGTTGGGTGTACCCGCGAATCGCACACACAGGTACACGTCGAGGCTACTCGACTGGGTCCATGCAGGACAAACCCGCCTCCCCCAACCGCTACCCTGCTGTCGTGTCGTACACCGGTGGCCTCGGGGGGCCGCAGCGAATCCCACATCACGGAGCGCCGTTCGCGCGTCGCGTCCGCTCGGTCGGGGCACCGTTGGGCCTGCTCATCGCGCTGGGCACGCTGGCGGGGCTGATCGTCATCCTGCTCACCCTGGCCAATCCCGTGGGCACCGCGATCGGATTCGTGCTGTCCAGCCTCGCCATGGCCGTGGTCGTGCTGGCCTATCTGTGGCTGGACCGCTGGGAGCCGGAGCCGCCGCGGCTGCTGCTCTTCGCGTTCATCTGGGGCACGTCGGTGGCGGTGGTCATCTCCGCGATCCTGCAGATCTTCCTCGACGCCTGGCTCAACCCGTCGGTCGACCCGGCGGCAACCGGCATCAGCCCTTTCACTCTGGTCATCGGCGCACCGGTGACCGAGGAGGCGGCCAAGGGATTGTTTCTGCTGGTGATGATGACCGGTGTGCGTCGCAGCGAGATGAACTCGCTGACCGACTGCCTGGTGTACGCGGGTCTGGTCGGCGCCGGCTTCGCCTGGCTGGAGGACATCCTCTACATCGCCAACGGTGAGTCGCTGGCGGACTCGCTGGTCACCGCGGCGTTGCGGCTGGTGATGGGGCCGTTCGCGCACTCGCTGTTCACCACGTTGTTCGCGTTGGGCGTCTGGTTCGCGCTGCGCCAGCGCTCCGGGCCGGCGAAGGCGGGTTGCATCCTGCTCGGGTATGTGGGAGCGGTGGCGTTGCACGCGATGTGGAACGGCTCGTCGCTGCTGGGCGTCGGCGCCTACTTCGGGACCTACGCGTTCTGGATGATGCCGGTCTTCGGGCTGGCGATCGCGCTCGCGGTCAACAGTCGGCGCCGGGAACAGCGCGTCGTCGCCGAGAAACTGCCCGGCATGGTGGCCGCCGGGGTGATCACGCCGAACGAGGCGACGTGGCTGGGATCGCTGCCGACCCGCAAGCAGGCGGTCGCCGAGGCGACCCGGTTCGGCGGCAAGGAAGCCGGCGCCTCGGTCAGGCGTTTCGCCCATCAGGTGGTCGAGCTGGCCTTCGTGCGTGATCGCATCGACCGCGGTTTCGGTGATCAGCGGGTGCTGGCGCTGCTCAACGAGGAGACCTACGCGGTTTACGCGGCACGGGCGGCCGCACCCGCGCTGCAGCGGATGGGCGGATACCACTCCCCCCGCGTGTGAACGTCGGCTCGCGCCGCTCACGGCAGTCGTCGTATCAGTCCTTGAAGTAGACGATCTGGTGGGTCGTGACCAGCAGGTCACCCGACCGGCTCCAGATTTCGGCCGACTGGTCGAAGTAACCGCGCGAGAACCGGTTCGCGGTGGCCCGGCAGAGTACGAAATCGCCCGCGGCTGCCGCGAGTTCATCGCCGTCGACGTGGAAATAGGTCGTCAGCGAGATGGTGCCGGCCGCTGACGGCACGCCGCGGCGCAGGAACACGCGCGGGTAGAAGATGTCGCTGAGCGCGGTCAGGGCCGGGAAGTCCACCGCACGCCCCTGCCGGTCCCGTACCCACAGGGTGGTGGTCGACGACCGCGCCGGGCCGGTGTCAGGCGCGGGGATGGCGCCGTCGACGTACCGCATGTCGTAGTTGCCGGCCCACACCACCGTCGCGGGCAGCCCGGTCGACGGGATGTCGTCGGGGGCAGGCACCGAGGGCCGCGGTCGTTCGGTGTCCGACCAGGTGTCGCGGCGAAGGCCGAACACCGCGGTGGCGGTGGTCCTGATCGACCCCTCCTGTGACAACGCGACCTGCCAGTGCTGATTGGTGCGGTTGGTGCGGACCGCCTGGGTGGCGACGTCGAACGCACCGTCGAGGACGGGCGCGGTGAAGTTCACCGTCAGTGCCACGGGGTCACCGGCGCGGTCGGGCTGCAGCTGGACGGCCCGCAACAGGGTGGCCGCAGTCACCCCGCCGAACGGGCCGACCATGTTCGCCCACTCAGGACTGGTGTGTCCGCGCAGCACACCCTTGGATTCGGTGGGTTCGAGGGAGATCGCGTCATCGAACGGGTGTGTGGGCACGGATGGTCCTTTCGCCGCATATGTATGTAACCCTACATAATGCGGCGAAAGGTCTCAGCGGGCGACCCGCGGCGTTGGACGTCGGACTAGTGCGCGGCCGCATCCCAGCTGCGGCCGTAGCCGACCGACACCTCCAGCGGCACGTCGAGCGGATACGCCGCGCCCATGTGTTCCCGCACGAGCGCGTCCAGCTGGTCGCGCTCGCCGTCGGCGACCTCGAACAGCAGCTCGTCGTGGACCTGGAGCAGCATCCGCGAAGACAGGCCGGCATCCTTGATGGCCTGGTCGACGTTGATCATCGCGACCTTGATGATGTCGGCGGCACTGCCCTGGATGGGCGCGTTGAGCGCGGCACGTTCGGCGGCCTCGCGCACCTGCCGGTTGCTGGAGTCGAGCTCGGGCAGATAACGCCGACGACCGAACACCGTCGACGTGTAGCCGTCCTTGCGGGCCTGGTCGACCACGTCGCGGAGGTAGTCGCGCACCCCGCCGAACCTGGCGAAGTACTGCTCCATCTGCTCCTTGGCCTCTTCGGTGGAGATCTTGAGCTGTTGCGAGAGCCCGTAGGCGCTCAGCCCGTAGGCCAGGCCGTAGGACATGGCCTTGACCCGGCGCCGCAGCTCTGCGGTGACTTCCTCGATCGGCACCGAGAACGCCCGGGACGCGACGAACGAGTGCAGATCCTCGCCGGTGTTGAACGCCTCGATCAGACCCTCGTCCTGGGACAGGTGGGCCATGATCCGCATCTCGATCTGGCTGTAGTCGGCCGTCATCAACTCGGCGAAAGCCGGGCCGCCGCCGGAGCCCGGAGGGCCACCTCCGACCACGAACGCGTCGCGGATCCGTCGGCCCGCCTCGGTGCGGATCGGGATGTTCTGCAGGTTCGGCTCGGTCGACGACAACCGGCCGGTGGCCGCGATGGTCTGGTTGAACGTGGTGTGGATCCGGCCGTCGGACGCGACCGCGTTGAGCAGCCCGTCGACGGTGACCTTCAGGCGCGTCGCGTCCCGGTGGGCGAGCAGATGCTGAAGGAACGGGTGCCCGGTCTTGTCGAACAGCGACTGCAGCGCGTCGGCGTCGGTGGTATAGCCGGTCTTGGTGCGCTTGGTCTTCGGCATCTCCAGCTCGTCGAACAGCACGACCTGCAGCTGCTTCGGCGAGCCGAGGTTGATCTGCTTTCCGATGACCGCGTAGGCGGCCTCGGCCGCGTCACGGATCTGGCCGGCGAACTCGCTCTGCAGTTCCGAGAGCATCGGCAGGTCGATCGCGATCCCGACGGTCTCCAATTCGGCCAGCACCCGCTGCACCGGCAGCTCCATGCTGCCGAGCAGCGCCGAGGAGTCGATGCGGGCGAGTTCCTCGTCGAGGGCGTCGGCGAGATCGGTGACCGCGCTGGCACGCAGCAGCAAGGTCTGCACGGCTTGGTCGTCGACGCCCTCACTGTCATCGAGCAACGAAAGCTGTTGCTGCTCAGGGTTGTCCGCGCGCAGTTCGCGTTTCAGATACCTCAGCGAGAGGTCGTCGAGTGTGAAGCTGCGCTGACCGGGCCGCACCAAATAGGCGGCCAGCGCGGTGTCCGACGTGACACCGGCGAGCGTCCAGCCCCGGCCCTGCAGGTCGTGCATCGCGAGCTTGGCCTCGTGCAGCGCCTTCGGAACGCCCGGATCGGCCAGCCAGGACGACAGCGTCTTCTCGTCCTCGGGATCCAGGCGGGTGGTGTCGATGTAGCGGCCGTCGCCGTCGGAGGCGACGATCGCCAGCGCGGTGGCGTCGCTGTCGTAGGCGAGGTGATTCCCGACGACGGCGAGTCCGAACCGTTGGCCGTGGCTGTGCTCGGCGAGCCAGCCGGCCAGCGTTCCCGCTTCCAGCGCTTCGCCGCGGACGTCGAACCCGTCCTCCACCTCAGGGTCGGCCGACGCCAGCGTGTCGAACAGGCGGTCGCGCAGCACGCGGAACTCGAGGTCGTCGAACAGGCGATGGATCTGGTCGCGGTCCCACGGCTGCATGCGCAGCGTGTCTGGCGTCTGCGCCAGCGGCACGTCCTTGACCAGATCGGTGAGCTCCCGGTTGAGCACCACACTGGACAGGTGGGCCCGCAGCGCGTCGCCGACCTTGCCCTTGACCTTGTCGACGTTGTCCACCAGCGCCTGTAGTGATCCGTACTCGGCGATCCACTTCGTCGCGGTCTTCTCCCCCACCCCGGGGATGCCCGGCAGGTTGTCACTCGGATCGCCGCGCAGCGCGGCGAAGTCGGGATACTGCGCGGGTGTCAGCCCGTACTTCTCCAGCACCGCCTCGGGGGTGAACCGGGTCAGCTCGCTGACGCCCTTGCGCGGGTACAGCACGGTGACGTCGTCGCTGACCAGTTGCAGCGAGTCACGGTCGCCCGTGACCACCAGCACCCGGTAGCCCTCGTTCTGCGCCTGCGTGGCCAGGGTCGCGATGACGTCGTCGGCCTCGAAACCGGGCTCGGCCAGCACGGTGATCCCCAGAGCGCCGAGCACCTCCTTGGTGATGTCGATCTGCCCCCGGAACTCGTCGGGCGTGGCCGACCGGCCTGCCTTGTACTCCGGATATTTGTCCAGCCGGAACGTCTGCCGGGACACGTCGAACGCCGCGGCGATGTGGCTGGGCTGCTCGTCGCGCAGCAGGTTGATCAGCATGGCGGTGAACCCGTAGACCGCATTGGTGGTCAGCCCGCCCTGGGTCTTGAAGTTCTCGGCGGGCAGCGCGTAGAACGCCCGGAAGGCCAGGGAGTTGCCGTCCAGCAGCATCAGGGTGGGCTTGGCGCCGGCCTCGGGTTTACCGGCTTTGGTCTCCGATGCAGTCTTGGCAGGGCTCACGGACATCACTCTAGGCAAGCGGTGTGACAGCCGGTGCGCCCGTCGCCGCAATCATGGCGCGGGCCCGCTCGTTCAGCAGCCGCGCCGCGGGACCGGCCGTGTCGGCGCGCCAGGCCCACACCAGCCTGCCGCGCAGCCGCGGGGTCAACCGCAGCGCGTGCAGTCCGTTGCCGCGTGCCATCGACTGCGGCAGGATCGCGACGCCGAGGCCGTGGCGGGCCAGCTGCACCAGCTCCAGCGGGCTGGTGGCCTCGAACGCGATCCGGGGACGCAGGCCGGCGGCGGCGCACGCCTGGTCGAGTCGTGTCCGCAGGCCCGCCCCGGGCGGCAGTGAGATCAGCGGGTAGTTGCAAAGCTGTTGCAGCGTCACGGTTTTCCGGTGCCCCAGCGGGTGCTCAGGGGTCACCGCCGCAGCCAGCGGTTCGTCGGTGATCACCTGGTAATCGAGCCCCGGCGGATCCTCGTCGACGCCGATCGACACGACGGCGGCATCGAGCCTGCCGTCGTGCAGCTTGGCCAGCAACACATCGGAGTTGTCAGTGCTGAGCGTGATCTCGACGCCGGGATGCTCGGCGTGGAAGTCGGCGATCAGGCGTGCCACGTCGACCGGGTGCAGGGTCACCGTGCCGACGGCGACGGTGCCGCGCACCAGGTCGGCGACGTCGTCGACCGCCGCCTGAGCGGCCCGGACCGCGGCCAGCGCCGCCCGCGCGTGAGGCAGCAACGCCGCACCGACCTGGGTCAGTCGCACCTCCCGGCTGGTGCGGAGCAGCAGGGGCTGGCCGACCAGGCGTTCCAACCGGCGGATCTGCGCGCTGACGGCTGGCTGCGCCACGTGTTCGCGCTGGGCCGCCCCGGTGAAGCTGCCTTCCTCGACCACCGCGATCAGATACTCCAGCTGGCGAAGCTCCATAAGCGCTGATTACAGATTCAGCAACAACAATCTATTGGACTTATAGGTCGGATGCGGGCAGCGTGGACGGCGTGAGCACATACGTGTTGGTTCCGGGGATGTGCCACGGCGCTTGGTGTTTCGACGGTCTCGCGGCGTCGCTGCGCGCGCAGGGCCACCACGTGCTGGCGATCACGCTGACCGGTGTCGCGGAGCGGTCTCACCTGATGCCGGGTGCGGTCAACCTCGAAACCCACCTCACCGACGTGCTCGCGGCGATCGACAACGACGCCGCCGCCGGTGATGCGGAGCTGATCCTGGTCGGGCACAGCTACGGCGGCATGGTGATCACCGGTGTCGCCGACCGTGTTCCCGACCGGGTGGATTCGTTGGTGTTCGTCGACGCGGTCGTGCCCCGTGACGGCGAAGCCTGCTGGGACCTGGTCAACGACGAGGAACGCGCCTGGTACGTGGAGGTGGACGACAGCGGGTTCGGTGTTCCGCCGTTGCCGTTCTTCGACCCGCGGGCGACGTCGCATCCGCTGGCGACCGTTCTGCAACCGCTGCGTCTGGACGGTGACCTCAGCCGATTCCGCCGCCGGGTGTTCCTCTACGCGCGGGACTGGCCCGGACAGTCGCCGTTGCAGCCGTCCTACGACCGGGTGCGCGACGACCCCACCTGGATCTGCAGTGAACTCGACGGCAAGCACAACCTGATGCGCGACTGTCCCGACGAGCTTCTCGCAATCCTGCTCCAGACCGCCCGGCACTGACCGCTCACCGGAACAAAACTGGAACACGTTTCAACTTTGCGCCCCGAACTCGGTACGCTGACCGCGTGTCAGCTTCCACGCAGCCAGCGATCGACGGGTGGTTCGCCACGGACGGGTCGGGCGATCCGTATCTGATCGGCGGTAAGTGTCACCAGTGCGGGACCTACGTGTTCCCGCCCCGGGCCAACAACTGCCCCAACCCGGGCTGTGACGGCGACGACCTGGCCCAGGTGCCGCTGTCGCGGCGCGGCCGGTTGTGGAGCTACACCGAAAACCGGTACGCCCCACCACCTCCCTACCCGTCGCCGGATCCGTTCGAGCCGTTCGCCGTGGCCGCGGTCGAACTCGCCGCCGAAGGGCTGATCGTGCTCGGCAAGGTCGTCGAGGGCACCCTGGCCGCCGACCTCAAGGTCGGCATGGAGATGGAACTGACCACCATGCCGCTGTATGTCGACGATGACGGCGTCGAGCGCATCGTCCACGCCTGGAGGATCGCCTCATGAGTCCTGACCCGGTCTACATCCTCGGTGCCGGTATGCACCCGTGGGGCAAATGGGGACGCGACTTCACCGAATACGGCGTCGTCGCTGCCCGCGCCGCCCTGGCCGAAGCCGGCCTGGACTGGCGCCAGATCCAACTCGTCGCCGGCGCCGACACCATCCGCAACGGCTACCCCGGCTTCGTCGCCGGCGCGACGTTCGCCCAGAAGCTGGGCTGGAACGGCATCCCGATCACCTCCAGCTACGCCGCGTGCGCCTCCGGCTCCCAGGCCCTGCAGAGCGCCCGCGCCCACATCCTGGCCGGCCTGTGCGACGTCGCGCTGGTCATCGGCGCCGACACCACCCCCAAAGGTTTCTTCGCCCCCGTCGGCGGCGAGCGCAAGAACGATCCCGACTGGCAGCGTTTCCATCTCATCGGCGCCACCAACACTGTGTACTTCGCGATGCTGGCCCGCCGGCGGATGGACCTTTACGGGGCCACCCTCGAAGACTTCGCGAACGTGAAGGTCAAGAACGCCCGCCACGGCTTGGACAACCCCAACGCCCGTTACCGCAAGGCCGCCACCGTCGACGATGTGCTGGCCTCCCCGGTGGTGTCGGATCCGTTGCGGCTGCTCGACATCTGCGCCACCTCCGACGGCGCAGCCGCGGTGATCGTCGCGAGCAAGTCGTTCGCCGAGAAGCACCTGGGTTCGGTCGAGGGAGTCCCCTCGGTGCGCGCGATCAGCCTGCAGTCCCCGCAATACCCGCAGCACCTGCCCGAGCTTCCCGACATCGCCACCGACTCCACCGCCGTGGTCCCCGGGCCCGAGCGGGTGTTCAAAGACCAGATCCTCGACGCCGCCTATGCCGAAGCCGGCATAGGCCCCGAGGACCTGTCGCTGGCCGAGGTCTACGACCTGTCCACCGCGCTGGAACTCGACTGGTACGAGCACCTCGGCCTGTGCGCCAAGGGCGAGGCCGAGCATCTGCTCCGCAGCGGAGCGACCACCGTCGGCGGCCGCATCCCGGTCAACGCCTCCGGTGGGTTGGCCTGCTTCGGCGAAGCGATCCCGGCCCAGGCCATCGCCCAGGTCTGTGAACTGACCTGGCAGCTCAAAGGCCAGGCCACCGGACGCCAGGTCGAAGGCGCCACCGTCGGCATCACCGCCAACCAAGGCCTCTTCGGCCACGGCTCGTCGGTCATCGTCGCCCGGTAACCACACCCCAGCACCGCCAGTGTGCGAGTCTGCAGCCGACACTCGAGAATGACCCATGGCTGAGGTGATCTCGGTGCGGGTCAAACCCGGCAGCAGCAAGGGCCCGCTGGTGGAAACCGGACCCGACGGCGTGCTGACCGTCTACGTCCGCGAGCGCGCAGTCGAGGGCAAGGCCAACGCCGCTGTCGTCCGCGTTCTCGCCGAGCACTTCGACGTGCCTCGCAGCCGCGTCGAGCTGACCTCCGGCGCGACGTCACGCCTCAAGCGGTTCCGCATCGGGTGACACCGCCGCGAGCGTGCGTGAGATCAGGGAATTCCCTCGGCATGTCGCCCGCAGACACGCACCCTCGCGCGTCGGGGAGATGAGAGGTCAGGCGACTCCCAGATAGGCGGCGCGGATGCTCTTGTCCGCCAACAACTCCCGGGCGTCGCCGGTCCGGGTGACCTCCCCGGTCTCCAAGATGTACGCGCGGTGCGAGCGACTCAGTGCCTGCTGGGCGTTCTGCTCGACCAGCAGCACCGTCGTACCGGCGGCGTTGATCTCGGCGATGATCTTGAAGATCTGCGAGATCACCATCGGCGCCAGGCCCATCGACGGCTCGTCGAGCAGCAGGACCTTCGGCCGCGCCATCAAGGACCGCCCGATCGCCAGCATCTGCTGCTCGCCGCCCGAGAGGGTGCCACCCACCTGGCTTCTGCGCTCGGCGAGGCGGGGGAACGTCTCGAGTACCCAGTCGAGCCGCTCGTCGTGTTCGGCTTTGGACGCGAACTTACGTCCGTAACAACCCATCTCGAGGTTCTCGATGATCGTCATGCCCGGAAAGACGCCGCGACCCTCCGGGGCCTGGATCAATCCGTCGGCCACCCGCTTGTGTGCCCTGACCTTGCTGATGTCCCTGCCGTCGAACCACACCGAGCCGGAGGTCAGCGGAAGCAGACCGGAGATCGCGCGCATCATCGTGGTCTTGCCCGCGCCGTTGGAACCGAGCAGGGTGACCAATTCACCCTCGTGCACCGTCAGCGACACCGAGTGCAGCGCCTTGATCCGGCCGTAGTGCACGACGACGTCGCGCACCTCGAGCAGTACCGGGCGGGGATCGGGTTGGGCCGCAGTGTTTTCAGGCGAGTTCATCGTCTGGCACTCCCAGGTAGGCGGCGATGACCTTCGGGTCCTCGCGGATCTCGGCCGGCAAGCCGTCGGCGATCTTGCGGCCGAACTCCAGCACCACGATGCGGTCGGTCACGCCCATCACCAGCCGCATGTCGTGTTCGATCAGCAACACGGTGTAGCCGTCGTCGCGGATCTTGCGGATCAGGTCGATCAGCGCGGACTTCTCACTCGGATTGAAGCCGGCGGCCGGCTCATCGAGGCAGAGCAGCTTGGGTTCGGTGGCCAGCGCCCGCGCGATCTCCAGCCTGCGCTGGTCGCCGTAGGACAGGTTCTTGGCCTTCTCCTCGCCGCGGTGGGCGATGCCCACGAAGTGCAGCAGCGCGGCCGATCGTTCGATCGCCGAGCGTTCCTCGCGGCGGTGCCGGGAGGAACGGATCAACGCGCCGGGCACCGACGTGCGGTGCCGGGCGTCGGTGCCGACCATGACGTTCTCCAGCGCGGTCATCTCGCCGAACAACCGGATGTTCTGGAAGGTGCGGGCGATCCCGAGCCGGGTGATCTGGTGGCGTTTGATCCGCCCGATCGTCGAGCCGTCGAACGCCACCGACCCTGAGGTGGGCCGGTACACACCGGTGATCGCGTTGAAGCAGGTGGTCTTTCCGGCGCCGTTGGGGCCGATCAGGCCGAGGATCTCCCCGCGCCGGATGTTGAACGTGACGGCGTCCAGCGCTGTCAGCCCGCCGAACTTCACGGTCAGATCCGTAGTCTGCAGCAGAACTTCGCCTTCGTCAGCCTGGATCTCGCGGTGCACACTGGCGATCTCGGCGATGTTCTCCTCGAACACCTCTTCGTCGGGCGTGGTCATTTGACCGGCTCCGTATCGGTCGGCTGGGTACGCAGCAGTTTGCGGGCGGCCCTGGCGTAGGTGAGCAGATGCTGGCGGGCCGGGAAAAGACCCTGCGGCCGGAAGATCATCAGCACCACCAGCGCCAGCCCGAAGAACAGATACTTCAGATTGCCCATGTCGATACCCAGGAAGTGCACGCCGAGAAGGCGGTTGGGCAGGTACACGATGACGAACGCGCCGAGGATCACCCCCAGTTTGTTGCCCTGCCCGCCCAGCACCACCGCGCACAGGAACAGCATGGAGTTGATGATGTTGAACGTCGGCGGCGCCACATACTGCACCTGACCGGCGTACAGCGCACCGGAGAGCCCGCCGATCGCCGCACCGATGGTGAACGCCCACAGCTTGAACTTGAAGGCGTTGACGCCCATCACCTCCGCGGCGTCCTCGTCCTCACGGACGGCGATCCACGCCCGTCCGACCCGGCTGCGTTCCAGGTTCCCGACGAGCAACAGGATGCCCACGATCAGGATCAGGCCCAGCCAGAACCACCACGTGCCGTAGTTCGCGTCGCCGCTGGAATTCGCCACCGAGAACACCCCTTCAGGGTGCTGCGCGTCCTCACGGAAATGCGGGAACGCGACCTCGTTGAGTCCGCGCGGCCCGTTGGTGACGTCGGCGAGATTGTCGGCCATCAACCGGATGATCTCGCCGAAACCGAGCGTCACGATGGCCAGGTAGTCGCCGCGCAGCCGCAGGGTCGGGGTACCCAGGATCAACCCGCTCAGCGCGGTGACAGCCATGGCCAGCGGTACGCAGGCCAGCCACGCCCACGGGGTGGTCAGGATGCCCTTCGGGCTCATCTGGTTCCACGGGCTCTCGGGGCTGGTCAGCAGCGCCACCGTGTAGGCGCCCACGGCGTAGAACCCGACGTAGCCGAGGTCCAGCAGCCCGGCCTGGCCGACGACGACGTTCAGCCCGATCGCGATGATCGCGACCATCGCGAACTGGGCCATGGTGCCGCCGAAGCTGATACCGGGCGTGTCGAGGAAGGCCGGGGTGAAGAGCGGGGACAGCGCGATCCCGGCGAACAGAACGATCCCGAACACCCACTTCTGCGGCCGGGTCAGGCCGTCCCACCAGTCCATCACTCGCGTCATACGCGCGCCTTCCCGAGGCTCTCACCGAGTATGCCCGTCGGGCGGACCAGCAGCACCAGCACCAGCAGCACGAACGCGACGACGTCACGCCACTGGGTGCCGAACACGGCCTGCCCGTAGTTCTCCATCACCCCGAGCAGCAGACCGCCCAGCAGTGCACCCCGCAGGTTGCCGATGCCGCCGAGCACCGCCGCCGAGAACGCCTTGATACCCAACAGGAATCCGCCCGAGTAGATGATGCCCTGCGGGACCTTCAGCGTGTAGAGCAGCGCCGCGGCGCCGGCGAGCAGGCCGCCGATGAGGAACGTCGTCATGATGATGCGCTCGCGCGACACGCCCATCAGGGTGGCCGTCGTCGGATCCTGCGCGACGGCGCGGATCCCGCGGCCGAACTTGGTGCGGTTGATCGCGGTGTCGGTGAGCACCGCCAGCACCAGCGCCGACACGATGATGACGATGGTGACGTTCGAGACAGGAACCCCGAAGAACTCGAACTGGGTCTTCGGCTGCACCAGCACGATGGGTTGCTGGGCGTTCGGTCCGCCATAGCCCGGTATCAGCTTGGGCAGGATGAAGAGCACGAACTGCTGCAGCACGAACGACATTCCGATGGCGGTGATCAGGAACGTCAACGCTCGCGCATTGCGCTTGCGCAACGGGCGGTAGGCGACGAACTCCAGGCCCACCGCCGCGCTGCCGGACACCAGCATCGCGAACAGCATCGCGAAGCCCAGGTAGAGAATCGTCAGCGCGACGCCCCGGTTGTAGGCGTTGCCACTGGGCGTGAAGCCCAGGATGACGTCCAGCGCGAAGTACGCGCCGAACATGCCGAGCATGAAGATCTCGGAGTGGGCGAAGTTGATCAGGCGGAGCACACCGAACACGAGGGTGTAGCCGACAGCGACCAGTGCGTAGATCGCTCCCCACGACAGGCCGTCGATCGTCAACTGCCAGAAGCCGTCTACCAGCGCCCCGACGTTGAAGTTGATGTTTGCGGCCAGGTTCATCCGGCGGTGGGCTCCTCGCAGATCGTCGAAGCTCTTGTGCGACAACGACGAAGCGCGCCCGAGTCAGGTGCCTCGAACGCGCTTCGCCTCAGCCGTTACTGGACGTCGTAGATCCAGATGAGGGTGGTGGTGAGCTCACCCTCTGGCGTCCACTGGTATTCACGGGCCACGCCCTGGCCCTGGTAGTTGCGCACGAAATCGAGCAGCGCCGGCCGGGTGATCGCACCCGAGTCGATGCCCTTGAGCAGGATCGTGCCCACGTCGTAGCCCTCGGCGCTGTAGGTGCCCGGCTCCTGGTTGAACTTCTCGGTGTACTCCTCGGCGAAGGATCCGGTGGCCGGCCCGCACGGGCACGCCAGCACCGCACCCTGGGCCGACTCGCCGGCCTGCTTGACGAACTCCGGGTCCTTGGTGCCGTCGGCGCTGGCGAAGACGCCCTCGAAGCCACCGTCGCGGAGCTGCTGCACCAGGGGGGCCGCCTCGGCGTAATAGCCGCTGAAGAACACCGAGTCCGGTGCGGCGCCGTTGATCTGGGTGACCACCGCGGAGAAGTCCTTGTCGCCCTTCTTGACCGAGATGTTGCACGCCGAGTCGGCGACCGGGCCGAGGGTCTCGCGAACCGCCTGCGCCAGGCCGAGGCCGTAGTCGGTGCTGTCGTCGACGACGCAGATCTTCTGATGGCCCAGCGTGTTCTTCAGGTAGTTGGCGACCGACGGCCCCTGCACGCCGTCATTGGCCAACCCGCGGAAGAAGGTCCGCCAGCCGTTCTTCGACAGGTCGACGTTGGTCGCCGACGCGGAGACCGCGACCAGCCCGGCCTGGTCGAAGACGCCGCCGGTGGCCTTGGTCTCGCCGGAGAACGCCGGACCGACGAGACCGATCGTGTACTGGTCGTTGACGATCTGCGGGGCGATACCGGTGGCCTTCTGCGGGTCGCCTTCGGTGTCGAACGGGATGAGCTGCACCTGGCAGCCCGGGTTGGCGGCGTTGTGCTTGTCGACCGCCAGCTGCACACCGTTTTTGATGTTGATGCCCAGGGCCGCGTCGGGACCGTTGAGGGCCCCGGCCATGGCGATGGACACCGGCGGGCAGGTCGCATTCCCGTCACCGGCCGGATCCGCCGGCGCAGCGCCCTCCGACGCCGCGACCTCGGCGCCGTTCTCGTCGATCTGCACCTTCTCGACGATCCTGAGATTCGTCTGCGACGCCTCTTCTTCGGGCGTGCTCTGATTGCAGCCGGCCATGGCCAGCACAACCAGACCCGCGCTACCGACAGCAAAAGCCTTGCGTGTCACGCGACCGCGCACGTATCACCTCCGGTTCAGTGTTCTGCTCGACACCGTCGGCCGACCGTTGAGAAACCGAAACGACACGGCGGCGATGCTTCGCCGACGACCATAACCAACCCATCGCCGCGGTGCGTGATGTTGGAAAACGCGTCGTGTCGATCGGCCGGGAAAATTGGTCAAAAGTGAGCTGGAGAAACGCAGACTTAACCGGCGAGCCGCCGTCTGACGCGCTACGACGGCGCGTCGGCGGGCGGATCCAGCGTCTCCAGGACCACCTCGGCCACCCGCTTCATGGTGGTGCGCCGGTCCATGGCGGCGCGCTGGATCCACTTGAACGCTTCGGGTTCTGTCATCCCCTGCTTCGTTTGCAGCAAACCCTTCGCACGCTCGACGAGCTTCCGGGTCTCCAGCCGGTCCGAGAGGTTGGCGACCTCCTTCTCCAGCTCGGCGATCTCACTGAACCGGCTGACCGCCACCTCGATGGCGGGAATGAGGTCGGTGATGTTGAACGGCTTGACCAGGTAGGCCATCGCACCGGCATCGCGGGCTCGCTCCACCAGCTCACGCTGACTGAACGCGGTCAGGATCACGATCGGCGCGATGCGCTTGCTGGCGATCTCCGAGGCGGCGTCGATGCCGTCGCGCCGCGGCATCTTGACGTCCATGATCACCAGATCGGGGCGGAGCGCCTCGGCCAGTTCGACGGCCTCCTGACCGTCGCCGGCCTCACCGACGATCTCGTAGCCCTCCTCGCGCAGCATTTCCGCCAGGTCGAGCCGGATGAGCGCCTCGTCCTCGGCGACGAGGACTCGGCGCGGCGTGGCGGCGGCGTCGGATGGCGACGCGGGAGCAGATGACATGCAGAACATTGTGAACGGCACAGGCCGGATGAGCGAGCGCGGGGCCATCCTCTATGGTGGTAGGCCGCGCGCCCTCGTATCCCAACTGGCAGAGGAAACGGATTCAAAACCCGTACAGTGTGAGTTCGAATCTCACCGAGGGCACCACGAAAGACCAGGCGTCACTGCGGCGGGATCAGGCCCAGGTACTGGGGGCACTTGAAGCGGATCACCGTCGAGACGACGTCGCCGGCCTGTTGCGTGGTCAGGTTCCCGCCGATTCCCGTGTGGTACACCGCCTCGAAGAACGAGATCCCGGTGTCGAGCCCGGCACATGTCACGTTGGCGGCGTTGATCGCCCCGTCCGGTGACTTGGGCGGCAGCCCGAGCCGGGTGAGCTCGTCGAGATAGGCCTGGTCGTTGGCGTTTGCCGGAGGGGCGGCAACGAGCGCACCGAGGGCGAGGAACAGCACCACGAGACGTTTCATGGCGGTGAGGCTACCGGCGCCCGACGTCGCGCGCAGGCATCCGGGGATCGCGCCATTCGTGCAGGCCGGCCGACGTTTCGGCGATAGCCTGTGCTCGTGCTGAACCTGCGGCCGGTCTGCGTGCCCGAGGTGACGCTGGGCCGCCACTCCTGGTCACCCAGCCGGCACCGTGACGAGCGGGTGGCGCGACGGCTGCGGGTGCTGATGATCGCCAGCTGGATCGCGGCGGCCGTGTCGGTCGGCTTCGGCATCTTCCAGCTGACCCTCGGCGGATCGCTGTGGTGGCTGGGCGCGGTCAACATCTGTTGCGGCGCAGTGTTTCTCGCCATCCCCCGACTGTGCCCGCTCGGTGAGCTCGTCGCCCCGTTGACGTTCGTGGTCTTCGCCTACACCTCGGTGGGCTTCATCTGCTTCACCATCGGGACGGGGTCCGGACTGCAGTTCTACTTTCTCGTCGCATCCGCGCTGGTGGTCCTGGTGCTCGGCATCGAACGCATCGCCCTGGCCTCGGCCACCGCCGCCGTCGGTGTAGCGATCACCATCGCGCTGGAGCTGACCGTGCCGCACGACCGGGGGCTGGGTCCGTCCTGGACGCTGACCGTCGGCTTCGTCAGCTCGGTGGCGGCTTCGGCCGTGATGATCGTGGCGACGATCTGGTACACGCTGCGCGAGATCGAGCGGGCCGAGGCCGCCATGGAGGCCGAGTACGAGCGCTCGGAACAGTTGTTGGCCAACATCCTGCCCGAGACCATCGCCGACCGGCTAAAAGAACCGACCCGGACGGTCATCGCCGACAAGTACGACGACGCGTCGGTCCTGTTCGCCGACATCGCCGGCTACACCAAACGCGCCAGCGACACCGCTCCGGGCGACCTCGTGCGCTTCCTGGACCGGCTCTACACCGACCTGGACGGGCTCGTCGACCGGCACGGCTTGGAGAAGGTCAAGACCAGCGGTGACTCGTACATGGTGGTGAGCGGGGTTCCGATCCCCCGCCCCGACCACCTCGAAGCGCTGGCCCGCCTCGCCCTCGACATGGCCGAAGCGGTGGCCGATCTGAAAGACCCGCAGGGGCGCGACGTCCCGCTGCGCATCGGCATGGCTTCCGGGCCCGTCGTCGCCGGCGTGGTCGGGGCCAAGAAGTTCTTCTACGACGTCTGGGGTGATGCGGTCAACGTCGCGTCCCGGATGGAGACCACCGACGTCGAGGGCCGAATCCAGGTCCCCGACAACGTCCATGACCGGCTTCGCCACGCCTTTGTGCTCGAAGAGCGGGGCCTTGTCGAGGTCAAGGGCAAAGGCCCGATGCACACCTGGTATCTGATCGGGCATCGGGCCGGGGCGGTCACACCTTCCGGTTCTCCGACTTGAGCAGCCAGGCGAGCTTCTCCAGCCCCTCGATCAGCTGGTGCAGGATGTCGGCCGTGCTCGGGTCCTCGGCGTCGACGGTGTCATGCACCGTCCGGAGGGTGTCCACCGCTGCGTAGACGCGGCCCGTGATCAGGTCGACGACTTCACCCGTGCTGTGTTCGTAAGCCGGGAACTCCGGCAGTGACGTCGTCGCCGCCACGGTGTCCGACCGACCGTCCGGAATCGCGTCCAGTGCGCGCATCCGCTCGGCCACGGTGTCGCTGGCCTCGCGGGCGAAGTCGACGACCTCGTCGAGTTGCAGATGCAGGTCGCGGAAGTTGGTGCCGACGACGTTCCAATGCGCCTGCTTGCCCTGCAGGTGCAGTTCGATCAGGTCGACCAACACCCGCTGAAGCGCGTTGCTCAGTTCCGGTGAGGCTTGGAAGTTCGGGACCTCGGCTTCGGTCTTACGTGCGTTCTTCGTGATGCTCATGCCCATGACAACATCTCCTTTTCTGGACTGAGTCCAGATTAGCACGTGTCCTTCGTCACTGTCTGCCGGTCCTGTTTGTCCAGCAGCCGCGCGTAACCCGCGCCCATCCCGAGCAGGATCAGGCCGACGACGATGAACACCGCGACCCGGAAGATGCCGCCCAGCGTGCCCAGGTCAAACAGGAAGAGCTTGGCCATCGCCGCAGCCACCAGACCCAGTCCGCCACTGATCGGCACGGAGCGGCCCTCACGCGGCAGGCGGGCGGCATAGGCGAACACCGCTGCCGCCATCGCGATCCAGCAGATGGTCGCGGCCATGTGTCCGCCGAAGAAGCCCCCGTCACCACCGGAGATCAGCATCCCGGCGGTCACCGTGAACGACGTGACCGCGTACACGACCACCGCCGCGGCGCCCGCCCAGAGGACGCTCTCGGTGCGATCCCACGCCCACACGACGGCGATCGCGGCGGCCGCCAGCAGGATGCTGGACACCAGCGTGGAAACGCCTGCGGCAGTGCTGATCCGGGTCGGCTCGACCAGCACGTCCGGCGGCGAGTAACTCAGGTGCGCGCAGCCGCCGACGACCGTGAAACCGATCGCCACCCACCGCGCGACGGCATCACGGCGTCCGGTCAACGCCACCACCACGGCCATCGCCAGCAGCAGCGGCCCGGCGATCTTGCCGTCGAACGCGGCGGTCACGGCGATCAGCGCGGCGACCGCCGACGTCGCCGAGAACACGTGCCGCGCCACACCCGGCACCCCGGGCAGCCGGTCGCCGAGCAGCACGATCGCCAGCAGAGCCGCGGCCAGTGCCGCGGCCATCAACGCCGCGACGACGCGGTCCACCACCAGACCCACACACAGCACGGGCAGCACCCCGGCCGCGGTCAGCAGTGCCATCGCGGCGCGATTCGCGGTCCCGGGCAACAGGATCAACGCGGCGAGCAGTGCGACGACGGCGGCGATACCGCACGCACCGGCCAGCCAGAGGTCGTGCCGGGCAGCGAAATGGCCGGCCGTCAGCGCCACCAGCAACGGCAGGACCGCCGCCGCGGTGCGTGCCACGTGCAGCCAGATCCAGTCCTTGCCCAGTTGCACCGGTAGGGACGCCGCCGCCAACACGAGCATGAATCCGACCAGCAGCAGCGAGATCCCGTCGGTGACGACCGGCGCCAGGCCGATGAGGGGCACCAGCACCAGCAACCCCAGATGCTGAGAATCCCAGCGCCGGGCCAGAGCCAGCCCCCCTCCGGCGATCACCGAGGCCACCGCCAGCCCGGCCGCTGCGGACACCCAGTCGTAGATCGCCGTGACGGCGATGACGTCCATATAGGCGGCGGCCACACCGGTGGCGACCAGCGCGATCGCGCCCACCCGGCCACCGGGCCGGCCGTTGAGCCACCCGCGCGACGGCATCACCTCCGAAGCCGTGATGTACGACGCCACCGGGCAGAAACGCTCCGAGCAACTGCCCCCACTGACCACCGCCGACCTCGTAATGAAGGAGCATCAGTGAGTACCATAGA
>NZ_LMVQ01000389.1 GCF_001545925.1 Mycobacterium sp. NAZ190054 | reverse complement strand
ATGCCCGAGTCCGCCGATCCCGACGATCGCGACGTGGTCGGTGGGTTTGATGTCGTACCGGATGAACGGCGCAAAGACGGTGACGCCTGCGCATAGCAAGGGGCCGGCGTCCTGTAGTTCGATGGCGGCGGTTGAGCACCCGGCGCGTGTGCTTTCTGACCAGGTCGGTGCGTTCCCGCAGGCTCACCAGCAGCGGGGTGGCGAAGTAGATCGACGAGTAGGTGCCCACGATCACGCCGACCAGCTGTACCAGCGCCAGGTCCATGAGGGTGCCGACGCCGAGCAGCCAGACCGCGATCACCATCAGCGCGACGATCGGCAGCACCGAGATCAAACTGGTGTTGATCGAGCGCATGAACGTCTGGTTGACCGCCAGGTTGGCGCGCTCGGCGAAGGTCCGGCGGGTGGTGTGCTCGAAGCCCTCGGTGTTCTCCTCCACCTTGTCGAACACGATCACCGTGTCGTACAGCGAGAAGCCGAGGATCGTCAGCAGGCCGATCACCGTCGCGGGAGTGACCTCGAACCCGACGAGCGCGTACACACCGGCGGTCACCACGAGGTCGAACACCAGCGTCGCCAACGCCGCGATGGCCATGTACCGCTCGTAGCGCACCGTGATGTAGATGGCCGCCAGCACGAGGAAGACCACCAGCGCGATCAGCGCCTTCTGGGTGATCTGGCCGCCCCAGGTCTCCGACACCGCCGAGTCGCTGACGGCCAGTTCGCTGGGCTGACCGTCCGGCCCGTGCGGCTGGAAGGCGTCGAACAGCGCGGTGCGCAGCTCCACGATCTCGTCGTTGTCCAGTGTCTCCGACCGGATCTGGAACGTCGCCGAATCGCCGGCGCCGACGATCACGACCGATTCCGGCGGCGTGCCGATGGTGTCGGTGAAGACGGTCTCCACCTGCGAGGCGGTCGCCGCCTCGTCGCTACGGGGGAACGACACCTTGGTGCCGCCCTCGAAGTCGATACCGAACGTGAACCCGCGCAACAGGATCGCGCCGACCGCGACGAGGACGATCAGGCCGCTGACCGTGTACCAGAGCTTGCGCCTGCCGATGACCTCGAACGCGCCGGTGCCGGTGTACAGCCGGACGAAGAAGCCGTGCTTGGGCGCCCCGGCCGCGGCGGACTCCAGATCCGCGGCCTCGACCGCGCCGGATTCGTCGGTGTCTGTGCGGTGTCGTGTCGCCATCGTCTATCCCCGTCCTGCGGCGTTCGCGGCCGCTCGGCGTTCGCGTGCGATCTGCTGGACGGCGCCCAAGCCGTTGAGCGACGGCTTGGCCCACAGCGAGGACTTGGACGCCATGTACACCAGCGGCCAGGTCACCAGGAACACGATGACGACGTCCAGGATCGTGGTGAGCCCCAGCGTGAAAGCGAATCCCTTCACCTGGCCGACGGCCAGGAAGTACAGCACCGCGGCGGCCAGCAACGTCACGGCGTTACCGGAGACGATCGTCTTGCGCGCCCTGGCCCAGCCTCGCGGCACCGCCGACCGGAACGAGCGGCCTTCCCGGATCTCGTCCTTGATGCGTTCGAAGAACACCACGAACGAGTCGGCCGTCATACCGATACCGATGATCAGACCGGCGATACCGGCCAGGTCGAGGGTGTAGTTGATCCATCTGCCGAGCAGCACCAGGATCGCGAACACCATCGCGCCCGACGCGGTCAACGACAGCGTGATCAGCAGGCCGAGCGCCCGGTAGTAGAGCAGCGAGTACAGCAGCACCGCCGCGAGCCCCACCGCGCCGGCGATGAGACCGGCCCGCAACGAGGTCAGGCCGAGGGTCGCCGAGACCGTCTCGGCCTCCGAGGACTCGAAGGACAGCGGGAGCGAGCCGTACTTGAGCACGTTGGCGAGTTCACGGGCGGTGTCCTGGGTGAACTGGCCGGTGATCTGGGTGCGGCCGCCCGGAATGGCCTCCTGGATGACCGGGGCGCTGACCACCTGCGAGTCGAGCACGAACGCGGTCTGTGTCCCGATGTTGGCGGCGGTGAAGTCCGCCCACACCTTGGCGGCGTCGTCCTTGAACTCCACGTCGACGACGAACTCGCCGGCCTGCTGGTTCAGCCCGGACGTCGCGTTGGCGATCTGCTCGCCGTTGATGATCGACTTGTCCAGCAGGTAGACCTCGGTGCCGTCCTGCGAGCAGGTCACCAGCGGCAGGTTCGGGTCGTCGTTGCCGGCCAGCACATCGTCCTGTCCGCAACGGGTGGCCTGGAACTGCAGGGCCAGGATCTGGATGGCCTGCTCCGTGCTCTGCCGCAGCCGCTTCTCGTCCTGGATGCGGGTCGCCAGCGGGACCTCCTCCTCGCCGGGCGGCGGAGCGCCGGGTGCGCGCGAACGAGGTGGGGGTGCGGGAGTACTCGTCATTGACCCCGGAGCAGCTCGTCGCGTTCCTCGCCGAACATGTTCGGCCCCAAGGGTTGACGGCGCGCTTCGACGGCATGATCGCACTG
>NZ_LMVQ01000388.1 GCF_001545925.1 Mycobacterium sp. NAZ190054 | reverse complement strand
TGGATCGCCCAACCCGTCATGCAGCTGTCCACCGTGCCCACCCAGATCGGCGACACGCTGGCGCCCCGCCACGTCGATCTGCGTCCCTTCGCCGTCAACGACGGCGACGAGGTGTGGGTGCTGCCGGATCTGACCGCGGCCGCGTTCTTCGACGTCGACAACACGCTGGTGCACGGGTCCTCGCTGGTGCACTTCGCCCGCGGCCTGGCCGCCCGCGAGTACTTCACCTACCAGGATCTGGCCCGCTTCGCGTTGGCCCAGGCGAAGTTCCAGCTGACCGGCCGGGAGAACAGCGACGACGTCGCCGCGGGCCGGCGCAAGGCGCTGGCCTTCATCGAGGGACGTTCGACGGCCGAGCTGGTCGCGCTCGGCGAGGAGATCTACGACGAGATCATCGCCGACAAGATCTGGCCGGGCACCCGCGCGCTGGCGCAGATGCACCTCGACGCCGGCCAGCAGGTGTGGCTGGTGACCGCCACGCCCTACGAGTTGGCCGACACCATCGCGCGGCGGCTGGGCCTGACCGGCGCGCTGGGCACCGTCGCCGAGTCGATCGACGGGGTGTTCACCGGCAGGCTGGTCGGCGACATCCTGCACGGCACCGGCAAGGCGCACGCCGTGCGCTCGCTGGCCATCCGGGAAGGCCTGAACCTGCGCCGCTGCACCGCCTATTCGGACAGCTTCAACGACGTGCCGATGCTGTCGCTGGTGGGCACCGCGGTGGCCATCAACCCGGACGCCGACCTGCGCGATCTGGCCCGGGAACGGGGCTGGGAGATCCGCGATTTCCGCACCGCCCGCAAGGCCGCGCGGATCGGCGTCCCGTCGGCGCTGGCGCTGGGCGCCATCGGCGGCGCGCTGGCGGCGGCGGTGTCCCGCCGTGAGGCCAGGTAGGCTCGCGCCCGCTGACGGCAGAACGGAAAAGACGCGCATGGCTATCGCAGAAGAGATCATCGGAACCCACTACCGGTATCCCGACTACTTCCAGGTCGACCGCGAGAAGATCCGCGAGTTCGCCCACGCCGTCAAGGACGACCACCCGGCGCATCACACCGAAGAGGCCGCCCGGGAGTGCGGATACGACACGTTGATCGCGTCGCTGACCTTCCTCGCGGTGGCCGGCCGGCGCGTGCAGCAGGAGATCTTCAACCAGTTCGACCTCCCCATCAACATGGAGCGGGTGCTGCACCGCGACCAGAAGCTGATCTTCCACCGGCCGATCCTGGCCGGCGACAAGCTGTGGTTCGACTCCTACCTCGACTCGGTCACCGAGTCCCACGGCGCGGTCCTCACCGAGATCCGCGGTGAGGTCACCGACGACGACGGGAACCCGGTGATCACCAGCATCATCACGGTGATGGGCGAGGCCGAGTCGGACACCGAGGCCGACGAGCTGACCGCCCAGATCGCGTCGAAGCGGGACTCGGCGGCGCTCGCCAAGTTCGTTGCCGGGCAAAGCCCGAAAGAGGACTGAGCGGGCGCTCAGCCGAAGAAGGTGTTCCGCCGGTTGGCCAGCAGCTGATACAGCGTCTGCTGGATGGTCTCGCGCACCTGGTCGGTCAGGTCGAAGGTGACCATCGGGTCCTCGGCCGCGGACTCGTCGTAGTCGGCGGTGTCGATCGGCTCGCCGAACTGGATGTACCACTTCGAGGGCAGCGGAACCACGCCCAGCGGGCCGGCCAGCGGGAACAGTGGCGTCACCGGGAAGTAGGGCAGCCCGAGCAGCCGCGCCATCAACTTCACGTCAGCCAACATCGGGTAGATCTCTTCGGACCCCACGATGGAGCACGGCACGATCGGCGCCTTGGTGCGCAGCGCGGCGGAGACGAAGCCGCCGCGGCCGAACCGCTGCAGCTTGTAGCGATCCTTGAAGTGCTTGCCGAGGCCCTTGTAGCCCTCGGGGAACACCGCGGTCAGCTCCCCGGCGGCCAGCAGCCGGTGCGCGTCGTCCGCACACGCCATGGTGTGGCCCGCCTTGCGGGCGGCCTCCCCGACCATCGGCAGGTCGAACACGAGGTCGGCGGCGAGCAGCCGCAGGTCCCGATGCGCGGGATGCTTGTCGCGGACGGCCACCTGGGTCATCAGACCGTCGAACGGCAGCACGCCCGCGTGGTTGGCCACCACGAGCGCCGCACCCGTCTCCGGCAGGTTCTCGACACCGCTCACCTCGACCCGGAACCACGAGTTGAAGAACACCCTCAGCAAAGGAAGAAAGATTGCGTTGTTGAGGTGCGGATCGAAGCCGAACTCATCGACGGTGTAGTCACCGGTCATCCGCTTGCGGATGAAATCGGCGACCGCGGAGATGTGCCGCGCGAGTTCGTTGGGCTCGGCCTCCACCGGGGCCGCCCCCGGGGCCGAACCGCGGCGCTGATCGATGTCGCGAACCACGGCGGCGATCTGATCGGCCGACGCGCGCCCGCTCGGGTCGGCCAGCAGCGAGGGATGCCGGCGCGCGGCGTCG
>NZ_LMVQ01000387.1 GCF_001545925.1 Mycobacterium sp. NAZ190054 | reverse complement strand
GGTGTAGTCGGTGGTGCGTTGGCGTGCGGGTCGGCCGATGCCTTCGGCGATGGCGACGAGTTCGGCGACGGTTTTGGCGGAGCCGTTTTCGGAGCCGGCCATGCGGGAGATGGTTTCTTCCATCAGGGTGCCGCCGAGGTCGTTGGCGCCGCCGCGCAGCATGATCTGGGTGCGTTCGACGCCGAGTTTGACCCAGCTGGTCTGGATGCTGGGGATTCGGCCGTGCAGCATGATCCGGGCCAGGGCGTGCACGGCGCGGTTGTCGCGGTGGGTGGGGCCGGGCCGGGCTCCGCCGGCCAGGTAGAGCGGGCTGGACTGGTGCACGAACGGTAGCGGCACGAATTCGGTGAACCCGCCGGTGCGGTCCTGGATGTCGCGCAGCACGTTGAGATGGGCGACCCAGTGCCGCGGGGTGTCGACGTGGCCGTACATCATCGTCGAGGACGACCGCAGCCCGACCTGGTGGGCGGTGGTGACGATCTCGATCCACAGCGAGGTGGGCAGTTTGCCCTTGGTCAGCACCCAGCGCACCTCGTCGTCGAGGATTTCCGCGGCGGTGCCGGGGATGGTGTCCAGCCCGGCTTCGCGCAGCGCGGTCAACCAGTCCCGGATCGAGGTGCCCGAGCGGGTCACGCCGTTGGCGATCTCCATCGGGGAGAACGCGTGCACATGCATCGCCGGTACCCGCGCCTTGACCGCCCGCACCAGATCGGCATACCCGGTCACCGGAAGCTCGGGGTCGATACCGCCCTGCATGCACACCTCGGTGGCCCCGGCCACATGGGCCTCCCACGCCCGGTCGGCGACCTCGGCCACCGACAGCGAGTAGGCATCGGCATCGCCCTTGCGTTGGGCGAACGCGCAGAACCGGCACCCGGTGTAGCAGATGTTGGTGAAGTTGATGTTGCGGTTCACCACGAACGTGACGTCCTCACCGACGGTGTCACGGCGCAACGCATCGGCCAGCGCGGTCACCGCCTCCAACGCCGGCCCGTCGGCGGTGGCCAACGCCAGATACTCGTCATCGGAGCAGCCGGCCGGATCCCGCTCAGCGGCACGCAACGCGGCCAGCACATCGGTGTCGATACGCTCGGGCGCCCGCGCCGACAACTCCTCCACCTTGGCCCGGATCGACTCCCAATCCCCGAACGCCGACCCCACATCACTGCGGGTGTCGGTGCGCCGGCCCTCCGCATCGATCGCGGTGTGCAGATCGACCCGGCCCAACGATTCGAGGGCCTCGTCAGGCTCCTGCCACGGCCGCCCCACCGGATTGACCTCGCGCGCATACCCGGTCTCCGGGTCGGCCAGCGCCGCCACATGACCCATCACCCGCGGATCGATCCACGCCGCGCCGGCCTGCACGTACTGCGGTTGGGCGGTCAACCGCGCCACCAGATCGAACCCGGCCTGCGCGGTCACCGCGGCCAACTCCTCCAACGCCGGCCAGGGCCGTTCCGGGTTGACATGATCCGGAGTCAACGGCGACACCCCACCCCAGTCATCCACCCCGGCGCCGAGCAAGGCCAGGCACTCCTGGCGCGACACCAGGTTCGGCGGGGCCTGGATACGCACCCTGGGCCCCATCACCAGCCGCGTCACCGCGATCGTGGCCAGGAAATCCTCCAACCCGGCATCCGGCGCCGAGGCCATCGCGGTGTGGTCCTTGGCCCGGAAGTTCTGCACGATCACTTCCTGGACATGCCCGAACTCCTTGTGCGAACGCCGGATCGCATGCACCGTCTCGGCCCGCTCGGTCAGCGTCTCCCCGATCCCCACCAACAACCCGGTGGTGAACGGAATCGACAGCCGGCCCGCATCATCAAGAGTGCGCAACCGCACCACCGGATCCTTATCCGGTGACCCGTAATGCGCCAACCCCTTGGTCTGGAACAACCGCCGCGAGGTCGTCTCCAACATCATCCCCATCGACGGGGCCACCGGCTTCAAACGCGACAACTCCGACCACGACATCACCCCCGGATTCAAATGCGGCAACAACCCGGTCTCCTCCAACACCCGGATCGCCATCGCCCGCACATAATCCAGCGTCGAATCGTAGCCACGCTCATCGAGCCACTGCCGGGCGTCCTCCCACCGCGCCTCGGGCCGATCACCGAGAGTGAACAACGCCTCCTTACAGCCCATTCCGGCGCCGCGACGGGCCACCTCCACGATCTCGTCGGGCTCCATGAACATGCCCTTGCCCTCGGCCCGCAACCGGCCGGGCACAGTGACGAACGTGCAGTAGTGACACCTATCGCGGCACAAATGAGTGACCGGAATGAACACCTTGGGCGAATAACTGACCGGCAACCGGCCCGAAGGACCGCGACGACCAGCCGCTTCCAAACCCGCATCACGCACCCGCGCCGCCGAGGCACACAAATCGATCAGATCGTCACCACGCGCACTCATCGCGACCGCAGCCTCATCCACATTCAACGCCACCCCATCACGCGCCCGCCGCAACACCCGCCGCAACGCAGCAGGACTGGG
>NZ_LMVQ01000386.1 GCF_001545925.1 Mycobacterium sp. NAZ190054 | reverse complement strand
GATGGTGCGGCCGGAAGCGGTGACCGTCACCGCCGACCCGGCCGGCACCGCGGCCGTCACCTCGGTGTCGTTCCTCGGGGCCGTCTCGCGGGTCCACATCGCGCTGCCCGACGGCGCGTCGGTCAGCGCTCAGATGGCCAGTTCGGCGGCGCGGGCGTTCGCGCCCGGTGACCCGGTGACCGTCGGCATCGAGCCCGGGGGAGTGCTCGTCACCCGTCCCTGACGGGGGCCGCGGGTTCCTCGCGGGTCCCTCGCGCACCAGGAATCCGCTTTCTGCAGGGAAAGTGCGAGTGGCGGCCTGCCGAACGTGGATGTGTGTGACGGGTGGGGCCGGTGCTCAGACGCCGTCCCTAGACGTCGGCGACGGGCTCGATCCCGAGGTCGCGGTAGGTGACCAGCGCGTGGAACGGCACGTTGTGCCTGGCGAAGCGCTTCGCCGCGACGTCGCCGCGGTCGACCATCGGGATCACGCCGGTGACGACGACCCCGAGCGGCGCGATGCGTTCCAGCGCCAGCTCGGTCGAACCGCCGGTGCTGATCACGTCGTCGACGAGCAGTACGCGCATGCCCGGCTCCAGGCGGGTGCCTTCGACCCACTGCTCCCTGCCGCGCTTCTTCTGTTCCTTGCGCACCGAGAACCACGCCTTGCCGGTGACCATCGCGACGCCGTGCGCCAGCGGGTCGGCCCCCATGGTCAGCCCGCCGACCGCGTCGAACTCGATGCCGTTGGCGGCCGCCAGGTCGGCGACCGCCCGGGACACGATTGTCAGCCGCTCACCGGTGTCGACGGCGTACTTGCCGTCGATGTAGTCGTGGCTGAGCTGACCGCTGGCGAGCTTGAACGGCTCCTCGCGCCGTTCGTGACCGCGGGTGCGGATCAGGTCGAACGCGGCCTGCCAGGTCTGCGGGCGATCGTTTTCCGTCGGCATCGTATCAGTCTCCTCGGGCGCGTTTGGCCAACTCGACGGTGGCCGAACGCATTTCGTCGATGGCGTCGATAGGGCGGGCGTAGCCGATGCGGGTGTAGGCCATCCCGCGCGGTGTGCCCAGCCGCAGGTCGAGGCCGTAGCGGTCAGCGCCCGTGCAGGTCGCCGTGTCCGCGTCCGGATATCCGCCGAGCCTGCGGGCCATCGCGAGGAGCGATTCGGCGTGGTCGGCGTTGAGGTGGGCGATGGCCCCGGCGGCGCGGGGCGCCACCGGATCCGGTTGCGCCGCGGTGTACTCCCGGCCGGTCGTCGAGTCCATCCGGCCGTAACCGCCGACCCAGCGCACGCGGTCCACTCTGAGCACCCACAGCGTGAAGTCGCTGTAGTCGATGTAGTACTTCGCGGCGGCGACGGCGTCCAGGTGCGCGTCGCGGGCGGCGTCCCGTTCGGCGCCCGCGGGCGCCTCGACGTGCCCGGCCAACGTGATCCGGGCACTGGCCAGCGGATCGGCGTCGGTGGTCGGCGCGGTGATCGCGATGCTCGCGCGCGGATCGGCGGCCAGGTTGCGGCCGTGCTCGGCGAGGTTGGACACACACAGCACCGGCGCGCCGTCGAGCAGTCCGTAGGTGACGAAGGACGCCCACGGGTCGCCGTCGGCGGTCAGCGTCGCCAGCGTGCCGGTGTTCGTCGACGCGGCGATGGTCCTGGCCTCCTCGGCCGCCGACGGCCGGGTGGCGCCGGCGGGTTCGGTCAGCGGTGGCGGGACGGTGGGGGCATCACCCGGGTCACCGTGGTCGCGGGTCGGGCCGGCGGACGTCACGACGGCACCCTATCGTGCCGGCTGCGGGCCCGCGGCAAACATCCGCGGCCGGGCCTGACCCCTTGTGCCGTGTGCGAGAATTGCAGACGAATTCGTCTCCGTGACAGCAACGTAATCCTCCGGAAATGGAGGCGCCATGGTCGGGCCCGTACTGCGAACCTTCGCGGTTGCCGGCGTGCTGACCGTGACGGCCGTCTTCGGCGGCGCGATCGCGGTGCCGGTGGCCGCGGAACCCGGCGACACCGACAGTTCCAGCCAGAGTTCGGACGACCCGGACGGCGGATCAGCGGACACCGGCGGCGACGACGGCGAGGACGACGGCGGCGCCGACACCGGCACGTCGAGCGAGCCCGACGAGCCCAGTCCGACCCAGAGCGTGCCGGACAAGGAACCCGAACAGACCGATCCCACCCGGACCACCGAACCCGATCCCGACGAGGGCACCGTCGGTTCCCGCCGGGACCCGCCGGTGATCGAGAAGCCGCCGGCGTCCACGCCCCGGCAGCTGCCGGGCGGCACCTCGATCAAGTTGCCGTTCCTGCGGCTGCCCGCCGCGGGTGAGATCCCGATGGGCAGCTGGCCGACACCGTCGACGTTCTACACCACCGTGGAGATCCCGGTCCCGACGCTGACGGAGTTCCTGCAGGCGCTGCAGATCGTGCCCGCACCGGCCCCGCCGCCGGGGCCGGCCTTCCGCACCCAGGAGGAGGCACCCGTCGCCGACGCGACGACGGGCACCACCGGCGGTGGCGG
>NZ_LMVQ01000385.1 GCF_001545925.1 Mycobacterium sp. NAZ190054 | reverse complement strand
CCCCCCGGCCTCCCCCCCCGCCCCCCCCCCGCTGCCCGCCCGATCGTCCCCGGCACGGGTACCAGCGGGAGGGCCCGGGCAGCGGGATCCTGGGCGGTCCGCGGCCCTGGTCCCCCGGATTACCGGTGATGGCATCGGGAATCGTCATCCGCGGCTCGCCGCCCTGGCCGGTCCGCGGGAACGGCACGGGCATCGCCGGGGTGCCGGGCTGGCCGACCTGCGGGTCGCTGCGTTGCGACGGCAGCAGGACGTTCGGGTCCAGCCCCAGATCGGAGAACGCGACGTCGATGAACGGTTGCAGGAACTGGCCGGGCAGCAGGTTGGCCACGTAGGTCTTGAAGAACGGACCAGACGACACCGATTCACCGAGCGACATCGAGTAGTCGTTGAGCAGGCTCAGCGATTTCTGCAGCCGCTCCTTGCGGTTGTCCAGGATCGTGAGCACACCGTTGAGCTTGTCCAGCGCGGGTTTCATGGTGGCGCGGTTCTCCCCGATGAACCCCTGCAGCTGCCGGCTCAGCGCCGAGATGTTGCCCGAGATCTGGTCCACCGCCGCGCTCTGGCTCTGCAGCTCGGCCAGCAGCGCGTTGGTGTTGGAGACCAGGCTGACCACCTGGTCGCTGCGCTCGGCGAGCACGGTGGTGGCTTTGTTCGCGTTCGCCAGCAGGCTCCGCAGTTGCGCGTCGCGCTGGTTGAGGGTGTCGGAGAACCGTGCCACCCCCTCGACGGCGATCCTCAACTGCGGTGGCGTGTCGGCGAAGGTCGTCGAGAGCACCCGCAGGGACTCGGAGAGCTGGTCGGTGTCCAGGCCGCTGATCGTGGCCGACAAGTCGCCGAGGGCGTCGGGAAGTTGGTAGGGCGACGTGGTCCGGTCCAGCGGGATGGTGCCGTCCTGCCGGCCGTCGCCGCGGGCGACGACCTCCAGGATCTTGGTGCCCAGCAGGCCCTTGGTCTTGATCGCGGCCTCCGTGCGGTCGCCGAGGCGGATGTCCTTGTCGACGGTGAAGGTGACCAGCACCTGCGGCCCGTCCAGTTCGATCGACTTGACCTGGCCCACCTTGAAACCCGAAACCTGAACGGCCGCATCGGTGGTCAGTCCGCCCGCCTCGGCGAAGTGCGCGGTGTACTCGCGGCCCGGGTCGACGAACGGGATCTTGTCGTAGTTCACCGCACCGACCACGACGGCCGCGGTGGCGGCGAGCCCGACGGCGCCGATGACCAGTTGGTTGCGTTCACTGAACGGCTTCATCGCGGCGCACACCTCCCGCTGGACTGCCCGGCGACCTTGACGTACACCGGTTGTCCGCCCTTGCCGTTGAGTTTGAGCACGATGTCGCACAGATAGAAGCTGAAGAAGTCACCGTAGATGCCCTGCCGCGCCAGCGCCTGGTACGCGTCGGGCAGCGTGTTGATCACGTTGTCGAAGTACTCGTGGTCGGCGACGACGATGCCTGCGGCGCGGTCGGTTTCGTCGATCGTCTTCTTCAGCGGCGGACGCGCCTCGGAGAGCAGGTCGGCGATGCTGCCCGCCGCGGCGTTGGTGTAGGCCAACCCGTCGCTGATCTCCCGGCCGCGTGATTCCAGCCCGTCGACGAGTTCGGAGAGCGCGCCGACGGCCTTGCCGAACTGGTCGCTCTGGTCCCCCAGCGAGCCGAGCACGGTGTTCAGGTTCACGATGACCTCGCCGATCAGCTGGTCCCGATCGGCCAGCGTGCTCGTCAGCGCCGCGGTCTGCGCCAGGAACGAGTTGATGGTTCCGCCCTGCCCCTGCAGCGCGGAGATCAACTGCCCTGAGAGCGCGTTGATCTGGTCGGGGTCCAGCGCCCGGAACAGTGGGCGGAAGCCGCCGATCAGCGCGTCGAGGTCGAGCGCCGGCGAGGTCCGCGCCAGCGGGATCGTAGCGCCGGGCGGCAGGGTGGCGGTGCCACCGGCACCCTCCTCGAGCGCGAGGTAACGGCCGCCGATCAGGTCGTCGTAGCGGATGACGGCGCGGCTGCCCTCGGTGAGCACCACCGAGTCGTCGGCGGTGAACTCGACCAGAGCCGTGGTGTCCGGCTGGATCTCGACGTGCTTGACCTTGCCGACCTCGACGCCGGCGATCCGGACGAAGTCGTTGGTCTCCAGCCCGGTCACGTTCACGAACTCGGCGCGGTACTGCTGGGCCTTCTCACCGAACCGCAGTTGGCCGAACACCGCGAACAGGCCGAACACACCGAGCAGGCAGACAGCCAGGAACACCCCGAGACGCGTCGCGTCTCGCCGGATACTGACTGACATCGGTTACCTCTCTGTGTGTTTCGTCGGTCGAGGTTGCTAGCGGGGTGGTCCCGGTTGGGCCGGGACGGGCGGTGGGACGAACGGGTAGGGCACGGCCGTGGGCTGCATCTGCGCCGGGTGCGGCACCACGAACGGCTCCGAACCGAGGTAGAGCATCTCGCCGCAGAACGAGCGTGGGGCTATGCGGTTGCACCGGGCCGGTTGACCGGTAGAGCGCGGGCGGATTTAACCCAGTACGCGCAACTGGTGGCGTCATTGGGGAA
>NZ_LMVQ01000384.1 GCF_001545925.1 Mycobacterium sp. NAZ190054 | reverse complement strand
CTCACCCGTGAGCAGCCAGCCGTCCGCGGTCGGCTCGGCGCGCATCTCCAGCGCGGCCGCGTCGGTGCCGTGCTGCGGTTCGGTGATGCAGAAGGCCGGCACCACCTCGCCGGACGCGATCGCGGGCAGCCACTCCGCCTGCTGCGCTTCGGTGGCGTTGCGGGTGAGGATGTCGCTGATCAGCGCGGTGACGATGATCAGATAGGTGGCGTTGAAGTCGCCGTAGGCGACCTCCTCGGCTGCCAGCCCGGCGATCACCGCGCTGGCTTCCTGACCGCCGAACCGTTCGGGGATGCGCAGACCGGTCAGGCCCATGCCCGCCATGTCGGCGACCAGTTCGGGACGCAGCTTCGCCGTCTTGTCGTCGGCCTGGTAATGCGGTGCGAGTACCTTGCGGGCGAACCGGTTCAGCTCCCGGCGATAGGCCTCTTCGTCGTCGGAGAAGGTGAACTGCATGGTCAGTGCCAGTTCACGTAGGAGTTGAAGTCTGCCGGCCGCTTCTCGGCGAACGCGTTCGCGCCTTCCAGTCCCTCCGGCGACGCGGTGAACAGGTCGAGCGCCGACATCGCCAGGTTGGAAAGTCCCGCCTGGTGGTCGGTGTCGGCGTTGAACGACTGCTTGCAGAACCGGATGGCCGTGGGGCTCTTCTCGGCGATCTCGTCGGCCCAGGCCTTGGCGGTCTTCATCAGCTCACCCGCCGGGACCACGGCGTTGACCAGTCCCATGCGTTCGGCCTGTTCGGCGTCGTAGACGCGGCACCAGAACCAGATCTCGCGGGCCTTCTTCTCGCCGACCACCCGGGCCAGGTACGCGGTGCCGAATCCGGCGTCGAAGGAACCCACCTTGGGGCCGGCCTGGCCGAACCGGGCGGTCTCGCTGGCGATCGAGACGTCGCACAGCACGTGCAGCACGTGTCCACCGCCGACCGCGACGCCGTTCACGGCTGCGATCACCGGCTTGGGGATGTCGCGGATCAGTTTGTGCAGGTAGCCGATCTCGAACATGCCGCTCTCGGAGGGGCCGTAGTCGCCGGTCTCCGCGCGCTGTTTGACGTCGCCGCCGGTGCAGAACGCCTTGTCGCCGGCGCCGGTCAGGATCACCGCCCGCACCTGCGGATCGGCCCACGCCGCCCGGAACGCCTTGATCATCTCCTCGACCGTCTGGGCACGGAACGCGTTGTAGCGGTGTGGCCGGTCGATCGTGATCACCGCGGCCGGGCCGTCGATCTCGTAGCGGATGTCTTCGTAGGACTGTGTGCTCACGGTCACCTCCTGGACTCTGTTGCGATGTCGACCAATATGACGAAATTCGACTCTAGAGGCAAGAAACGAATTCAGGGTCGAACTAGTACTGTTGCGTCAGGCAAAGGCAGAGACGAGGTCAGGGATGGCGTCCAACACGGTCGAGGAAGTCCGGCAGGCCTCGGACCGCGTGCAGCGCAAACGCGGACGGCGGATCCGGGAGATTCTCACGGCCGCCGCCGAGCTGTTCGGTGAGCGGGGTTATGGCGGAGTCAGCCTGGAGGACGTCGCCGACCGGCTGGATGTCACGAAAAGCTCGCTGTACTACTACTTTTCGAGCAAGGACGAGCTCGTCACGGCCGCGATCGAGACCCTCGGCGACGAGTGGACCACCCGGCTGGAAGACCTTCTGGAGCGCACGCCGGGGTCACCAACGACACGGCTGCGCGCACTGATCCACGGGCACATCACCATCGCGGTCCGCGACTATCCCGCCGCTTTGCGGCTCTTCCTCGAACCGCGCGAATGGCCGGACGCCCAGCATGACCGGATCAAGGATCTGCGCCGCCGTCACGACCGGCTGTTCCGTGGACTCCTGGAAGAAGGTGTCGCCTCGGGGGAGTTCCACGTCGTCGACGTCGACACCGCCCTGCAGTGCATGCACGCCGCAATGAGTCAGGCCCCGCTGTGGTCGGCGCACCTGTCCGACCGGGCGCAGCGCAAGGCCATCGACAACCTGGCCGACACGCTGATGATGCTGACGGGTTTCGCGGGATCTTCCGACGGTCGGTGAGGCCCATCCGAGTACGCAATGCGTAACTCATAACGAGCCAGCCTCCGCGTGGCGTAACTGAAACGTCGGTTACTTACGTTTTACGTAACGGACATCGTACGTGATCCACTCGCAGTGAAGACTGCCTACTCGCAAGAAGCGGCGGGCAGTCCCGGGTCGACACGGGGGTGCGACCTCGCTGAACCCATGGACCCGGAGACCACTATGACAACTGAGCAGCCCACCGCTCTTCCCGCCGCGGCGCCGTATGCCGGCGTTGCATCTGTTGCCGCCCCGGCGGCATTCGCCGAACGGGTCGCGCTCGCGGCACGTCCGGACAATGACGGCGAGAGCTACGCGAATAGCGACTACGTGAGGATCGCCGTCGCGACGATCGTCATCCCACTGGGGTAAGTCCCCTGGGGTGGTGGGGTTTCGGGTCTGCGGCTGGCCGGGCTGGGCTGTGTCCGGTGTGTCGTTGAGGGCTTTGGGGTGGGCCATCGCGTAGTGGTCAGTGAGTTACCTACCAAGTGAC
>NZ_LMVQ01000383.1 GCF_001545925.1 Mycobacterium sp. NAZ190054 | reverse complement strand
TCGGTCGGCGCGCCGCTGGAAGGCGGTCAGTCCGACGTGCCGTGGCCGTGCAACGACACCAAGTACATCACCCACTTCCCGGAGACCCGCGAGATCTGGAGCTACGGCTCGGGTTACGGCGGCAACGGCGGCTCGGGTGGTACCGGCGGCCTTGGCGGTGACGGCGGCGACGGTGGTGACGGTGGCGACGCCGTGTCCGACGACGACGGTGGGGCGACAGCAGGCACCGGCGGCGACGGCGGCTTCGGTGCCGACGACGGCGACGACGGGACCGCGACCGACGGCGACGACTGACCCCAACTGATACGAGCCTGCGGGCGTCGACTCTTCGGAGTCGGCGCCCGCAGTCGTTTTCCGGGGCTCTGCGCTGCGAAAGTTCGAGGCATTGGGCCGATCCGAGGACCTCTTCGATCCAGCAACTGTCTGGCCAGTGCAGCAAACTGGAACAGAATGGCGGCGGGCATCCGCACGGTGGGGCGGCCTCGCCTCCGCGCCGACAGCTGGGCAATCCGGGATCGCGGCCGATTCCCGACCCGGCGAGGCCCCCGTCAGTTAATTTCGTCCTCAAAGATGTTGCGTCACGCTGATTTTGCGAACGAAAGCAGTAGATGTGCTCGTTAGCTACTCCGAGCAGCAGATATCGGTTAAGTCGAACCCTGGTGGCTTCGACGGCGAGTTATTGAATTCAAATAGGTAATCCTGGGCCGGAGAACCGGTTCCAATTACCTATTGACGCCACTTTCAGCAAAGTCGTACAGTCCGACTGCGCCTCACGTTGAGGGAGGGAAAGTGCGCCGCTCGCCGTGAGAATGCGCCACTCAACAACATTGCGAACATCGCAAGGGGGGATTCATGACCAAGCACGCAACGAAGCGCGCGCACACTCTGCCGGTCACGTCATTCATCACAGCCGGTATCGCCGGAGCGGCCCTGGCCGGCGTCGGCACGCTGATGCTGTCTGGCGAGCAAGCATCAACGCCGCAGACCGTCAACGTGCAACTGGTGTCCGATGAAGAGGAACTGCTGCTGATGGAGGACAGCCTGTTCCTGTCGCTCAACGGGGGCAGCGACCGCAAGAATGACGAAATCCAGTCCCTGCGGCAGGTCAGCGCCAATCCGGTGTGGCGCCCCATGTTCGGCTACGGCGGCTGGCTGATCGGTAACGGCGTCAACGCCGTCGAGGGTTGCGAAGGCGCCGCCTGTAACGGCGGCAACGGCGGTCTGTTGTGGGGCAACGGCGGCTACGGTCTGCACGGCGGTAAGGGCGGCAACGCCGGGTTCTGGGGCGGCAACGGCGGCAACGGCGGCGATGGCTTCGAGGTCATCGACGAGGAGACCGATGAAGTCCTCTACGCCGCGAGTGCCGGCGGTGCCGGCGGCCGAGGCGGCTTCCTGTTCGGTAACGGGGGCAACGGCGGCAACGCCGGCGATGCCGTGTATGCGGCTGACGGCACTCTCGTCTCCGGTCCGTTCAGCGGCGGCAACGGAGGTCAGGGCGGCCTCCTGTTCGGCAATGGTGGTAACGGCGGCAACGGCGGCGGAACCTTCAATGACAACGACCTGGACGACCCGACTCCGGAGGACGGGGTCAACGAGCTGAACAGCGCCACTGGCGGCGCAGGCGGTGCCGGCGGCGCCGGTGGCGCTTGGGGCGGCAGCGGTGGCAGCGGCGGCTACGGCGGATGGGCCTACTCCGAATACGGCACGGCCACCGGCGGTGCCGGTGGCGCAGGAGGCGCGGGTGGCCCGGCCGGTACCGGAGGAGAGGGCGGTGACGCCACCGGCGGCGCAGCCAGTTCGTCGGCGGTCGGCGGCGCCTGGCTGGTCTGGCAGGGCGTCCGGGAACATCGCGGGCTGCTGTGGCTGGGGGCCGGGATCATCGCCCTCGGGGCCTACGGGTTCGTCGCGGCGTTCCAGCCCGACGCGAACTTCGGCCGGGTGCTGGCCGCCTACGGCGGGGTCTTCGTCGCCGGATCGCTGATCTGGGGCATGGTCGCCGACGGATTCCGGCCCGACCGGTGGGATCTCGTCGGCGCAGCGGTATGTCTGGCCGGTGTCGGCCTGATCATGTACGCGCCGCGCTGACCCTCACCCCAGATGCGCGCCGTCGTCGTCGAGATCGGACCGGCTCAGGCCCATCGGCGTCAGCTCGGGGATGTCGCCGGCAGCGACCACCTTGCGGGCGATCGGCGTCAGTGCGCGGAACAGGGACTCCACCTCGGCGTCGTCGAGCGCGTCGAGCGCGGACAGTGCCAGCGTGTCGGTGCGGTCCTCGATGTGCTGCTTGAAGTCCCGTCCGGTCTGTGTCAGCTCGCCGGCACCGTCGAGGAACCCGCGCTGCTGCAGCGCGGTCCGGTGCTGGGTCCACTGCGCGTCGTCGTAGTCGCGGGAGCGCTTGATCATCTCCTCGGGCACGCCGCCGGCCGCGGCGTGCAGCACGTTGCACTCCCGCCCGGACACCCCCTCGGCGGGCAGGCCCTGGGCGCCGTGGCCTCCCATCAGCGACAGCCCGAACACCAAGCCCGCGAACGCGATCGCCGACAGCGGAACTGAGATGACATCGATCGGAGTCGGGCTCTGGCGCTCGTCGGGCA
>NZ_LMVQ01000382.1 GCF_001545925.1 Mycobacterium sp. NAZ190054 | reverse complement strand
TCGCCGAGGTGGTCGAGGGTAAGCCGCCGCGGAAGGTGCCGGACATCCCGGTGGCCACCCGGCTCGCCGGTCTGGAGCCGCTCAACATCGACGACGACTCCCTGTTCGTCAACATCGGCGAGCGCACGGCACCACCCCGCAGCGGCCGACGCCGAGCGCCCCTACCTCGCCCTGCTGGAGGCGGTCAGCGCCGTGCAGGCCCGGTTGGTCGCGCAGTGGATGCTGGCCGGATTCATCCACGGCGTGATGAACACCGACAACATGACGATCTCGGGCGAGACCATCGACTACGGGCCGTGCGCGTTCATGGAGGCCTTCGATCCCGCGACGGTGTACAGCTCGATCGACAGCTGGGGCCGCTACGCGTACGGCAACCAGCCCTCGGTCGCGCTGTGGAACCTGGCGCGGTTCGCCGAGGCGCTGCTGCCGCTGCTCGACGAGGACACGACACAGGCGATCGCGATGGCCGAAGCGTCGCTGGGCGCGTTCCAGCAGCTCTACGAGACGGCGTGGACGGACGGGATGCGGGCCAAGCTCGGGGTGCCGGAAGCTTCGGCGCCGGAGCTCGATCCGCTGATCGAGCAGCTGCTGACCCAGATGCAGCAGAGCCAGGTCGACCACACGTCGTTCTACCGCCGGCTGGCGGCGGCGGCCCGCGGCGACGCCGAGCCGGTGCGCGGGGAGTTCGTCGACCTCGCCGCGTTCGACGACTGGCTGACCCGCTGGCGTGCGCTGGGGCCGGATCCGGAGCTGATGGACCGCGTCAATCCCGTCTACATCCCGCGCAACCATCTCGTCGAGGAAGCGCTGAGGGCGGCCACCGGCGGGGACCTGGAACCACTGCACGGTCTGCTCGCCGCGATCGGGTCGCCGTTCGATGAGCGGCCCGGGCTGGAGCGGTACGCCGAACCCGGCCAGAAGGAGTTCAGCGCCTCGTTCCGAACCTTCTGTGGAACCTGACCGCCGCGCGTAGCGTGCCTCGTGTGGGCGCCAAGAGTGTTCGGCTGGGACTGCAGGACCTGCTGTTCATCTACGGCGAGACGTCGAGTTCGAAGATGCACGTCGCCGGGCTGCTCCCGTTCACCCCGCCCGCGGACGCGTCGGTCGACTACCTTCGCGGTCTGATCGACGACGCGCGCGGCGAGGAGGTGGTGCCGCCGTGGAACCGCAAGCTGGCCAGTCCGCGCCTCCAGTTCAGCCCGCTGCACAGCTGGGTGACCGACGAGGACTTCGACTTCGACTATCACGTCCGGCGCTCCGCGCTGCCCAGCCCGGGTGACGAACGCGAGCTCGGCATCCTGGTGTCCCGGTTGCACAGCAACCCCCTCGACCTGACCCGGCCGCCGTGGGAGCTGCACGTCATCGAGGGCCTGGAGGGCGGCCGGTTCGCGCTGTACATGAAGATCCACCACGCGCTGCTGGACGGCTACAGCGCCATGCGGATGCTGAGACGGAGCCTGTCCGACGACCCGGCGACGCGGGACGCCCGGATGTTCTTCAACATCCCGATACCGACGCGGAACAGGCGCGCCGGGGACGCCGCGCCGTCGCCGAACCCGCTGGCCACGGTGTTGCGGACGCTCGGCGGAATCGGTTCCACGGCGACCGGCGGTGTGGGTTCGGCGCTGGACCTGACCGCGGCCCTGGTGAACACCCAGCTGCGACGCGACGGCGACTACCGACACATCTCCGGATCGGCGTCGGCGCCGCACAGCATCCTCAACGCGCGGATCAGCCGTAACCGACGGTTCGCCACCCAGCAGTACGACTTCGACCGGCTCAAGAAGTTGAGTGCGCACCACGACTCGACGATCAACGACGTCGCGCTGGCGATCATCGGCGGAGGGCTGCGCAAGTTCCTCCGCGACATCGACGAACTGCCCGGGCGTTCGTTGATCGCGTTCCTGCCCGTCAATGTGCGGCCGAAGGGCGACGAGGGCGGTGGCAACGCGGTGGGCGCGATGCTGGCGCCGATGGGCACCGACATCGACGATCCGCTCGAACGGCTGTCGGTGATCACCGCGGCCACGCGCGCGACGAAGGCGCAGCTGCAGTCCATGTCGTCGGCGGCGATCATCGCCTACAGCGCGGCGCTGCTGGCCCCGGCCGGCGGACAGATCGCCGGAGCGCTGACCGGGGTGAGTCCGCCGTGGCCGTACACGTTCAACCTGTGCGTGTCCAACGTTCCCGGACCACGGGAACGGTTGTATTTCAACGGGTCTCGACTCGAAGCGACCTACCCGGTGTCGATTCCGATCCACGGCATGGCGTTGAACATCACGTTGCAGAGCTACGCCGACACGGTGAACTTCGGCTTCGTCGGCTGCCGGGACCGCCTGCCGCATCTCCAACGGCTGGCCGTGTTCACCGGCGAGGCCCTCGCCGATCTGGAAGCCGCCTCCGAGGCGTGAATCCCAAGCCCTCAGAAGGGTGGGGGTTCGTCGGGGTCGGGGTCGGGGTTGGTGTGGTGTTGGGGTGGGGGTTGCCAGTTGGGTGGGTGAAGCGCCCCGGGTTTGATACACACTCGGTTATTGGTGTGCAGCCGATGGGTGGGCTGTGTTTGTAGCGTAGTAGACCTGCTCGTATTCGATCGGTGGGATGCGGCCCAGACGGTGCATGAGCCT
>NZ_LMVQ01000381.1 GCF_001545925.1 Mycobacterium sp. NAZ190054 | reverse complement strand
TGAGATCGAATTCGTGCTCGTCGGCCCCGACGGCGCGCCGCTGCCGGGGCATCTGTGGGCCCAGTACGGGCTCGCCGGGGTGCTGGAGTACGAGGGGTTCGTCCGGGACGTGACCGCGGCGGCGACGCCGAGCTGGCGGGGGCGCGCTCAGCGCTGGAGAGATGACCCGCGACGTCCAACGCGCAAAGGTCTACGCCGCAGAGCAATTCGTGCGCACGATGTTCGACCGGGCCGCGCAACGGGCCAACCCGGTGGTCGACTTCTTCGGCACCCAGCTGACGCTGCCGCCGGAAGCCCGGTTCGGGTCGGCGGAGGCGGTGCAGAGCTACGTCGACGATGTGCTGGCCCATCCAGCCGTCCGGGACCGCTGGCCGGCGGCGGCGCCGCTGCGGGTGCGTCCGCGGAAGGGGACGTCGGCCGCCCACTACGAGCGCACCGACGGCGGGGCGACGATCGCGGTGCCCGAGGGGCGCAGCGGGTGGGCGCTGCGGGAACTGGTGGCGCTGCACGAGATCGCCCACCACCTGTGCGACGCGGAGCCGCCGCACGGTCCCGCGTTCGTGGCCACGTTCTGCGACCTGGCCGCGGCGGTGATGGGCCCGGAGGTCGCGCACGTGCTGCGCGTCGTGTACGCCAGGGAAGGCGTTCGCTGACCGGTCAGGCGTGCTGGAGCTTCGCGAGGAACTCGTGGCAGCGCCTGGCGCGGTCCGAGTCCTCGGACATCACCTGCTCGAAGAACGACGCGATCTCGTCCTGGCCGGCGTTGCGCGCATCACGGACGTACTGTCCGTAATCGTGGCCGGCCTTGAGGGAGTGGTACTGGACCGAGATGAGATCGAATGTCACATCGTCGAATCCGGTTTCACCGGTGGCCATCATGCCTCCTCGGGTTGACGGTTGTTGTTCGCCAGCTGCCCGTACTACCCGAGGGTGCGCGCTGCAAACACGGGGCGCCGCCGCGGGTACCGTGACATGGTGACCGCGCCCGACTGGGGTTCCCTCGACGATCTGTTCACCCGCGTCCTGCACAGTGAGGACGATGCGCTGCGCGCGGCCAGGGAGGCCGGCGACGCCGCCGGAATGCCCGCGATCGAGGTCTCCGCTCAGCACGCGAAGCTGCTGTCGCTGCTGGTGCGGATCGCCGGCGCGCGCCGCGTGCTGGAGATCGGCACCCTGGCCGGCTACAGCACGATCGCGCTGGCCCGGGCGGTCGGAACCGGCGGTGCGGTCGTCACCCTGGAATACGAGCCCGCGCATGCCGAGGTGGCCTGGCGCAACCTGGAGCGGGCCGGGGTGAGCGAGCGCGTCGAGATCGTGGTCGGTGCCGCGCTGGAATCGCTGCCGACGCTGCAGCAGCGCGGCGAGGTCTTCGATCTGGTGTTCATCGACGCCGACAAGGAGAACAACGTCTCCTACGTCGAGTGGGCCGTCACGCTGGGCCGGCCCGGCACCGTCGTCGTCGTGGACAACATCGCCCGCAACGGCCGCGTGCTGGACCCGGCGCCCGACGACGCGCAGGCTCGGGCCGTGCGCGCGATGTTCGACATGATGGGCGCCCATCCCCGGCTGGACACCGCGGCGATCCAGACCGTGGGCACCAAGGGCTGGGACGGCTTCGCGGTGTCGGTCGTCGGCTAGGTTCCCGCGGCACCGTTTCGAACCGGCTAGCGGCGGCAACTAACCGGCATGGCCATCACCGAGAACCGCGAGACCGTCATCGACGCCACTCCTGAGGAGATCCTCGCCGTCCTGTTCGACCTTGAGGCACTGCCGGAGTGGTCCTCGGCGCATCAGGAGGTGGAGGTGCTCGACCGGGACCAGCAGGGCCGGCCCAGACGGTCCCGGCAGGTCGTCAAGATCGTCGGCATCAGCGACGAGCAGGTGCTCGACTACTCGGTCCACGACGACGGGGTCGGCTGGACCCTGGTCAGCTCGAAACAGCAACGGGCGCAGCAGGGCCGGTACACGTTGACACCCGAGGGCGACAAGACCCGGGTGCGGTTCGACCTGACCGTGGACCCGATCGTGCCGTTGCCGGGTTTCCTGGTCAAGAAGGGCGCCAAGGGCTTGATGGACACGGCCATCGAAGGCCTGCGCAAGCGCGTCGAGAAGCTCAAGGGCGCGTGACGGCGTTCAGACCGGACGCGTAGCTCTCCTTCACCACGTCGAGGTGGGCCCAGCTCTCCAGCGCCCGGACGCCCGGAAGCGCGCGCACGGTGTCCATCAGCTCGACCAGCTGCGCCGCGGAGAACGCGCGCACCGTCATCAGGATGTCGAAGCGCCCGAGCGTGCGCGCGACGAAGATCACCGCGGGCATGTCCGTCAACGCCGCCACCACGTCGTGGTGGTGGCCGGTGAGCCTGATGCCGAACCCCATCGCGCTCTGCCGGTCCTGGCCGGAGTGCCGGACCACCGCCCCGATCCGGACCACCCGGGCGTCGATCAGCCGCACCACGCGCCGGCGCGCACCCGCCGCCGACAGCCCGACCGCGGCCGCGAGGTCGACGTAGGACGCGCGGCCGCCGGGATGGGACACGTGGTAGGTGCAGCCGCCGCGCGACACCCCGGTCGCGGCGTCGACGAGCTCGAAGCGCAGCGGACCGTCCACGGTGAACGTCGGGTGCAGCGCGCTGGGCGGCTGCCAGGCGCGGTCCCGC
>NZ_LMVQ01000380.1 GCF_001545925.1 Mycobacterium sp. NAZ190054 | reverse complement strand
GCAAGGTGAAGGTCAACTTCGCGAAGGGGTCGTCGGTGCGCGATCCGCACAAACTGTTCAACGCGAGCCTGCAGGCCCCCGTCGGGCGTTCCATCGATCTGCGCGAAGACGACGAGCTGGAGGCCGAGCGGACCAGTCGCGCCGGGTCGGCGAACAGGTCGACGCCGTGATCGGCGGCCACCCAACGCCACGGTTGACTGTTGTGCAGTGACGGCGCCCGGCAGGCCAACTGCAGTGCGTCGATGATCGCGGTGGCGGGCACCCGTGTCGCGGCCATCAGGCCCTCCTTCGGTTCAGCTCCCAGCCTGCCCGTCCGGGATGCGCGCGGACAGGGCCGATGGTCCTCAACACCGCCGGATTCGGGGCCGCGGTGGTGCACCATGGTCGTGTGGCGGACACCGACGAGCCCGGATCCGACGGCGGGGTGCACGCGCTGCGTGGTGCGCTGTCGCAACTGCGGCTGCGTGAACTGCTCAGCGAGGTCCAGGACCGCGTGGAGCAGGTCATCAAGGGCCGCGACCGGTTGGACGGCCTGATCGAGGCGATGCTGGCGGTCACGTCCGGACTGGAACTCGATGACACATTGCGCACCATCGTGCACACCGCGATCGAACTGGTGGACGCGCGGTACGGCGCGCTGGGGGTGCGGGGGTCCGAACACGAACTGGTCGAGTTCGTCTACGAAGGCATCGACGAGCAGACCCGCGCGTCGATCGGGCACCTACCTGAGGGTCGTGGTGTCCTCGGTGTCTTGATCGATGACCCGAAACCCATTCGTCTGCACGATATCTCGGCGCACACAGCATCAGTGGGCTTCCCGCCGAACCATCCGCCGATGCGCACGTTCCTCGGTGTGCCGGTGCGCATCCGCGACGAGGTGTTCGGCAACCTGTACCTGACCGACAAGATCGGCGGCCAGCCGTTCAGCGAGGACGACGAGGTGTTGGTGCAGGCCCTGGCGGCGGCCGCGAGCATCGCGATCGAGAACGCGAGACTCTACGAACAGTCGCGCGCCCGTCAGGAGTGGATCGCGGCCACCCGCGACATCGGCACCGAGCTGTTGTCGGGAACCGACCCGGCCGGAGTGTTCCGCCTCGTCGCCGACGCCGCGCACCGGCTCAGCGGGGCGCGCACCACGATCGTCGCGATTCCCGGCGATCCGGACCTGCCGACCGATGAGGTCGACGAGCTCACCGTGATCGCCTGGGCCGGCCAGGGTGCCGATGTTCCGCCACCGTCGATACCCGTGTCGCACACCGCGATCGGAGCGGCCTTCGCTCAGCGGCTGCCGGGAAGCTTCAACGGCGCCGACATCGGCACCGGAGCGGTGGTGGGCCCTGCGCTGGTCCTGCCGCTGCGTGCCACCGACGCCGTTCCCGGCGTGCTGATCACCGTGCGAGATATTGGCGCACAATACTTCCGACCCGATGAACTCGACATGATGGCCGCCTTCGCCGACCAGGCCGCGTTGGTATGGCAACTGGCGAGCGCCCAGCACAGGATGCGGGAGCTGAGCATCCTCACCGACCGGGACCGCATCGCCCGGGATCTGCACGACCACGTGATCCAGCGCCTGTTCGCCGTGGGGCTGACGCTGCAGGGAACCATCGCCCGTGCGCGTTCCGATGAGGTGCAACAGCGCCTTTCGGGCTGTGTGGACGATCTTCAGGAGGTCATCCAGGAGATCCGCACGACGATCTTCGACCTGCACGGCGGCTCGTCGGCGATCACCCGGCTGCGACAGCGGCTCGACGAGGCGGTCGCCGCGTTCCCGGGCGCGGGCATCCGCACGTCGGTGCAGTACGTCGGTCCGCTGTCGGTCGTCGACGGCTCGCTGGCCGATCACGCCGAAGCCGTTGTCCGGGAAGCGGTCAGCAACGCCGTACGCCACTCCGCCGCGACCACCCTCGCGGTGACGGTCACCGTCGATGACAACCTGTCGATCGAAGTCGTCGACAACGGCCGCGGAATCGGCGACGACGTCACCGGCAGCGGGCTGGCCAATCTGGCCCGGCGTGCCGCCGACGTCGACGGCACGTTCGCCGTCCGGTCAGGTCCCGACGGGGGGACGATGCTGACGTGGTGCGCCCCGTTGCCCTGACCTTGGGGCGGATCTCACCCTGATGGACCGGCGGGTGGTCCATTTCCCCAGCTTGACGCCGCAATCGGCGCGGTGAGCGGCCGTCCTGGTCTGTGACGGGATCGCTTCTCCTTCACAACGGTTGGATAACGCCAGTTCTGTCGCGCCGGTGATTTCACAAATTGTCGGTTCAGTAAGCCCGGTAACTACGCGGATGTAATTCGCACGGCACGGACGCAGAAGGACTGGGGGCACATGTCTCGGACGAAGAAGAGCATCGTCGTTGTCATGATGGGCAGCGCGGGATTGTTCTTGAGCGCCCCGGTGTTAGGGCCATCGGCAAACGCGAACCCCACCCGGGGCGGCGTCCCGTGCGTGGGCATCCTGCAGCAGGTCCTTTCCCGTCCCGGCGACATCCCACAGGCGCTGACCGACACGGTGCGGTCGTTCACCAACCCTGCGCGCTGCCGCGTTGTGTAACGACGCATCCCTGAACCAAGAGCAGGGCACCTGGAAGATCACGGGGGATCCTACCGAGGCGGCGTTGCTTGTGGCAGCTGCCAAGGCGGGTCTGGTCATC
>NZ_LMVQ01000379.1 GCF_001545925.1 Mycobacterium sp. NAZ190054 | reverse complement strand
CGCATGGCCGACGCTCGGCCTGACCTTGCCCGAGGTGCTGCCGGAGAAGCTGGCCGGTATCAAGCGGATCTCGCGGCGGGCGCTGTCACCTGCGCGCGCCGCCGCGCCCGACGTCGAGGACATCGCCCGCATGATCGAGGAACTGCGGGTGAGCCTGTGGGCGCAGCAGCTCGGCACCGCCCGGCCGGTCAGTGAACAGCGGATCTACCGGGCCATCGACGCGGTCAGCGTTGCCGGGCCGGGCGGATGACGATCTCGTTGACGTCGACCTCGGGCTCGGTGCCGATCGCGTAGGCGACCGCGGCGGCCACCGCCTCCGGGCCGATCGCATTGCGGCGGTACTCGGACATGAGCTCGCGAGCGGCCGGATCGGTGATGGTGTCCGCCAGTTCGCTCTCGACCACGCCGGGCGAGATCGTGGTGACCCGCAGCCAGTCCGGAGACTCCTGCCGCAGCCCCTCGGTGATCGCCCACGCGGCGAACTTGGTGCCGCAGTACACCGCGGCGGTCGGGACGACCTCGTGCGCCCCGATCGAGGCGACGGTGACCATGTGCCCGCTGCGCTGGCGCCCGAACTGCGGTAGCGCCGCGGCGATTCCGTGCAGCAGGCCGCGGACGTTCACGTCGATCATCCGGTCCCACTCGTCGACCAGACCGGCGTCCAGCCGCGACAGCGGCATCAGGCCCGCGTTCGCCACCAGCACATCGAGTCGGCCGTGCCGGGCGACGACGTCGTCGACCGCGGCCTGCACCGCCGCCCGGTCGGTCACGTCCAGCTCGTACGGCTCGACGATGCCGTCGGCCTGCTCGGCCAGTTCCCGCAACCGGCCGGTGCGGCGGGCCGCCGCGATCACCGTCGCGCCGTCGCCGGCCAGCCGCAGCGCGATGGCCCGTCCAATTCCGCTGCTGGCGCCCGTCACCAGAGCCACCTTGTGTCCGTTCATGATGCGTCCTTTCGTCGTTGTCTCCTCCACGGTCGGTGTGATCGCGCCGGTGGACCAGTACGCGGTGTTCCTGGGTGTGACAGTCCCAGGCTGGATCCGCCGCAGGTCACTACGATCGCGGGCATGGCGGACAACGAGCTGGGCGACTATCTGCGGGCACGGCGCGCGCAGATCAGCCCGGCGGACGTGGACCTGCCCGACTTCGGGCAGCGCCGGGTCAGCGGGCTGCGCCGCGAAGAGGTGGCCCTGCTTGCGGGCTTGAGCTTCGACTACTACACCCGGCTGGAACAGGGCCGTGAGCGCCGGCCGTCGCCGCAGGTGGTTGACTGCCTGGCCGCGGCACTGCGGCTGCCGGAGGACGCCCGCCAGCATCTGTTCCGGCTGGCGGGGCTCAGTCCGCGCGCCCGGGGGAGCGTCACCGTGCGGGTGGACCCCGCGTTGCGCGAGCTCATGAGCATGTGGCCGGACAATCCGGCGGTCGTGTTCAGCCGCGCCTACGACGTGCTCGCCGCGAACCCGATCGCCGACGCGATGTTCTCGAACTGGGCGCATTCGAGGAACCTCATGCACGTGGTGTTCACCGACCCGGCGGCGCGTGACTTCTATCCCGCATGGCCCGAGGTGGCCCGCGACGCGGTGGCCGGGTTTCGGCACGGGTACGGTCAGGCGCCCGACGACCCGCGGATCCAAGCCGTGTTGACCGAGCTGCTGCAGTCCTGCCCGGAGTTCGCCGAGCTGTGGACCCAGCACGATGCGCGCCGGAAGTCCGCTCAGCACAAGAACTTCCATCACCCGCAAGTGGGGCCGATGACGCTGCGGATGCAGACCTTCGACGTCCGTTCCGGCGCCGGCCAGGAACTCGTGGTCTACCACGCCGAGCCGGGATCGCCGAGCGCCGACGCGTTGGCGCTGCTGGGTTCGCTGGCCGCTAGCCCAGCGAGGCGATCCGGGCGACGGTGAGCGCGGCGGTGAGCTGCAGCAGATCCCCCGGGCGCGCCAGACTCAACCCGGTCAGCTCCTCGAGCCTGCGGACGCGCTGCGCGACGGTGTTCGGGTGCAGGTGCAACGCCTGCGCGGCGGCCCGCCGGTCCAGGCCGTGCTCGAGAAGCACGCGGGCCGTGCGCAACAACTCGGTCGACCGGGCACGGTCGTAGTCCACGGCGCGACCGAGCACCGCGGACGCGAACTCGCGTAACCGCCCGGGGTCGTCGAGTTGCAGCAGCAGGTGCTCGATGGTCGGCTCGTCAAGATCGATCACCGTCGCCGGGCCACCGTCGCCGGCGAGGTCGAGCGCGCCCCGGACCGCCCGGAAGTATCCGGGTATCTCCCGTGCGCCGCCGTGACGGGACACGGCCGCCGTCGGTTTCCCGGGAACGCCTGCGGAGCCGAGGAATTCGAGCAGGCGGGTGGCGGTCTGCACCGGGGCCCCGGCGTCGTCCGGGCAGACCAGGACCAGGTCGCCGCGGTGCAGTGCCACCAGCGGGCGCGGTGTCAGACCGGCGACGAATCGGTCCGCCACCACGAGTGTGCGGTTGTCGGCGGGCCGGACCGCGATCAGGGTCTGCGCACCGGACAGGTCCCAGCCCATGCGGCGGGCGCGATCCAGCAACGCCGGCATGCCGGCCTCGTCGGCGCCGAGCAGATCGGCCACCAGCGACCCGCGGATGCGCTGTTCGACCTCGGCTGCGGTGCGGGCCCGCAACAACTCGAGAGCGGTGACGACCGTCGCGTGTTCGACCGCGCGCACGTCGAGTCCGGACAGCTCTGAATCGGACGCTGCCACATGGATTCTGGCCACCACGGCATCGTCGAGCCGCACCTCGGCCACGACGTGCTCTGCGAGCGCAGGGTCGGGCCGGCCGGCATCGGCCAGAGCTTCGCCGTAGACGTCCTCGATCAGCACCCCGCGGTCGAGCAGTTCCGACAGCGCCACGGCCACACCGGACACCCCTTCGCCACGCAGCGCGGTCGCCGTCAGCAGCGTGTGGATCTCCTCGGCGCGCCGCAGTTCACGGATCGTCGCCTGTTCCTTCGCGCGCAGCTGCGCCGTGCCGAGCGCGATCGCGACCTGCGTGGCGAGGGTGGTCACCAGGGTGACCTCGGCGCGGTCGAACCGATGCGGCGCGGCCCGGTAGCCGTTCAGGGCGCCGACCACGGTCCCGGACCGGCGCAGCGGTGCCGAGATCAGCGCGCGGTAACCCTGTTCCTGGGCGACGCCGCCCCAGCTGAAGTCCGGCACCAGCTCGATGTCCCCGAGGGTGACGACGTCTCCGGTGCGGAAGGCCAGGCTGGTCGGCGCCTGGTGGTCGTCCGGCACGTCCAGCAGGATCGGACGATTCGCGTTGACCTGGGCGATGTACTCCGCGGACAGGCCGTACGAGCCCTCGATCGTGAGCGCCCGGCCCTCGGCATCGGGGAGGAAGACCGCGCAGAAGTCGTAGCCGAGCAGCGTGCAGGCGGTGCGGGCGACGCGGTCGAGCACCTCGGCGACCGGCTCGTCGCCGCCCACCGCCTCGCCGATCTCGGCGAGCGCGCTCAGCCAGTGCTCGAACGGATCGGGCCCGGCCTGTGTGTCCAACGACATGATTCAGAGCATAACTGTGTGTGCCGAGACATTGCCGGCCGTGATCCCCAGCCCGCATCGTTGCAGTCGTGAGCGCCATCACAGAACCAGGAGGTCGACGGATGGGTCTTTCCGTGCGCATCGGTGCGAGACGGGGCAGAAGAGCGGGCAGAGCCGCCTTCGGCTTCCTCCTCGCTGCCCTGCTCGTCCTCACCACCGCGTGCTCGGCGGGCCTGGGTGGTCCCGCATCGTCCCGGTCGGCCCGCGACGGTGTCATCCGGTTCACCTTCGCGCCCGACCCGATCTGGGACTACATGAACGAGACCGGCATCGTCGACGAGTGGCAGCGCGACACCGGCTACACCATCGAGACCAGCGCCACCTGGGACGAGTTCGGCCTCTTCGCCGGTGGCCACGCCGACATCATCTCCACCGCATCCTTCGAGGTGCCCGGCCTGGAGGAGCAGACGCAGCGCGAGACCCTGATCATCGGCAAGTACAACGCCGAGCGCAGCCGCATCCTGGTCCGCGCCGACGACCCGGCACAGTCTCTCGCCGACCTGCGGGGGAGACGCCTCGGGGTGTTCACCACCGTGTCCGGCACGCTGGTGTGGAGCGCCCTGGTCAAGCGTATGCACGACCTGACCGTCGTCGACGGCGACTTCGACGTGGTGGTGGCCGACATCCAGAACCTTTCGAACCTGCTGGCGCGCGGAGAGATCGACGCCTGCATCTGCTACCCGGACCTGTCGGCGCGCGAACTGCGGGACGGCTCGGTGCGACCGCTGTACGACGGCAAGTCGTCGGCCGACCTGTTCGCCGAACTCGTCGCGCCGGGCCATGACGGGCCGATGGGCAACGTGTTCGTCGCCCGCAAGGACTGGGTGGACGGCCACCCCGGGGAGGTGTCGGCGTTCCTGGATCTGTGGGACCGCGGGCTGGCCGAATGGCAGGCGCACCGCGACGAGATGATCGAGCGCTACCCACAGCATTTCGCCGTCGCCACGCCCGACGACATCGAGTTCATGAAAACGTATGTGGCCGAGCATGACTGGGTCACCGACGAGGTGCGATTCGATCCGCAGTGGGCCGAGGACGAAAGCTCCATCTTCGACCTGATGCGCGCCACCGAGGTCATCGGCGACGACGTCACCGACCCGCAGTTCCTGCCGACCGAAGGAGTCCAGAAGTGACCCAGACCGTCGCTCCGCCGGATACCCGGCCCGAACCGGCGCCGCCGGGCCCGCGCCGGGGGCAGCGTCCTCCCCTTACCCACCGGCGCTGGCTGGTCTCCGGTCTGGCGCTGCTACTGGCCCTGGGCACGTGGGCGGCCCTGGCCGCGTGGGTAGACGACCCGATCCTGCCGCGGCCCTCGCTGGTGGGCGAGCAGGTCGTCGAGATCGTCGCGTCGGGCGAGGCGTTCACCAACTTCGCCGTCAGCATCGCCAAGATCGCCGCCGGCTTCGCGATCGCGATGGCCGGCGGGCTCGTCATCGGATTCGTCATGGGCCGTTCCCGGTTCATGACCTCGTACTTCTCGCTTCCGCTCTTCGTGCTCGGCAACATGCCCGGGCTGACGTACGCGGTGTTCGGCCTGCTGATCTTCGGGGTCGGGGCCGGCGGGCCCATCGTGGTGTCGGCGCTGGTGGCGCTGCCGTTCATCGCGATGAACGTCGCCGAGGGGGTGCGCTCCGTGGACGGCAACCTGCTCTCGATGTGCCAGGCCTTCGGGCGCACCCGCGCCGACGTGCTGCGGCACCTGTATCTGCCGGCGCTGGCGACGTTCGTGTTCGCCGGTGTGCGGTATGGCTTCGCGATGGCGTGGAAGGTCGAGGCGCTCACCGAGGTGTTCGGCGCCAGTTCCGGTGTCGGGTTCATGATCCGCAAGGCCTACCAGGAGTTCCAGGTCGCCGACATGCTCGTGTGGACCGCGCTGTTCATCATCGCGATGGTGCTGATCGAACGGGGCCTGGCCCACCTGGAGAACCGGTTCTTCGCCTGGCGGAAGGAAATCGCATGACCACCCAGATCCAGACCTGGCAGCGTCAGCTACGCGGCCAGGCCGGCACGGCCACGGCCGTCGTCGCCGCGGTGCTCAGCATCCTGGCGGCCTGGCAGGTCACCGTCATCGTCGGCAACCGGGTGCCGTCGATCGCCGACAGCATCGCCCGGCTCGGGTCCGAAGCGGCAGCCGGCGATCTGTGGCACAACCTGGCGCTCAGCATGAACCGGTTCGCGCTGGGCCTCGCGCTCGCACTCGTGGCCGGGGCGGTGATCGGTGTGCTGATGGGCTTGTCCCGCGTGGCCGACCTCGCCTTCTCCGACCTGAACGCCGCGGCACTGGCCATCCCCGCCGTCATCTGGGCGCTGCTGACCACGATGTGGTTCGGTTTCGGCTGGCTGACCCCGGTGGTCACGGTGTTCCTGTCCGGGCTGCCGTTCGTCGTGGTCAACATCGCCAAGGCCACCCGGGCAGTGCCTGCCGACCTGGTGCTGATGGCCCGCTCGTTCGGCGTGCCGCAAGGCCGGGTCCTGCGCCAGATCGTCGCTCCGGCAGTCGCCGGATCAACCGTCGCCGCAGTGCGATTCGCGATCATGAGCGCCTGGAATGGGCTCCTGCTGGCCGAGTGGTTCGGTGCCACCTCCGGCGTCGGCTGGCGGTCCCGCTACTGGTACGACGCCAACCAGCTCGACGGCTTCCTGGCCTGGGTACTGGTGTTCATCCTGGTGCTGGTCGTCGCCGACCTGCTGATCATGGGTCCCATCGAGCGCTTCGCCACCCGCTGGCGCACCGTCTAGAAAGCGAGAAATCATGGCTTCCATCGAAATTCAGGGCCTCGTCAAGGAGTTCACCGATCGCCGCGGCGCGGTCACGCGTGTCATCGACGGCGTCGATCTCACCATCTCGGGCGAGACCTTCGTCTCCGTCGTCGGCCCCTCCGGCAGCGGCAAGACCACGCTGCTCAACATCGTGTCCGGCATCGAGACCCACACCTCGGGGCAGGTCCGGCTGCGTGCCGGATCCCGAGATGCCCGCGTGGGCTACGTGTTTCAGGATCCACGCCTGCTGCCGTGGCGCACGGTGAAGGCCAACCTGGCCTTCGTCCAGCATGAGCGCGCCGGCTGGCAGGAGCGGGCCCGCCACTATCTCGACCTGGTCGGGCTCGCACACTGCGCCGACCGGTATCCCGCGCAACTGTCGGGCGGCCAGCAGCAGCGCATCGGCATCGCCCGCGCGTTCGCCGTCGAACCCGACGTGCTGCTGATGGACGAACCGTTCAGCCACCTCGACGCGATGACCTCACGCACGCTGCGCGAGCATCTGGAGCGGATCTGGCTGGAATCCCGGCGCACCGTCATGTTCGTGACCCACGACGTGACCGAGGCCGTGCAGCTGTCCGACCGCATCGTCGTGCTCGAACCCGGTGGGCGCATCCACGAGATCATCGACGTCGACCTGCCGCGGCCACGGCGCGCGTCCGACCCCGCCGTAGCGGTCCTGCAGGCCGAGATCCTGGCGCGTTTCGAAGCCCTCGAGGCGAAGGGCGCCGCGGCGTGAGCCTGCACCCGGGACCGATCGACGTCCACGCCCACTGGCTGCCCGAGGACCTGTTCGGCCTGGCCCCCGGTTCACCTCTGCCCGCCCTGCATGACAAGCACGGGCAGTTGCATCTCGGTGAGCTGCCGCTGTCCATCGAGACCGCCGCGATGAGTGACGTCGACCGCGTCCTCGCCGACACCGACCGCGCGGGGCTCGGGTCGCGGGTGCTGTCGGCGCCACCGTTCGCGTTCCCGGTCGTCGACCACCCGGGCGTGGACGATTTCGTCGGGGAGTTCAACGAGCGACTGGAGAAGGTGTGCCGCGACAGTGCCGGCAGGCTGCTCGGCCTGGGCCTGGTATCGCTGCACCAGCCGGAGTCGGCGAGGAAACAGATTGCCGCGCTTTCATCTTCGGGGATCACCCCGGGCATCGCGGTGCCTCCGCTGCTGGGTGCCACCTCGTTCGACGTAGCCCCGATGCGCGAGATCCTCGCCGCGGCTGCCGAACACGACGTCGCGGTGCTGGTGCATCCGATGCAGCTGGCACGGCCGGAATGGGCCTCCCACTACCTGGTCAACCTCATCGGTAACCCCGTCGAGTCCGCCACCGCCGCAGCGGCGCTCACCCTCGGCGGCGTGCTCGACGAGATCCCCGGCCTACGCGTCTGCCTGGTGCACGGCGGTGGGTGCGCGCCGGCTCTGGTGGGACGCTGGCAGCACGGCTGGCAGCAGCGGGCCGACGTCCGTGGAGCGGCCGCCCGGCCTCCGCGTGACACGTTCGCCGAACTGTGGTTCGACACCCTCACCCACGATGTCCCCACCCTGCGGTTGCTCGCAGCACAGGCTGATTCGTCGCACCTGATGTGCGGCAGTGACTACCCGTTCGACATGGGAACCCCCGACCCTCTGGAGCTACCGCACGCGGCGGGCATCGACGACGCCGCGCTGGAATCCAACGCCCGGGCCTTCCTCGGGCTGACCACAGGAGAAGGACATGAATGACTGGAGCGGTCACCGGGCGATCGTCATCGGTGGTTCCATCGGCGGTCTGACCACTGCGCTGCTGCTGCGGCGGCTCGGCTTCGACGTCGCGGTCTTCGAACGCACCCCCAACAACCTCGACGGCCGCGGCGGTGGGATCGTGCTGCAGCCGGATACGCTGCGCTGGTTCGTCGAGTGCAGCCGCCAGCATCCCGAGACGGTCAGTACCTCAACTCACTTCGTGCAGTATCTGGGAGACGACAACGCGGTGATCCATCGCGAGGCGGCGCCGTGGAGCTACACCTCGTGGGGCACGTTCTACCGCGCGCTGCTGGCGGACTTCGGGACCGAGGGCTACCACCTGGGCGAGTATGCCGCCGGTTTCGACCAGGACGCGGACGGGGTGGAGGTGCGGTTCACCACGGGCCGGGTGGAGCGGGCCGAGTTGGTGGTGTTCGCCGACGGCATCACGTCGCCCGGCCGTCGGCGGATCTCGCCGGAGTCCCGGCTGGAGTACGCGGGCTACGTCGGGTGGCGCGGCACCGTGCCCGAAAGCGAGGTGTCTCCCGAGACGTTCGAGTTGCTCAAGGATTCGATCAGCTACAGCGTCGGGCCGTACACCCACATCAACGTCTATCCGATCCCGTCTTCCGACGGCGGCCTGCGCCCGGGTGAGCGTCTGCTGAACTACGTGTGGTACCGCAACGTCCCCGAGGGCTACCCGCTGGACGAACTGATGACCGACAAGCGCGGCTTCATCGCCGGCGTCTCGTTGCACCCGGGGCAGGTTCAGGACCGCTTCGTCGACGAGATGCGCTCGGCGGCACCCGAAGTGCTGGCTCCCGCTGCGGCGGAAGTGGTGGTACGCACGGAGCAGCCCTACCTGCAGGCGGTGTACGACGTCGGCGCCCGCCAGATGGCGCTGGGGCGGGTGGCGCTCGTCGGCGATGCCGCCAGTGCGGCCCGCCCGCACGCCGCGGCCGGCACGGCGAAGGCAGCCGCGAACGCCTGGGCGCTGCACGACGCCCTCGCCGACAGCGCCGACGTCACCGAGGCCCTCGCCAAGTGGGAGCCCGGCCAGCTCGAGCTCGCGCAGCGGCTGCTGCGCCGGGTCAAGGAGATGGGCACCCGGTCCCAGGTCACCTGCACCTGGATCCCCGGACACCCCGACAACCGGTTCGGCCTGTACGGGCCGGGCCGCTGACCGAAAGGCACACGATGACAAACACACATGATTTCCTGACCGACGCCCCGCTGGCGGGCACCCTGGTCGGCACCGACTTCGAGGGCTGGAGCGACGAACTGAAGGCCGAGTTCGAACGCCACTCCCACGACGGGTATGTCGGCTCCCGGTTGCTCAGCCAGAACGAGCGCGTCCGGGTGTGGGAGATCCGGCTGGCGCCGGGACAGCGGTGGCATGCCCACCGCCACGTGCTGGACTACTTCTGGACCGCGGTCAACGCCGGTACCAGCCGGCAGCACACCTCGGACGGCACCACCCGCGATGTCTCCTACAGTGCCGGTGAGACACGGCATTTCACGTTCGCCGAAGGTGAATACCTGCTGCACGACATCGAGAACGTCGGCGAGGACGAGCTGGTGTTCACCACCGTCGAGCACCTCGACTCGGCGAACCCACCGTTGCCGATCTAAGGCGCCACCGCCGGACTGGCCGGGTCGATGAGAATCTTCGCGTGTGTCTCCGGGTCGCCGAGCGCCTCGAACGCCGCGGCGACACCGCCGAGACCCACCGTCCCGGTCACCAACGGCGACGCGTCGAGCTTGCCCTCGGCCAGCATGTGCAGGGTGTCGCGGAACTCGATGGGCGTCTGACCGAAGACGAACCGCATCTCGATCTCTTTGCCGATCGCCATGGCCGGACGGATCCTGTCGTCGCCCATGCACACGCCGACGACGATGACGCGCGACGCCAGCGGCGCCGCGGAGACGATCCCGTCGATCATGCCGGGCACCCCGACGCACTCGAAGATCACCGGCCGCTTCGGCGCGGTGCCGCCGAGCCGGTCGGCGATCCGGTACACGTGCGCCCACCCGGGGATCTTGCGCAGCTTCTCCATCGAGCCGACACCGAGTTCGTAGAGCGCGGGCAGTTCGGTCAGGCCGCGCTGTCCGGCCGGCACCGCGTCGTACGGGGACTCCTCGGCCGGGTCGACGACGACGTCGGCGCCGCAGCGCGACGCCAGGGCGCGTCGGCCGGGGGAGAAGTCGCTGGCCACGATGGTGCGCACGCCGCGCGCCTTGAGATGGCAGATGACGGCCAGGCCCACCGGGCCGCAGCCCAGCACGATCGCGACGTCCCTGCCGGTGATCTCGCTGCGTCGGACCGCGTGCAGCGCCACCGACATCGGTTCGGTCAACGCGGCCACGGCCGGGTCGAGACCGTTGGGCACCGCGAACGTCAGCGCGGCCTCGGTCACCACCTGCTCGGCGTACGCGCCCGGTGTCAGCGGGGACAGCCCCAGCAGATGCACGCCGCCGCCGGCGCGGCGCAGCGGAAACGACACCACCGTCGTGCCCTCGGTGAACTCCCTGCCTGCCTTGCGGCCCCGCTCGGCGACCACCCCGCAGAACTCGTGGCCCATCACCACCGGGGTGTCGCTGCGCACGAAGTCGTGGTAGCCGCCTTCGGCGAAGACCTCGGTGAGCTCGTCGGCGTGATCCTTGGCGTGCAGATCCGATCCGCAGATCCCGCACCGCAGCACGTCGAGCACCAACTGCCCGTCGCCGGGCCGCGGGGAGGGCAGGTCGACGACCTCCAATGTGCCGTGCACACAACTGACCGCTTTCATTCGGCCATCGTCGCACGGTAGAACGGGCGATATGACTTCCTCTCGCCGAAGCGCCGCGCCGCGGGTGTGGGCCGTACTCGCGCTGGTGGCGGCCGGCACGGCCTCGCCGCTCGCACACGCCGAGCCCGCCGTCCCGGTCGTCGAACCCGTCGTGGTGGAGGAGATACCGCACGACCAGGAGGCCTTCACCCAGGGCTTCGAGATCAGCGGCCCGGTGCTCTACGAGGGCACCGGGCTGGCCGGCGAGTCGCAGCTGCGCACACTCGACCCCGACACCGGCGAGGTGACCCGCGCGGTCGACATGCCGGGCGACTACTTCGGTGAGGGCATCACCGTCGTCGGTGATCGCATCTGGCAGCTGACCTACCGGGACGGTGTCGCCGTCGAGTGGGACAGGGCCGGCCTGACGCCGGTGCGTGAGGTGCCGCTGTCCGGGGAGGGCTGGGGACTCTGCTACGACGGCGAGCGCCTGATCCGCAGTGACGGCAGCAACCGGCTGACGTTCCACGATCCCGGCAGCTTCGCCGAGACCGGGGGTGTCGACGTGACCCGTGACGGCCGCGCGCTCAACGGGCTCAACGAGTTGGAGTGCGTCAACGGGCAGGTGTGGGCCAACCTGTGGCCGTCGGACAACCTGGTGCGGATCGACCCCGGGAGCGGCGCGGTGACCCTCGTCGTCGACGCCACCGGACTCCGGGCCCGCGGCATACCGTCCAGCGCCCAGGTGCTCAACGGCATCGCCCACGTCCAGGGTTCGCAGTTCCTGCTCACCGGCAAGGACTGGCCGAAGACCTTCCGGGTGCAGCTGGCCGGATGAGCGGCAGACGTGTCGTCATCGCCGGGCTCGGTGACGTCGGTGTGCTCACCGCGATCAAGCTCGCGAAACACGCTGACGTCGTGGGAATCTCGGCCAAGCCCGGGCTGGTCAGCGGACAGGAGCTCGGCTGGCGGCTGGCCCGCCCCGAGCACTGGGCGCAGCACAACTGGATCCCGTTCGACCGTTTCCGCGGCCTCGACGGCGTCCGCACCGTGCACGGCGCACTGACGGGGCTGGACCTCGCCGCCCGCAGCGTCACGGTCACGACAGCCGCCGGCGCGACGACGGAGGTGGGCTACGACGCGCTGGTGATCGCCACCGGTGTCACCAACGGTTTCTGGCGGCAGCCGGCGGTGCGGACCGCGGCGCAGATCGGCACGGATCTGCGGGCGCCGCACGAAAAGCTCGCCGCCGCCGAGTCGGTCCTCGTGGTCGGGGGCGGCGCCGCGGCGGTCGGCAGCGCCGCGCAGATCGCCACCGCATGGCCGGGTAAACGGGTCGAGCTGTGCTTCCCCGGTGCGCGGGCCCTGACCGGTCATCATCCGCGCACGTGGGAGACCGTGCGGCGCAGGCTGACCGAGGCCGGAGTGGTGTTGCGGCCCGGTCACCGGGCCGAGCTCGAGCCGGGTTTCACCGGCGATGAGCTGACCACCGGGGAAGTGCGCTGGAGCACCGGGCAGCCACCGTCGACCGCTGACGCGGTGCTGTGGGCGATCGGCCGGGTGCGGCCGAACACCGGCTGGTTGCCGGCCGAACTGCTCGACGAGCACGGCTTCGTGCGCGTGCTGCCCACATTGCAGGTGCCCGGACATCCCGAGGTGTTCGCGGTCGGTGACGTCGCGGCGACCGACCCGCTGCGCAGTTCCGCGCGCAATCGCGCCGACGGCCTGCTGGCCCGCAACATCCGCGCCGCGTTCGCCGGGAAGCCGCTGCGCAATTACCGCCCGCCGGGCCGGCGTTGGGGGTCGGTGGTGGGAATCCAGCCGGACGGCCTGGAGGTGTTCGCGCCGGACGGCCGGGCGTTCCGGTTCCCGGCCTGGTCGTTCGAGCCCGTGCTGATGCGCATGATCGTGCGGCGGGGCATCTACCGAGGCGTCAGATCCGCGGGATCTCGGCGTTGATCCGGTCCAGCAGCTGCGGGTAGCGCTTGGCCTCGCGATGGCTGCCGGGCTTGCCGCTGCTGACCACCGCCACCGAAAGTGCGCGCTGCGGGTCGGCCCACACCGCGATGTCGGTCAGCCCGGTGTGCCCGAACGCGCCGGCCGCGTCGCGGCCGAACGGCCCGAACCGCTTGGAGCCCAACATGTATCCGGTGCCCCACCGTATCGGCGCCAGCCCGGTTGCGAGATCCGGGCGTAACCGGCGGACCTCCCTGGTCGCCGCGTACAGCGTCTCCGGGGACAGCACCCGGACACCGTCGAGTTCCCCTCCACGGCAGAGGATCTCGGCGAACCGGGACAGCTCGTTGGCGTGGGACACCGTGTTCGACGACGGGATGACACCGGTCAGGAACGCAGGCGTGTTCGAGAACGGGATGATCTGCTGCGGCGTGCCGCCGACGGCCGTCTTGAACGCCTTGGCGATCGGGGCGGGCAGCGGTTTGCCGGTGACGTGGCTGGGTGCCACCAGCGGAACATCCTGTGCCGCAACGCCGTAATTGGTCCAGCGGAAGCCGAGCGGGTCAAGGATCTCCTCGGCCAGGATGTCGCGGATACTGCGGCCGGTTGCCGCGGAGATGATCTCACGCATCAACGGGCCCCACGTCACACCGTGATAGACGTGCACCAGCCCCGGCGGGTAGAGCGGCTTCATCCGGCCGAGCATCTCCCGCGCATATTCGCTGTCGTCCATGCGCTTGAGGTCGGGCTTCGGCCCGGTCGCGAACGGGATGCCGGCGCTGTGGGTCAGCACGTGGCGGATGGTGGTGCGGTCCTTGCCGTGGCTGGTGTAGCCGGGCAGGTAGTCGCACACCCGGTCCTCCAGCGAGAACGCACCGCGTTCGACGAGCATGTGGGTCACCGTCGTGGTGATCGCCTTGGCCGCCGAATACACGCAGAACGGGGTGTCGGTGCGGACCGGGACTCCGTCCCAGGCGTAACCGATCGCCCGGTCCAGGATGACCCGGCCGTCACGACGCAGGCACACCTGGATCGCGGGCTGCATCCCGGCCCGGTACCAGTGCACCGCCGCCTGCCAGATCCGCTCGACCGCGGTCTCCAGCCCGGCGGGGTCCTCGGCCCCGATCGAAGTGACCTCCGAGTCGGTCAGCGCGGCCCCCCGGAGAACATGCCGCTGCCGATCGCCTGCGTCAGCTGACCCAGCAGATCGCCGGGGCCGGGCTCCGGTGGCATCGGGGCGTTGGTGAGCTGCCAGACCTGGCAGTCGCTGGTGGTGAAGGTGGTGTCGGTCGGCTGGATCTGGACGAACGACGGTTTCTTGGTCAGCCTGTTGTCGACCAACTGGTCACCGGCGGTGCGTTTCCAGTAGCAGGCGCCATCGTCGACCGGTCCTGCGGACTGGTAGACGCCCGGGACGATGTCGGTGCCGACGGCGTACGAGCCGTTGCCCTCGATCGTGGTCTTCGGTGCTTCGGCGGGCTGGGCGCCGGCCGCCGGTGCGGCCACGCCCCAGCCCGCGATCACAGCTGCGGCCACCGCAGCCGGTTTGATCAGCCTCATAGGAAGTCAGTCTAAGTGCTGCGGCGGCGGGGAAGAACCCGCCGCCGCAGCCTCAACGGTGCGATCAGCCGGCCATGAACGTGTCGTAGGCCGACTGCAGATCGGCGGGCAGCACGCCGACGTTGCAGTTGCGCTGCGTGTCACCGATCGGCGCGAGGATGCCCCGCAGGTCGTAGTACTCCGCCGGGTTGGCGTTGAAGTAGCCCCGCAGGTTGGCCTCGGCCTCGGGCCGCGGCTGGTTCATCGCCGTGGTCACGGCCTGATTGGCGCCCGGGTGGGCGTCGAGGTACTGCCGTGCCTGACCGGTGACCGAGCTGACGGTCCCGGTGAGCGAGGCTGCGGTGCACTGGGCCGGCTGCGCGCCCGCGAGCGGTGCGGCCACGGTGGCCGCGGCGACACCGCCGAACAGACACGCCGCCCCGGCACCGGCCAGAGCGCGCCGACTTGCACGCACGGTCAATCCATTGAAATTCATGATCGATTGGGTCCTTCGGATTGTGAATCGGTTACTGCTACCCCCGCCCGAACTCCAAGGTAACCGAGATCTGAAGTGCTCAAACGTATCTCGTTGTCCGGGAGGCACGCTGCGGCTCCGCGTTACATTCTCGGGGCGTGACGTTCACCTCAAATCGGGCCGAAACCCGGCCTGATCCGTCGCCGAACTCTGAAACTTCTCAGGTTTCACCGCCGTTGCTTAGATGATCGTGATCTGCGTCGTCACCGAATCGTTACCGAGCAAAGGCTTCCGCGGCGCGAGATAGGTTGGTGTGCGTGAAACTGGACCTGCTGACACCCGGCATCGAGGTCGGGCTCGTCACCACCGACCCCGAACCGATGGTCGCCTTCTACGAGGGGTTCCTCGAACTCGAGCCGCAGGGCGAGATCGAGTTCGACGGCGGCTCCCAGCGCCGCTATTCACTGGGCGGCAGCGTGCTCAAACTCGTCACCTACACCACGCCGCCGCCGGCTCCCGTCGCCCCGGGCGGCGGCCGCGCGCAGGCGGGGCTGCGGTACTTCACGATCGGCGTCAACGGGCTGCGGGCCGTCGCCGCCGCCTTCGACGCGTCCGACTACCACGTGGTGGAACCGCTGACCGAGTTCGCGCCGGTGCCGGGCATGGGGTGGATGTTCGTCGCCGATCCCGACGGCAACCACATCGAACTGTTCGGGACGCTCTGACATGGGCTATCCGTACCCGCCCGGTACCCCGGCTCAAGCCCCGACCTGCTACCGGCACCCGGACCGGCAGACCTATGTCCGCTGCACGCGGTGCAACCGGTTCATCTGCCCCGAGTGCATGCACAGCGCCGCGGTCGGCCACCAGTGCGCCGACTGCGTCGGCGAGGGCGCCCGGTCCGTGCGGCCGGTCACCAACGCCGTGGGCGCCCGAGCACCGCGGTCGACGACGCCGCTGGTGACCTACGTGCTGATCGCGGTCAACCTGCTGATGTTCGCGCTGCAGATGGCCTCCCCGGACCTGGAACGCGCCCTCGGGCTGTGGCCGCCGGCCGCCGCCGACGGCGAGTTGTACCGGCTGGTGACCTCGGCGTTCCTGCACTTCAGCGTCACCCACATCGCGTTCAACATGCTGGCGCTGTACTTCGTGGGCCCACCGCTGGAGTTCGCGTTGGGCCGGCTGCGGTTCGTCGCGCTGTATCTGCTCAGCGCGCTGGGCGGCTCGGTGCTGGTGTACCTGCTGACGTTCAACGCGCTCACCGCCGGCGCGTCCGGGGCGGTGTTCGGCTTGTTCGGCGCGACGTTCGTGGTCGGCCGCAAACTCAACATGGACGTGCGGTCGGTCGTCGCGATCATCGGGCTGAACCTCGCTTTCACCTTCCTGATCCCGCTGTTCACGTCGCAGAACATCAGCTGGCAGGGCCACATCGGCGGGCTTCTGACCGGCGCGGTGGTGGCCGCGGCGTTCGTCTACGCGCCCCGGCAGCAACGCAACCTGGTGCAGGGCGGCGCGGCGGTGGGACTGCTGGTGCTGTTCGTCGCGCTGGTCGTGTGGCGCACCGCCGAACTGCGGACGATGCTCGGGCTCGGCTAGATGCTCGGCCTGCCCGACCGCGTCCGCGCCTGCCTGTTCGACCTCGACGGCGTGCTGACCGACACCGCGAGCGTGCACCGCCGCGCGTGGAAGGCGATGTTCGACGAGTATCTGCGCGGCCGTGCCGGGGACGGCGAACCGTACGTGCCTTTCGACGCCGGCGCTGATTACGAACGCTATGTCGACGGGAAACCCCGCCTGGATGGCATCCGTTCGTTTCTGGGCAGCCGCGGCATCGTCGCCGACGAGGAGACCGTGTCGCGGCTGGGGGAGCGCAAGAACCTGATGTTCAACCAGAGTCTGCACACCGACGGCGTCACGGTGTTCGACGGTTCGCGGCGGTACCTGCAGGCGGCCGCCGAGGGTGGGTTGCGGCGCGCGGTGGTGTCCTCAAGCGCCAACACCCGCGAGGTACTCGAACTCACCGGACTGGACGTCTACATCGAGGAACGGGTCGACGGCGTGACGTTGCGGGAGCAGAACCTGCCGGGTAAACCGGCCCCCGACGCGTTCCTGCGTGCCGCGCAGCTGCTCGACGTGGCACCGGCCGACGCAGCCGTGTTCGAAGACGCGCTGTCGGGGGTGGCCGCGGGCCGTGCCGGCGGATTCGGCCTGGTGGTCGGGGTGGACCGCACGGGACAGTCAGAAGCGTTGCGACACCACGGCGCCGATATCGTCGTCACCGACCTCGGGGAGTTGCTCCGACCATGATGATCACCGACGAAGCGTTCCCCGTCGAGCCCTGGCACGTCCGGGAGACGCAGCTGCGGATGGATCTGCTGCCGCAGACCGAGTCGCTGTTCGCGTTGTCCAACGGGCACATCGGACTGCGCGGGAACCTCGACGAGGGTGAGCCGCACGGACTGCCCGGCACCTACCTGAACGGGTTCTACGAGACCCGTCCGCTGCCCTATGCCGAAGCGGGGTTCGGCTATCCCGAGGACGGGCAGTCCATCGTCGACGTCACCAACGGCAAGCTGATCCGGCTGCTGGTCGACGACGAACCCTTCGACATCCGGTACGGCGAGCTGCACTCCCACGAACGGTCCCTGGATCTGCGCGCGGGCACGCTGGCCCGCGCCGCGGACTGGACCACGCCGTCCGGCAAGCGCGTGAAGGTGTACTCGACACGGCTGGTGTCGCTGGCGCAGCGCAGTCTGGCCGCCGTCGAGTACATCGTGGAGGCCGTGGACGACGTGCTGCTGACGGTGCAGTCCGAACTGGTCGCCAACGAGGACCAGCCGGTGTCGTCGACGGACCCACGGGTGGCCGCGGTGCTGGAGCGCCCGCTGGAAGCGATGCAGCACGAGGTCAGCGAACGCGGGGCGATGCTGATCCACCGCACCCGGTCGAGTCGGCTGACGATGGCGGCCGCGATGGACCACCTCATCGACGCCGAGGGCCGCGTCGACGTCAGTGGCGACTCCGGTGACGACTGGGCGCGCACCACGGTGGTCACGGAACTGAGAGCCGGTGAGCGTCTGCGCCTGGTGAAGTATCTGGCCTACGGCTGGTCGAGCCTGCGTTCCTGCCCGGCGCTGCGCGATCAGGTCGCCGCCGCGATCGCCGGCGCGCGCTACACCGGGTGGGACGGATTGCTGCGGTCCCAGCGCGACTACCTCGACGAGTTCTGGGACAGCGCCGACGTTGAGGTCGACGGCGACGCGGACTGCCAGCAGGCGGTGCGGTTCGGCTTGTTCCACGTCCTGCAGGCCAGCGCCCGCGCCGAGCGGCGGGCCATCGCGGGCAAGGGGCTGACCGGGACCGGCTACGACGGCCACGCGTTCTGGGACACCGAGGGATTCGTGCTGCCGGTGCTGACCTACACCGCGCCGCGGGCGGCGGCCGACGCGCTGCGGTGGCGGGCGTCGACACTGGAGATGGCACGCGAGCGCGCCAAGGAGTTGGACCTGTGCGGCGCGAGTTTCCCGTGGCGCACCATCCACGGCGAGGAGTGCTCGGCCTACTGGCCCGCCGGCACCGCCGGGTTCCACATCAACGCCGACATCGCGCTGGCGTTCGACCGCTACCGGGTGGTGACCGGCGACGACTCTCTGGAGAAGGAGTGTGGCCTCACCGTTCTCGTCGACACCGCGCGACTGTGGATCTCGCTGGGGCACCACGACCGGCACGGCCGGTGGCGCATCGACGGGGTCACCGGGCCCGACGAATACACCGCCGTGGTGCGGGACAACGTGTTCACCAACCTGATGGCGGCGGCGAACCTGCGGATCGCGGCCGACGCGTGCGCCCGGCATCCCGACGCGGCCCGTGACCTCGGGGTGGACACCGAGGAGATGGCCGCGTGGCGGGACGCCGCGGACGCGGTGCACATCCCCTATGACGAGGAACTGGGCGTGCACCCACAGTGTGAGGGGTTCACCACGCTGCGGGAGTGGGACTTCCGGATGAACACCAAATACCCTCTGCTGCTGCATGAACCGTATGTGCGGCTCTATCCCGCCCAGGTGATCAAGCAGGCCGACCTGGTGCTGGCGATGCAGTGGCAGAGCCACGCGTTCACCCCGGAGCAGAAGGCCCGTAACGTCGACTACTACGAACGGCGTACCACCCGGGACTCGTCGCTGTCGGCGTGCACCCAGGCGGTGATGTGCGCCGACGTGGGGCATCTGGAGCTCGCGCACGATTACGCCTACGAGGCGGCCCTGATCGACCTGCGCGACCTGCACAACAACACCGGCGACGGGCTTCATCTGGCGTCGCTGGCCGGCAGCTGGACGGCGCTGGTGGCCGGATTCGGCGGGCTGCGCGACGACGAAGGGGTGCTGGAGCTGGACCCGCACTTGCCCGACGGTATCGCCCGGCTGTGTTTCCGGTTGCGCTGGAGGGGCTTTCGCGTGACGGTTGAAGTGAACCACCAAACGGTGACGTACACGCTGCGCGACGGCCCACGCGGGATGCTGTCGATCCGGCATGCGGGGCAACCGTTGGAGTTGAACACCCGCCAACCCACCGAGGTGCCGGTGCGCCGCAGGGTTCCGCTGCTTCCGTCGCCCCAGCAGCCGCCGGGGCGGGAGCCGCTGCGCCGGCGCCATCGGATGTCAGAACAGGCCTGAGACATGGCTTTCGCGGTGGACGACGCGCTCGACGAGCTGTACGCCGCTGCGCCCGCGGACTTCACGAAGGTCCGCACCCGGCTGGCGGCCGCGGCGAAGAAGAGCGGTGAGGCCGATGCGGCCCGCCGCATCGCCGGCAGCCGCAAGCCGACGACGGCCGCATGGGTGGTCAACACGTTGGTGCTGGGCGGTCCGGCCCGATCGGCGCTGGCCGACCTCGGCGCCCGGCTGCGCGAGGCCCACACGGCGATGGACGGTGAGACGATCCGCGCGCTCACCGCCGAACAACGCAGGCTCGTCGACGAGCTGACGCGCACCGCGCTGCGGCAGGCCGGAATCGCGTCGCCGCCGGCGGCGCTGCGTGACGACGTCACCTCCACGCTGCAGGCCGCGATCGCCGACCCCGAGGTCGCCGAGCGGCTCGGCCGGCTCACCAAGGCCGAACAATGGTCTGGCTTCGGCGATTTCGGTTTCAGCGCCGCGGTCGCCGCGCCGAAGGCGCGGGAGACGAAGGTCCGGCAGGCCACGAAGTCCCATGAGGCCCGCGCGGCCGAGCGGGCGAAAGCCCAGGCCGACGCCGCGCTGAGTGAGTTGCAGTCCGACCTGGCCAGGGCGAGGCTGAAGCGCGAGGACGCCCGGCGCCGGCTGGACGAGGCCGAGCAGGCGTTGACCGCCGCCGAAGACGCCTACGCCGCCGGTAAACAGGCTGCCAAGGATGCGGCTGACGCGGTGCGGGCGGCGAAGCGCTAAGTTGCGTTCAGCGCCGCCTCCAGTGGGATGCGGTAAGCGAAATGCTCAGCGCCACGCTTAAATTCGGGGGTTCGACATGGAGACCGACATCCGCCGGGTGGTGACGGGGGCGTCCATCGGTAACGCCGTCGAGTGGTTCGACTTCGCCATCTACGGCTTCCTGGCGACGTTCATCGCCGCGCACTTCTTCCCCGCCGGCAACGAGACCGCCGCGCTGCTCAACACGTTCGCGATCTTCGCCGCGGCGTTCTTCATGCGTCCGCTCGGCGGCTTCGTCTTCGGACCGCTCGGCGACCGCATCGGCCGTCAGAAGGTGCTCGCCGTGGTGATCCTGCTGATGTCGGCGGCCACGCTGTGCATCGGCGTGCTGCCGACCTACGACACCATCGGGGTGGCGGCGCCGCTGTTGCTGCTGCTGTTCCGCTGCCTGCAGGGGTTCTCGGCGGGCGGCGAGTACGGCGGCGGCGCGGTGTATCTGGCGGAATTCGCCAGCGACGCGCGCCGCGGCCTGACGATCACGTTCATGGCGTGGTCCGGTGTGCTGGGCTTCCTGGCCGGCTCGGTGACGGTGACGCTGCTGCAGGCGCTGCTGCCGGCCGCGGCGATGGAGAGTTACGGCTGGCGCATCCCGTTCCTGATCGCCGGCCCGCTGGGGCTGGTCGGTCTCTACATCCGCCTGCGCCTCGGCGACACCCCACAGTTCGCCGAACTCGACAAGGCCGACAAGACCGCGGATTCCCCGCTGCGCGAGGCCATCGCCACGTCGTGGCGACAGATCCTGCAGGTGATCGGCCTGTTCATCGTCTTCAACATCGGCTACTACGTCGTGTTCACCTTCCTGCCGACGTATTTCATCAAGACGCTGGAGTTCTCCAAGACGGCGTCGTTCGTGTCGATCACGCTGGCCTGCGTGGTGGCGCTGGTGTCGATCCTGCCGCTGGCGGCGCTGTCGGACCGGATCCGGGCGGCGGCCGCTGCTGATCGGCGGCGCGGTGGCGTTCCTGGTGCTGGGCTACCCGCTGTTCGTGCTGCTGACCTCCGGGTCGCTGATCGCCGCGGTCGCGGCGCACTGCCTGCTGGCGGCCATCGAGTCGGTGTACATCTCCTGTGCGGTGTCGGCCGGTGTCGAACTGTTCGCCACCCGGGTCCGGTTCAGTGGTTTCTCGGTGGGCTACAACGTCTGCGTCGCGGTGTTCGGCGGCACCACGCCGTACGTCGTCACGTGGCTGACCGCGAGCACCGGCAACTCGATCGCCCCGGCGTTCTACCTGATGACCGCGGCCGTGCTGTCGCTGGTCACGGTGCTCACCCTGCGGGAGTCGGCCGGGCGAGCGCTGGCGCAGGTGCAGGACGACACCGCTAGGGTGGGCTCAGGCATCCACGAAGAGGAGACGCGGAGATGAGGCTTCAGGTGTTGCCCTACGTCACCGTCGAGATCGATGACCGGCTCCGGCGCCGGCTGCGCGTGGCCGGCGAGAGGCTGCGCGTCACACTCCGGGCCTACCTGCGCAGCGCCGCCGACGACGTCGACGCCGCAGGCGATCGCGTGAGCGGCCTGTGTGACCGCGCCGTGCACCGGGTCGACACCGTGGTCGCCCGCGTCAACGACCGGATCGCCCCGGACGCCGACCCCGCAGCGCCGGTCCGGCACCTGCGGGTCGTCGACGGGCGCGCGTCCTAAACCGGTCTCAGGCGCGGACCCGCCCGGAGCGGCCGCCGACGAAGAACGATCCGGCCACCACGACCAGGCCGACGACGGCCACCGGGATGGCCCACGACCGGCGCGCGGATATCGACGACTCACACGCGGCCGCGTAATCGGTGTGCGGAATGATCTCGTTGAGCACCGGCAGGTTGGCCAGGTTCCCGCTGTCGGCTTCGCGGGCCGTCGACAGGTCGGCGGCGATACCGTTACCACATCCGATGCTGCCTTCCGGTCCGGGGATCGACACCGGCACCAGCAGCGCGATGACACCTGCCAGCAGTATCGCCACCCCTGCGATCATGATCAACCGTCGCGCGTTCATGCCCGCATTGATGCCCCAGTTGCCCGGCGCTGAAACAAGATCGATCGATCGGCGAGGCGGGACCGGACTGCGCGCCGCGCCGGTGGGTGTGTTGTCCTTGTCGGGTGATCGGGCATGGCCTTACGGTGCTGCTGGCGTTTCTCGCCGCGGTGTTTCTCGCTGTCGGGATCGTGGTGCGCCAGCGGGCGACCCTCGACGTGCCCGCCGAACACGGAATCAGTGCGGTGATGTTCCAGACGCTGGTGCGCCGGCCGTTGTGGTGGGCGGGCACCGCGGCAGCGGTGGCGGGCTACCTGTTCCAGGCGCTCGCGCTGGCCGAGGGGTCGCTGTTGCTCGTGCAACCGATCCTGGTCTCGGCGCTGCTGTTCGCGCTGCCGCTGAGCGCCCGGTTGGCGGGTCGCCGGGTCACGCGTGCCGAATGGGGGTGGGCGGTGCTGCTCACCATGGCGCTGGCGGTGTTCGTGGTGCTCGCGAAGGCCAGCCCCGGCGACTACGAGGCGTCGCTGTCGACCTCGGCGGTGGTGGCGGTGGTGTGCACGGCCGCGGTGCTGGCGTGTGTGATCGTCGCGACGCGCATCATCGGGTGGATTCGGGCGGTGCTGCTGGCCGTCGCGGTCGGGGTGTTGTTCGGCGTCGTCGCGGTGCTGACGAAACTGGTGATGCACGTCCTGACCAACGAGGGTCTCCCCGCGGTGCTGACCACCCCGGTGCTCTACCTGTTGGTGCTGCTGGGCGTGGTCGCGACGCTGCTGCAGCAGTCCTCCTTCCACGCCGGCTCGCTGCAGACCTCGGTGCCCACCATGCTGGTGCTCGAACCGCTGGTCGCGGTGGTCCTCGGGGCGGTGGTGCTCGGTGAGCACCTCGACGTCGGGCGGTGGGACGCGGTCGCGCTGCTGGTGTCGACGGTCGCGATGGTGGCGGGCACCATCGCGCTGGGCCGGGACGAGGGCGCCTACGAGGAACAGTTGGAGGCGAACAAAGCGGCCAAGGCTCAGGCGGCGTCGGGCAACGGGTAGCCCCGGTCAACCCCCATGCCAGGACGACCAGCGGCGGATCTCGACCGTGACGACCGGCCCGTCGAGTTCGACGCGCTGGTACTGCGGGTACTTGGCGCGCAGCTGCGCGTAGCCGGTGGCCATCTCCACGCCGCTGTGGTGGATCGTCGCGACGCCGTCGGCGCGCACCCACCACAGCCGGGACCAGTCGTCGTCGTAGTGGTCGACGAGCAGGCTCACCGCCGGGTTGTGCTCGATGTTGACCAGTCGGCGCAGCCGTCGCGTCGACTTCGGTTTGGCGTCGATCGCGGTGTAGAGGATGTCCTGGCGGTGCTCGGGCACCGCGAACACCACCGGCACCACATGCGGCACGGCGTCGGCTCCCACGGTCGCCAGCATCGCCACCGGCGCGGCGGCGAAAGCGGCGATGACGTCACGGTCGTCGGAATTCGCCATCACCCCAGGGTAGGGTGCGCACAGCTGGTCCGATTCGTTCACTGCGGAGTCGCGGGGCGGTAACCGCGCAGCCACTGCGCAGCCTCCTGCTCATCGGAAGGTTCGGCAATGAACACCTCACCTGACACGCCACGGCCGCCGGTCCGGGTTCTCGCTCTCGCCGCGTCGGCGCTGCTGCTCGGCGGCGCCGTGGCCTGCGCGCCGCCCGAGAAGGACAACTCGAACGCCCAGACCGAATCCGGTGTGAACGCGGCCGCGGCCACCTCGGCCGAGGACTTCGGCGGGATGGAGGGCCTGATCGAGGCGGCCAAGGCCGAGGGTGAGCTCAATGTGATTGCGCTGCCGCCGGACTGGGCCAACTACGGCGCGATCATCACGGCCTTCTCCGACAAGTACGGCATCAAGGTCAACTCCGCGCAGCCCGATGCCTCCAGCCAGGACGAGATCAACGCGGCCAACCAGCAGAAGGGCCGCAGCACCGCACCGGACGTGTTCGACCTCGGCCAGTCGGTGGCGCTGGCCAACACCGCGATGTTCACGCCGTACAAGGTCGAGACCTTCGACGACATCCCGGCGGCGTTCAAGGACGCCGACGGCACCTGGGTCAACGACTACGGCGGCTACATGTCGATCGGTTTCGACGCGTCCAAGGTGCCGCCGGTGACCCGGGTGGACGACCTGCTCAAGCCCGAGTACCAAGGCAAGGTGGCGCTCAACGGGGATCCGACCCAGGCCGGCGCGGCGTTCTCCGGGGTGCTGATGGTGGCGCTCTCGCAGGGCGGTTCGGCCGACGACATCGCCCCCGGCGTCGAGTTCTTCCGCAAGCTCAAGGAGGCGGGCAACTTCCTGCCCGTCGACCCGACGCCGGCCACGATCGCGTCCGGGCAGACGCCGGTGGTGATCGACTGGAACTACACCAACTCCGCCGAGACCAAGAAGTTGCCGTCGTGGACGGTGGTGGTGCCGCCGGAGAACGCGGTCGCCGGCTACTACTACCAGGCCATCAACAAGGACGCCCCGCATCCGGCCGCCGCGCGGTTGTGGCAGGAGTTCCTCTACAGCGACGAGGGCCAGAACCTGTTCGCCCAGGGCGGGGTCCGGCCGGTGCGGGCGGACAACATGCTCGTCGACGGCACCCTCGACCCGGCGGTGGCCGAGGCGCTGCCCGTCGTCGACGGACCGGTGACCGTGCCGACCCCCCAGCAGACCGAGGCGGCGTCGCAGTATCTCGCGGAGAACTGGGCCGCGGCGGTCGGCTGAGGTGGACGCGGGTGAGTCTTGCGCGCCGGCTGCGTGATTCGCTGCCGCTGCTGCCGTTCCTGACCGTCGTGGTCGTCTTCCTGATCATCCCGACGGTCACCGTCGTGGTGGGAGCGGTGTACGCCGACGGGGTTTTCAGCCTGGACCGCATCGCGGCGTTGTTCACCGGCACCGCGTTGTCGGCGCTGCGCGACAGCGTGCTGCTCTCGGGTGCGACCGCGCTGCTCGGTGCGGTGCTGGGCGCGGTGCTGGCGTGGCTGATCGTCAGCAGCCCACCCACCTCGATGGCGCGCCGCGCGGTGCTGTCGCTGTGCAGCGTGCTGGCCCAGTTCGGGGGTGTGGCACTGGCGTTCGCGTTCCTGGCCACGGTCGGGCTGAACGGCGTGCTGACGCTGTGGGTGCAGCAGGTGTTCGGGTTCAACCTGGCCGGCTCGGGCTGGCTGTACAGCTTGAGCGGGCTGATCCTGGTCTACACGTACTTCCAGATCCCGCTGATGGTCATCGTGTTCCTGCCCGCACTGGAAGGACTGCGGGAGCAGTGGCGCGAGGCCGCGGTCAGCCTCGGCGCGTCGACATGGGCGTACTGGCGCGAGGTCGCGCTGCCGTTGCTGACACCGGCGTTCCTGGGCTCGGCACTGTTGTTGTTCGCCAACGCCTTCGCCGCGTACGCCACCGCCGCGGCGCTGGTCAGCCAGGGCAGCCCGATCCTGCCGCTGCTGATCCGCGCGTCGCTGGTCAGCGAGGTGGTGCTCGGGCAGGCCGGGTTCGCGTATGCGCTGGCACTGGAGATGATCGTGGTCGTGGCGGTGGTGATGGTCGCCTACAACCTGCTGGTGCGCCGCAGTTCCCGGTGGTTGTCATGAGGAGGCTTGTCCGGGGCGGACTCTGGGTGATGTTCGGGATGTTCTTCCTGTTCCCGCTGTACGCGATGGCCGACTTCTCCACCCGCAACCTGCTCTCCGACGGCCGCACCTGGCAGGCGTGGGCCAACCTGGTCGCCGACGAGGCGCTGTACACCTCGATCGTGGTGTCGCTGCTGCTGGCGGTGTTCACGGTGGCCGCGATGCTGGTGCTGCTGGTGCCGACGATGATCTGGGTGCGGTTGCGGGCCCCGTGGGCCAAGGGACTGATCGAGTTCCTGTGTCTGCTGCCATTGACGATCCCGGCGCTGGTGATCGTGGTCGGGCTGCGCAACGTCTACCTGTGGGTGACCTACCTCCTCGGGGAATCCGCGCTGACCCTGACCTTCGTCTACGTGATCGTCGTACTCCCGTTCGCCTACCGGGCCCTCGACTCCGCGCTGTCGGCGATCGATCTGCACACCCTGTCCGAGGCCGCCAGGTCACTGGGCGCGGGATGGCTGACCACGATCACCCGGGTGGTGGTGCCCAACATCTGGTCGGGCATCCTGTCGGCGGCGTTCATCTCGATCGCGGTGGTGCTCGGCGAGTACACCATCGCGTCGTTGTCGGGTTACGAGACGCTTCCGGTGCAGATCGTGCTGATCGGCAAGAGTGACGGCCCCACGTCGGTGGCGGCGTCACTGGTGACGTTGTTGTTCGGATTCGTGCTGCTGCTGATCCTGTCGCTGGTGACCCGTGGCCGGCGGGGCGGCAAGACCCCGGGGGTGACGGTATGAATCAGGGCGTCGGTGTCCGGCTCGACGAGCTGACCCGGGTGTACGGGTCGACCCGCGCGCTCGACGGGCTGACACTGCACATCGAACCCGGCGAGCTGGTCGCGCTGCTGGGCCCGTCGGGGTGCGGCAAGACCACCGCGCTGCGGATCGTGGCGGGCCTCGACGAGGCGACCTCGGGCACGGTGTCGGTCGGCGGTGTCGACGTCAGCAGGGTGCCGGCGAACAAGCGCGACATGGGTATGGTGTTCCAGGCCTACAGCCTGTTCCCGCACCTGACCGTGCTCGACAACGTCGCCTTCGGGCTCAAGATGCGAGGAAAAGGCAAGCGGGACAGGCTCTCCCGGGCGGCGGACATGCTCGATCTGGTCGGGCTGGGGGCGCTGGGCGGACGGTACGCCAAGGAACTCTCGGGCGGGCAGCAGCAGCGTGTCGCGCTGGCCCGCGCACTGGCGATCCAGCCGCGGGTGCTGCTGCTCGACGAACCGCTGTCGGCGCTGGACGCCAAGGTGCGCACCCAGCTGCGCGACGAGATCCGGCGCGTGCAACTCGAAGTCGGCACGACCACACTGTTCGTCACCCACGATCAGGAGGAGGCGCTCGCCGTCGCCGACCGGGTCGGGGTGATGAACCAGGGCAGGCTCGAGCAGCTCGCCGCGCCCGCCGACCTGTACGCCAACCCGGCCACCCCGTTCGTGGCCGACTTCGTCGGGTTGAACAACAAGGTGTCCGCCACCGTCTCCGGTGGCACCGCGACTGTGCTCGGCATGCCGGTGGCCGCGCTGCCCGGGTCGGTCGACGCGGAGCCTTCGGAGTTCCTGCGCTGGAGCCGCGCCGGAGAGATCACGCTGGTGCTGCCGCCCGAGTTGGCGCGCCGGCTGACCGTGACCACCCGGCAGGAAATGGGTGTGGTGTTCGCCCA
>NZ_LMVQ01000378.1 GCF_001545925.1 Mycobacterium sp. NAZ190054 | reverse complement strand
TCCTGTGGGACATGAGCGGCCGCCGGCTGATCGACATGCACCTCAACGGCGGCACCTACAACCTCGGGCACCGCAATCCCGAAGTGATGCAGGCGATCATCGACGGGATGGCGTACTTCGACGTCGGCGGCCACCCGCGTCGCCCGCATCTACGCGGACACGACCGAAGAGCTACGGCGCCAACGCGATTCGGCCCTGCCCGGGGTCAGCATGTTCGCGATCCAGACGTGCGCACTGCACGAGGCGTTCGCGGCGGCCGGGTTCGAGGTGGACCCGGTGGTCACCCTGCCTTTCGACGTCCGGCGCTACCTGCCCGACGGGCACGGAACCCTCGGGTCCTTCTCCGCCGGGCTGGATTTCACGCTCGAGCGGGACGCCGGACCGCGCGGGCTGCACGAGGAGATGACCACCGCGGCCCGCATGGCGCGCCCGGTCGCCAACCTGGTGGCGGGCACAGTGAAGACGAGGGCCGCGCTGCGCTCCGGTCGGCGCCCCGAGTGGGTGGTGCCCGCCCGGACCCCGCTGCGCCTGCTGCATTCCAGCATCGGCACCGTGCCCAAGAACCCCTGGACGTTCAGCGACCCCGCCGAGGCCCGGATCCTGGTGGCCAGCGACCCGGTGAGCCCGTGCGGGGTGACGGTCACCTCGGCCACGGTGATGGGCTCGCTGTGGCTGACGGCGGAGTTCCACGACACCGTCTTCGACGCCGAGATGGTCGACGGCGCTTTGGAATCCGTGTCCGAGCAGATGCGCAAACTGGTCGGCGGGTGAACGGCTACTCGACGACGTTGTCGTTGCCGGGGGCGTAGTACGGGTTCACGCTCCGGAACACCACGGTCTCACCCTGCTCGTAGACCGCCGTCCACTTCGGTGACCGGCGCAACGCGTCCTGCACGATGCCGACGGCCTCCGGGCGGAAGTCGCCGTAGTAGCGGATCGCCTTGTTCGACTGCTCGCTGAAGATGACGTACGCCATGTAGACACCGTTGGTGACGTCGTCGCTGAGGGTCTTCAGATCCTCCTCGGTCGGGAACGAGGCCTTGAGTTCGGCAAGTCGCGGATCCCTGCCGTCCCAGAGGTCGTAACTGACCGGCTCGTCGTAGTACGGGTTGAACAGCGTGAGCTCGGCGTAGTCGGCGTTGAGCCGGGTCGGCATCCCACCCAGGCGCATCATCACGAACCTGGTGCGTTTGTCGGCGTCGGTGGTGATCGACTGCATCAGGTCGACCTGGGCGCGGGTCTCGTAGATGAACGGCCACAACGCGACGTAGCCGTGCAGACCGGCCACCGGGGCCACCGTCGCCGCACCGACGGCGACCGTCCGCACCAGCCACCGGCGGGCCTGCGTCCCGTCGACCGCGGCCACCACCGCGGGGGCGATCAGGATCGCGCATCCGAGCAGCGAGTACAGGTACACGCGGAAGATCGCCTCGCCGCCGTAACTCTGACCGAGGAGCAGCCCGAACGAACTGAAGGCGACGATGCCCAGTGCCAGCACCGGACGTCTCCTGCGGCGCATCCAGACCGCGGCCGCCACCGCACCGAGCACGACGACGACCGACAGCCCGCGCACCACCGCCGAGGTGAAATCCTTGGCGGGCAGGCCGGAACTCTGGATGTTGCTGCCGGCGTTGCTCAGCGGGCTGCCGCCGGACAGCAGTCCGTACGGCAGCACCGCTTCGAGGTTCAGCAGCAGATAGGTCACGGCGATCGACACCATCGCCACCGCGACCCACCACGGGCGGGCCCTGCGGAACACGCACAGCAGGCACGCCGCGCCGACCGCCCAGAACGGGGTCAACTGGTGGGTGGGCACGGTCGCGGCGAACACGACGATGGCCAGGATTCCGCACGCCCGGCTGCGCGGCGATGCCAGCAGCAGCACGAGCATGCCGAAGGTCAGCACCACCGACCAGGCCTGCGGCGAGAAGTAGTCCTGCCCCACCCAGTTCACGATTTCGACGACGAACCCCGCGGTGACCGCGGTGCGCCGGGAACGTCCGAGCACCCGCGCCGCGGTGTAGACGGTCAGCGCGATCAGCACGTGCATGACGGGGGCGAACACGTGCGCGACGGTCATCGCCGGTATCCCGGTGACCTCGCAGAACCATGCCCAGGTCGTGAAGAACGCGGTCCACTGCGCGTAGATGTCGGTGCCGTCCGGCGCGATGCGGCCGTTGACCATGATGTAGTCGACGACGGCGAGATGCTTGTAGGTCCAGTCGTAGAGCGGGACCTCGGTGGCCACCACCGTGGTCACCCTGGACACGACTATCGCCGCGACCACCGCGGCGACCGCCGGCAGCAACTGCCGGTCCCGCACCGCGACCAGCAGCGCCCAGGTGCACAACACGATGCACACCGCCAGAAGCGGTCCGGTTCCGGAGAACAGCAGGCCGTAGTAGCCGGCGTCCGCACCCGGCAGCCCGGGCACCGCGAGCAGCCAGACGATCAGCGCCGCGGCACTGAGCAGCAGCGAGAGACGGCGTCGGGCGACGTTCCGGTGTGGCGGGCCGCGACGGGCGACGGTGCGCCGGCGCCACCGGCGGTGTCCATGCGGTGATCCACCCGGAAATCCCTGTCATCGACAACATCTCGTACCTGGTGGGTGACGGCGAGCATCCCGCGAAGCTGATGCATCCCGGCGATGCGCTGTTCGTCCCCGGCGA
>NZ_LMVQ01000377.1 GCF_001545925.1 Mycobacterium sp. NAZ190054 | reverse complement strand
CGAAGTAGCTGCCGAGGGTGGTGGGCAGCAGGTTGAGGATGAACACCGTCGGGCCCACCACGAACACGAACATCGCCAGCAGGACGGCCAACACCATGTTGATGTTGGACATCCACTGGATGCCACGGGCCACCCCGGACACCGCCGACAGCACGAAACACAGTGTCAGCACGGTGATGACGACGACCAGGACGGCCGCGCCGGGCCCCAGTGGCTCCATGTCAGGCTCCGACTGTGGTCAGCCACTCGCTGTAGAACAGGGCCACCCCCAGCCCACAGGCGATGGCGGTGAGCAACCAGAACCTGATGATCACGGTCGTCTCGGCCCAGCCCACCAACTCGAAGTGGTGGTGGAACGGCGCCATCCGGAACACCCGGCGCCCGGTGGTGCGAAACGCCAGGATCTGCACGACCACCGAGGTGACCTCGGCGACGAACAGCGCGCCGAGCACGACCGCCAGCATCTCGGTGCGGCTGGTGACGGACAGGCCGGCGATGACGCCGCCGAGGGCCAGCGAGCCGGTGTCGCCCATGAAGATCTTCGCCGGCGCGGCGTTCCACCACAGGAAGCCGATGCAGGCCCCGGCGGTGGCCGCGGCGATGATCGCCAAGTCCAGCGGATCGCGCACGTTGTAGCACCCGACCCCCGGGCTGGTGGCGCATGCGTTGCGGAACTGCCAGAACGTGATGAGCACGTAGGCCGCGCACACCATCGCCATCGCGCCTGCGGCCAGCCCGTCGAGCCCGTCGGTGAAGTTCACCGCGTTCGACCAGGCGCTGACCACCACGACGCAGAACAGCACGAACACCGCCGGTGCGAGTGTCACGGTGGCGATCTCGCGGACGTAGGACAGCTCCGCGCTGCCCGGGGTCAGGCCGTCGGCGTTGCGGAACTGCAGGGCCAGCACGCCGAACAGCACCGCGGCGATGAGGATGCCGACGGTCTTGGCCGTCTTGTTCAACCCGAGGTTGCGGGCCCGCCGGATCTTGATCAGGTCGTCGAGGAATCCGACCACCCCCAGTGCCGTCGCCAGCCCCAGTACCAGCATCCCCGAGGCCGATGGGCCCTTGCCGTCCATGACCACGCCGACCAGGTGGGTGCCGAAGTAGCTGGCCCAGATGCCTGCGACGATCGCGACGCCGCCCATCGACGGCGTGCCGCGCTTCTTGTGGTGGCTGGGCGGGCCGTCCTCGCGGATCTCGTGGCCGAACCCCTGCCGGGTGAACAGCCGGATCAGCACCGGGGTCAGGAGTATCGACACCGCCAGCGCGATCGCGACGGCGATGAGTATCTGCCTCATCGGTCACCATCGCGGACGTCGGAGACCAGCGCGTCGGCGAGCGCGCCCAGACCCGCCGAGTTGGACGCCTTCACCAGCACCACGTCGCCGGGCCGCAGCTCGGCCCGCAGAATCTCCAGCGCGGCGTCGGCGTCGGCGACGGGGGTCGCCTCGGAGCCCCACGATCCCTCCATGACCGCCCCGTGCAGCATGGCGCTCATAGGCCTCCCGGATCCGACGACGATGAGTCGAGAGACATCTAAGCGCACCGCCAGCCGGCCGATGTGGTCGTGTTCGGTTATCGCGTCGTCGCCGAGTTCGGCCATCTCCCCCAACACCGCCCAGCTGCGGCCGTTCGGCGCGCCGCCCCGGCTCATCCATGCCAGCGCCTTGAGGCCGGCGCGCATCGAGTCCGGGTTGGCGTTGTAGGCGTCGTTGATGACCGTCACACCGTCGGGGCGGGTGCTGACCTGCATCCGGTGCCGCGACACCGGGCCCGCCGCGGCGAGCGCGGTGGCCACCTGATCCAGCGTCGCGCCGCACTCCAGCGCGACGGCGGCCGCGCACAGCGCGTTGGACACCTGGTGGTCACCGTGCACCGCGAGCGTGACGGGCACCTCCCCGGTGCCGGTGCGCAGCATGAAGGCGGGCCGGGCCAGCGGATCGAGGGTGACACGCTCGGCGCGTACGTCGCGCGCGTCGTCACCCCGGCCCACCCGCACGACGCGTGCCGCGGTCTTGCCGGCCATCGCGGCCACGACGGGATCGTCGGCGTTGAGGATCACCACACCGGATTCCGGAACAGCTTGCGGAAGTTCGGATTTCGTCGCCGCGATGGCATCGCGCGAGCCGAACTCACCGAGGTGGGCGGTACCGACGTTGAGCACGACCGCGATCGACGGCGGCGCGATGCGGGCCAGCGCGGCGATGTTGCCCGGGCGCCGAGCCGACATCTCCAGCACCAGATAGTCGGTCGAGCGGCCGGCCCGCAGCACCGTCCACGGATGGCCGAGCTCGTTGTTGAACGACCCGGGCGGCGCGACCACCTCGCCGAGCGGCGCCAGCACCGCGGCGATCAGATCCTTGGTCGAGGTCTTGCCCGAGGAACCGGTGATGCCGACGATCGTCAGCCCGTCGGCGACGAGTTCGGCCGCGACCGCCTCCGCCAACCGGGCCAGCGCGGCCAGCACGGCGGCCCCGGAACCGTCGGCGTCGTACTCGAGCACACTGGCGGTTCCGGCCGCCCCGGAAACCGGACCCACCGGGTCGACGACGATCGCGACCACATGCCCGACGTCCCCGGAATACCCGCCGAGCGGCTGCTGTGCTGGGACGACCTCGTCGGTCGGCAGTCCACCCATTACCCGTGGCCGGAGTTCGACGAACGCACCGCCTCGTCGCTGT
>NZ_LMVQ01000376.1 GCF_001545925.1 Mycobacterium sp. NAZ190054 | reverse complement strand
GGTCAGCACGACGGTCACGTTGCTCGCGTCGTTCACCCCGCTGTGCGTGGTGCTGGCCGCGGTCGCGGCGCCGGCGTTGGCCGCGATCCGGTTCCGGTTCGCGTCGCTCGCGGCCCTGGTGGTGGTGGGTGGTGAGGTGAATTCCTCTGAGCTGCTGCGCGACCGGCCCCGCGTCGGCGGCGTGGACGCCGCCTACGTGTGCCGCGGCCGGGTCTGCGACATGCCCGTCACCACGGTCGACGATCTCGCCACCGCGCTGGGAGCCTCCGTGTAGCGTGCCGCTCATGAGTTTCGAGCCGGATGTCTTGCAGGGTTTCGTCCAGCGCTACCTCGACACGGTCGCCGGTGGCAGCGCCGACGACGTCGCCGCGCTGTACGCCGAGGACGCCACCCTCGAAGATCCGGTGGGCGGCGGCGATGTGCACATCGGGCGGCAGGCCATCGCCGGCTTCTACAAGTCGATCGAGGGCGGCGAGATCAAGACCGAGTTGCTGAGCTTCCGCGCCGGCGGGCACGAGGCGGCGTTCCTGTTCGCGATCACCGTGGGCGGGGCGATGCGCATCGAGCCGATCGAGGTGATGACGTTCGACGGCGAGGGCCGCATCACCTCGATGAAGGCCTACTGGGGCCCGCAGAACATCACCCAGCTGTCCTCGTGATTTGGGCGTAGTTGGTCAACGTCACGTTGTCGAACTACGCCGAAATCGCTAAAAGACGGCGAACCACATCGCGATGTAGTGGCAGATCGCCGCGACCGCGGTGCACGCGTGGAAGAACTCGTGATGCCCGAACGTCGTGGGCCACGGGTTGGGCCACTTGAGCGCGTAGAGCACACCACCGATGCTGTAGAGCGCGCCGCCGACGATCAGCAGCACGACCGCGGTCACCCCAGCGCCGTGCATGATCGGGCCGATGAACCACACCGCGACCCAGCCGAGCAGGATGTACAGCGGCACCCCGAGCCAGCGCGGCGACGACGGCCACAGCATCTTCAACGCGACGCCGGCGAGTGCCCCGCCCCACACGATCCACAACAGCACCATGCCGTCGTTCTCCGGCAGCGCCAGTAACGCGAACGGTGTGTAGCTGCCCGCGATGAACAAGAAGATCATCGAATGGTCGGCGCGCTTCATCCACTTGCGCGCGGTGACCGACGTCCAGTTCACCCGGTGGTAGACCCCGCTGACGGTGAACATCGCCACGATGGTCAGCGTGTAGATCAGCGTCGCGATGCCGGCGCGGGTGGACTGCAGCGACCACGACACCGCGACCAGCGTCGCGCCACAGATCACGGCGATCGCCGCCGAGTACACGTGAATCCAGCCCCGCAACCTCGGCTTACCCAGGACCTGGGCGACGCCGCCGGCGACGGCCTCGGGAAGATCCTCGGGTTCCCACGGTTCCCGCGGCGAATCGGCGGTGTACCACGGTTCGAGAGATGTCGGCATATCACCTCCGCTGAGTGGCATGGGGGCTTCTCCGCGCCACAGTAGTCTGGTTGATCGTGGACCTCATTCCGCGGCGCCTCAAAGAACCGATGTATCGGCTCTACGAGATGCGTCTGCGTCAGGGTCTCACCGCGTCACGCTCGGAACTGCCCCGGCACATCGCCGTGCTGTGCGACGGTAACCGGCGCTGGGCACGCGAGCTGGGTCATGACGACGTCAGTTTCGGCTACCGCGCGGGGGCGAGCAAGATCGCCGAGATGCTGCGCTGGTGCCAGGCGGCCGGCATCGAGATGGCCACCGTCTATCTGCTCTCCACCGAGAACCTGCAGCGCGACGATGACGAACTGGCGGCGCTGATCGAGATCATCACCGAGGTGGTCGAGGAGATCTGCGCGCCGGCCAACGGCTGGAGCGTGCGCACCGTCGGTGACCTCGAGTTGATCGGGGAGGAGCCGGCGCGCCGGCTGCGCGACGCGGTGTCCTCGACCGACGGCAACGGCGGCGCTTTTCATGTCAACGTCGCCGTCGGCTACGGCGGCCGTCAGGAGATCGTCGACGCGGTGCGTGCGCTGCTGAGCAAAGAAGTGGCCAACGGGGCCTCCGCCGAACGCCTGATCGAAGCCGTGACCGCCGACGGCATCTCGGAGAACCTTTACACCTCCGGGCAACCCGACCCCGACCTGGTGATCCGCACCTCCGGGGAACAGCGGCTGTCCGGATTCCTGCTGTGGCAGAGCGCCTATTCGGAGATGTGGTTCACCGAGGCGTACTGGCCGGAGTTCCGGCGCGTCGACTTCCTGCGGGCGCTGCGCGACTACACCGCCCGGCACCGTCGATTCGGGCGCTGACATGCTGGCCCTGTCAGCGCTGGTCTTCGCACTGAGCTGGTGGCTGGGGCTTTATCTGCTCGCCCGGGATCCCCGCAAGATCGTGCTGTCACTGGCCGCGGCCGGGCTGACCAGCTTCGCGCTCGTGGTCGCGTTGGACGCGGTCCGCGTGGTCAGCGGCTCCGAGGCGCTGAGCCGGATCGAGATCTATCTCGTCGCGGTGCCGGGCATCGCATGGTTCGCGGTGCTCCTGGAGCTGTCGCGGCCACGCGACAGCTGGCGCGGCCGCGCCGGCGAGGCCGGGCTGGTCGCCGCGATGGCCCAGTTCAGCAACGCCGTCTACACCAAGAACCGGCTGCCGCTGCGGGTCCGGGAAGCGGCGCGGATCGTCATCGCCTACGCCAACGAATGCGTGGTGTG
>NZ_LMVQ01000375.1 GCF_001545925.1 Mycobacterium sp. NAZ190054 | reverse complement strand
CGCCCCACACCCACCCCCCCCCCCCCCGCCCCCCGCCCCCCCCCCCCACCCCCCCCGTGGACCCGCGCCCCGACCCACACCCCCCCCACCCCGCCCCCGCTCCCCCCCCCCGCCCCATCTGCGCGGTGACCGCGGCGACGGCGCCGAACAGCATGGCCACCGCCGTCACACCGATGCACATCGCGGCCGAGTCGACGACGCCGAATCCGTTGGCGGCCGTCGCCGCGGTCATCGTCACCGCGAGCACCGCGTTGACCGCGCCCACCACGATCAGTGCCGCGGTGGTGCGCGCGTACCGGCCGACCACCGAAGCCAGCACCAGTTCGGCTGCGCCGCTTTCCTCCTCGGCACGGGTATGCCGAATCACGGTGAGAACGGCCAGGATCGACGTGGCGACGATCAGCGTGAGCATGAGCTCGTTGGCGACCATCGCACCGAGTTCGGTCTCGTTGACCCCGAACATCGGGCCGCCGAGCATCATGCCGGCCGGTGTCTTCAACAGGTTCACCCGGGCCTGCCGCTGGATCTCCTCCGGATAGGCGAGCTCGAGGGTGCCGGGGGAGTAGGCCATCATCGCGGTCAGCACCGCGATCCAGACGGACAGCCGGACACGGTCACGCCGCAGTGCCAGGCGGACCAGCGCAGCGGTGCCGGTCCACGGTGATCCCGAGGTCCTCGCGGCGTGCCGTGGACCGTCGACGGACAGCTGGGCGGTGGCGCTCACCGCCCAGCCCCCTGATACTCGCGCAGGAACAGGTCCTCCAGGGAGGCCGGCGCCACCGTCAACTCGTCGATACCGAGGCTGCTGAGGTCGGCCATCGCGCGGTCGAGGTCGTTGCGGTCCACCGAGAATCGCAGGTTCCCGTCGTCGGTGCGCAGGTCGTGAATGTAGGGGGCGTGCTCCAGGCGGGTGCGGTCGCCGTGGGTGCGGGCGGTGACCGTGGTGCGCATCAGGTGCCGCATCTGCGCCAGCGTTCCGGACCGCACGGTGCGTCCGGCTCGCACGATGGTGACCGTGTCGCAGAGCTTTTCGACCTCGGCCAGGATGTGGCTGGACAGCAGCACCGCCGCGCCGCGGTCCGCGACCTCGCGCACGCACTGCTGGAAGGCCTGTTCCATCAACGGGTCCAGACCTGAGGTCGGTTCGTCGAGCACGAACAACTCGCTGCGCGTGCTGAACGCGGCGATGATGGCCACCTTCTGCCGATTGCCCTTCGAGTAGGTGCGCGCCTTCTTGTGCGGGTCGAGTTCGAAGCGTTCGATCAGCTCGTCACGCCTCCCGCTGTCCACCGCGCCGTCGCCGCGCAGCCCCGCCAGGAAGTCGATGGCCTGCATCCCGGTCAGGTTGGGCCACAGCGTCACATCGCCGGGCACATAGGCGATCCGGCGATGCAGGGCGACCGCGTCACGCCACGGGTCGCCGCCCAGCAGCCGGACCGTGCCGCCGTCGGCGCGCAGCAGACCGAGCAGCACCCGGATGGTCGTCGACTTGCCCGAGCCGTTGGGGCCCAAAAACCCGGCGACGTCGCCCGGCGCCACGGTGAGATCGAGGCCGTCGAGCGCCTTGGTGCGGCCGAACGACTTTCGCAGCCCGTGGATGTCGACGGCCGGCCCGTTGTCAGTCATCGTGCGCTCCTTCTGTGAGCGGAATTCCTCGTTGCCGTTGAGCCAGGAAGGCGTCGTACATCGTCGATTCGGCCATCAGCCCGTTGGTGTACAGCTCCAGGGCGGGCAGCATCATCTCCTCGCCGTAATCCCGCAGCACCGCCCGCAGATCCGACGGATTCTCGTGCAGTTGCAGATAGAGCAGGAACCCTCCGCCTGCGGACATCGCCAGGAACCGGGCCCGGCTCTTCGGGTCGGCGCTCGGCTTGATGGTGCCGGCCTGCACCCCGGCCTCGATGTACTGCTCCGCGTTGTCGATCATGGTGTGCCAGAACGCTTTCGCGAGGTCTCCGCCGGACTGCATGCTGCGCACCAGGTAGCCCATCAACGGGGCGTACTCCTCGATCTCGGCCATCTGCGCGAACCACGTGGCCGGATCCGACGACTGGATGGTCTCGGTCTTGGTGGTTCGCACGGTTTCGGCGACGAAGTCGTCGCACGCCCTGCGCAGGCCGTCCTTCGAGCCGAAATGGTGGATCACCAACCCCGGGCTCACCCCCGCCGCCGTCGCGATGGTCCGGATGCTGACCCCGAACCCCTCGCGCCCGAACAGGTCGAGCGCGGTGTCGCGGATCCGGGCCGCCGCGGTCAGATCATCGGCTGAACGCATGTTCAGTACACTAAACACCCGTTCAGTGCAGCGTCAAGGCTTGACCGCGAGCAGACGTGAACGTGCACGATTTCGGGCCTCGGAGGGCAGGTTGGTGTCTGCTCGCCGGAAGAAGCGTCAGTCGCGGGCGGCGGCGAGCAGTCCGTCGCCGAGCGGGATGAGCACCGGGGTGAGCCGTTCGTCCTCGGCGATCAGCCGTGCCGCCTCGCGCACCGCGGCGACCTCGCTGTCCTTGGCCGACGCGTCCCCGGCCCGGCCGCCGAGGACGAAGGGCTCACCCCGGTGCTCATCCCGCTCGGCGACGGACTGCTCGCCGCCGCCCGCGACTGACGCTTCTTCCGGCGAGCAGACACCAACCAGCCCTCCGAGGCCCGAAATCGAGCACGTTCCCGTCTGCTCGCGGTGAAGCCGTGACGATGCACTGAACGG
>NZ_LMVQ01000374.1 GCF_001545925.1 Mycobacterium sp. NAZ190054 | reverse complement strand
TCCCCCATGAATCCGATGAGCCGCGCGGTGGTCTCACCCCCGGCGCCGGCGATCATCGCGGTGTAGGCGAGCACCTCGGTGCGCTCCAGCGGTCGGCGGGTGCCGTCGGGCTCCTCGATCTCGGCGTCGAGCAGTCCGGCGTGCTCGTCGCCGGTCCGGGCCGGCTGCGCACCAAGGCCGTCACGCTGTCCTCCCGAAAGTGGGGACGGCGCGCCAACGTCGAGATGGTCCGCCTCTCGTACGGCCGGTTCGGTGACGAGCTCGCGCGCAGCGCCGGGGACGAGGAGTTGCTCACCTGGGCGGGGCAGGACCTCTCGGCGTTGTTCGGCATCGCGGTGGAGCCCGTCGACGCGCGGGTGGTCCGGTGGATCGACGCGATGCCGCAGTACGGACCCGGGCACGCCGCACTGGTCGCCGGCCTGCGTGCCGGCCTGCCGAGGGGGCTGGCGGTCGCCGGTGCCTACCTGGACGGGATCGGGGTTCCCGCGTGCGTCGCCGCCGCGACACGGGCCGTGGCGGCGCTGATGGTCGGCGGGGCCCCTGACGCACGGTGACGTGCTGGATCACATGCGCGTGCGTGGCACGATGGGCGCATGGCCAAGCTCGATTACGACGAACTCAACTCGACGATCCGCTACCTGATGTTCTCGGTGTTCGCGGTGAAGCCCGGCGCGTTGGACGCCTCGGACGACGCGCGCGCCTCCGTCGTCGACGAGACCGCGACCTTCCTGAAGGGTCAGGAGGACGCGGGCGTGGTCGTGCGGGGACTCTACGACATCGCCGGGATGCGGGCCGACGCCGATTTCATGATGTGGACGCATGCACCGACCGTCGAGGCGCTGCAGAAGACGTACGCCGACTTCCGCCGCACCACCACGTTGGGCCGCGCGTGCACACCGGTGTGGAGCAACGTGGCGCTGCATCGGCCGGCCGAGTTCAACAAGAGCCACATTCCCGCGTTCCTCGCCGGTGAAGAGCCCGGCGCTTACATCTGCGTCTATCCGTTCGTGCGGTCCCTGGAGTGGTACCTGCTGCCCGACGACGAGCGCCGCCGCATGCTCGCCGAACACGGGATGGCCGCGCGCGGGTACAAGGACGTGCGCGCCAACACGGTGCCCGCGTTCGCGCTCGGCGACTACGAGTGGCTGCTGGCCTTCGAGGCGCCGGAATTGCACCGCATCGTGGATCTGATGCGTGACCTGCGGGCCACCGACGCGCGCCGCCATGTGCGTGAGGAGACCCCGTTCTTCACCGGACCCCGGGTGTCGGTGGAACAGCTGGTGTCCGCTCTGCCCTGATTGTTTGCTGAGGCGCGCCGCGGCGGTGCCGGGCTGACGGGCACGCAAATAAAGGGGAACGCCGCCCGGGGCGAATTCTCAGATCGCGCGTGGTGAACGCCGAGCCGGCGCGCGTGTGGCAAATCCCCGCTGGTGCGCATCGCGGGGTGCCGTCTGCGGGCGGAAGTTGCTAAAGTCCGTTGATGCCGAACCTACGGGGGGTGGCGGCGGGCGGGGCGATCGTGAGCGCCGGGTATGCGGTGTGGTTGCTCGCCGGTTGGGGCGGAGAATCTGTCCTCCGCGTGGTCGACGACGTGGGGCTGGTGGTGTGCGCGTCCGTCGCGGCGCTCTGTGCAGGCCTGGCCGCGCGCCGGACCCGGCGCCACGAGCGCGCCGGGTGGATCTGCCTCGCGATCGGGTCAGGCGGCTGGGCAGCCGGCGAGGTGTTCTGGACCTGGGTGGACCGCGGTTCGGCGGCGGAGGCGGTTCCGTCGCCGGCCGACGGCGGGTACGCGCTCTTCCTGCTCGGCGCCGCCGCGTGCCTGATTTTCCTGCTGGCGGCCCACCCGGTCGGCATCCGCCTGCGCCTGACCCTCGACGGGCTGATCGTCGGTGCCGCGCTCTTCGGCGCCGCATGGGTGACGCTGCTCGGACCGGTGTACCTGGTCCGCGCCGGCTCGGGGGCGTCGGCGACGGCGGCGCTGGCCTATCCGTTGGTGGACATCGCGGTGATCTCGATGGCGGCGCTGATGCTCGTCCGCGCCCCGGTCTCCAACCGCCGTACGCTGGCGGCGCTGGCCGCCGGATTGATGCTGATCTCGTTGTCGGACATCGCTTTTGCGTATCTGTCGGCCACCGAGCGGCCCGCCTGTCTGCATCCGGTCGCGATCGGCTGGGTGTGGGGATTCCTGTGCCTGGCCTTCGCGGCGCTGTCGGCCGGGGACGGGCCCGGTGCCCGGGTCGGTGCACCGCAGCACACGCCGTCGCGGGCCGCGATGTGGCTGCCCTACGTGCCGGTCGTGGTGTCGGCGGCGATCTGCACACCAGCGCTGATCCCGGGACTCGGGCCGGTCTACATCGCGGCGGCCCTGACGGTGTTCGCCGTGATGATCCGCCAGTTCCTGGTCATCGGTGAGAACCGCCGGCTGGTCGGCGTGGTCGCCGAACAGGCCCTGCACGATCCGCTGACCGGGCTGGCCAACCGGGCGTTGTTCCAGGACCGCCTCTCGCAGGCGGTGCAGGCGCATCAACGTCGCCACCTGTCCGTCGCGGTGCTGGTGATGGATCTGGACCACTTCAAGGACGTCAACGAACACTTCGGGCATCCGACGGGCGACGCGGTGCTGCTGCGCGGGCCGAACGTGATGCTGGGCTACCTCGACGACCCCGAGGCGACGGCCGCCGCCATCGACGACGACGGCTGGCTGCACACCGGCGACGTGGGCGAACT
>NZ_LMVQ01000373.1 GCF_001545925.1 Mycobacterium sp. NAZ190054 | reverse complement strand
GATCTCCGAGGTGCGGCTACTGCCCCCGGTGGACGGTCGCACCGAGATCTGGGCTGCCGGCGTGACCTACGAGAACTCTCGCCTAGCCCGCATGGAGGAAAGCGAACACGACGCCGACATCTACGCCTGGGCCGAGGCCGCCGACGCCCGCGGCGGCATCCTGGTGATCCACGAGAACAAGGGACTCAACGACTGGGTGCGCTCGGTGGCGGCACGGCTTGCGGGGGCCGGCTATTCCAGCCTGGCCGTCGACCTGCTCTCGGAGCAGGGCGGCACCGCGACGTTCACCGATCCGGCCGAGGCCACCGCCGCGCTGGGTGCGCGGGCACCGGAGGACATGGTGGCCGACCTGAAGTCCGGCATCGCAGAGGTCCAGCGCCTCACCCCGGAACGGAAGGTGGCCGCGATCGGCTTCTGCATGGGCGGTGGGCTGGTGTGGCGATTGCTGGCCGCCGGCTCACCCGAGCTCGCGGCGGCGTTCCCGTTCTACGGGCCGACCCCCGAGAACCCCGACTTCTCGGGGTCCCGCGACGTCGCGGTCCTCGGCTTCTACGGCGAACTCGACCAGCGCGTCAACGCCACCGAACCGGTGGCCGCCGCCGCTCTGCAGCGGGCCGGGCTGGTCCACGAACTCGTCACCGAGCCGGGCGCCAACCACGCCTTCTTCAACGACACCGGGGACCGCTACGATCCCGGCGCGGCGGCCGACGCCTGGACACGCACCCTGGACTGGCTGGCCGCCCACGTCGGATAGCCGGCACCGACAGGACACCTTCCGTTCGGCATCCGGTCGACCCGGCGTCGCCCGTCGCACACACCCGCACGCTCTGATGCAGCCATGCGGGTGGTCCAGGTGGCGAACTTCTACGGCCCGAGATCCGGTGGCCTGCGCACCGCGGTGGACCGGCTCGGTGCCGAATACTGCGCGGCGGGTCACTCGGTGTTCCTGGTGGTGCCGGGGCCGCGCCCCGAGCAGACCGTCCTGCCGTCGGGTGTCGTCCGGATCTGCGTGCCCGCCAGGCGGATCCCGGGCACCGGCGGGTACCGCGCGGTGCACCCGCGGCCGGTGGTCGCGTTGCTCGAGCGTCTGCGGCCCGACGCGCTGGAGGTCTCCGACCGGCTGACCCTGCGCTCGCTGGGACCGTGGGGTCGCGGGCACGGCGTGTCGACGGTGATGATCTCCCACGAGCGCCTCGATCGCCTTGTCGGACAAGTGCTTCCGAAGCCGATCGCACGAGCGGTGGCCGATGCCGCCAACCGGCGCACCGCGACCGGCTACGACGCCGTGGTCTGCACGACGGCGTTCGCGAGGCAGGAGTTCGACCGCATCGGGGCGCCGAACGTGGTGACGGTGCCGCTCGGGGTCGACCTCGACCAGTTCCACCCGCGCCGGCGTTCGGCCGACGTTCGCCGGCGCTGGGCCCGGCAGGATCAGCCGCTGCTGGTGCACTGCGGCCGGCTCTCGGTCGAGAAACAGCCCCACCGCAGCATCGATGCTGTTGCGGCCCTGCGGGATTCAGGTCTGGACGCCAAACTCGTGGTGGTCGGGGAGGGGCCGCTGCGCGGCCGGCTGCAGCGCCGAGCGGCGCGGCTGCCGGTCGAGTTCACCGGGTACATCGGCTGCCGCGACACCGTCGCGGCGATTCTGGCCAGCGCCGACGTCGCGTTGGCGCCGGGACCGCACGAGACGTTCGGGCTCGCCGCGCTGGAAGCACTGGCGTGCGGCACCCCGGCGGTGGTGTCGCGGACCTCGGCGCTGGCCGAGATCCTCACCCACGACAGCGGTGCCACCGCCGACAACGACGCCCGTTCCATCGCCGGCGCCGTGGGTACCGTGCTGACCCGGCCCGAGTATCAGCGCCGGGACAGTGCACGCCGGCGCGCCGAGCAGTTCACCTGGCCGAGGTCGGCGGCGGGAATGCTGGGCGCCCTCGGCGCGCGGTGACCTACGATCCGAGGATGTTCCGGACGTTCGCCGTGCTGGCCGCCTCCGCGTCGCTGCTGGGATCGGCGGTGGCCGTCGCGGCACACCCCGTCGCGGCGCAACCCGCCCCGCCGACGGCCTGTGTCTACCGGCTCAGCCCGCCGCACGTCGTCAACGTCTCCGGCACCGACATGGTCACCGCCACCGTCACCACCGGCGCCTGCGACGGCGCGGTCACCTACGCGACGACCGCGTGCATCCAGATGCAGGGCGACGACGGGCCCGGGCAGTGCGCGCAGGGCGGCGGCATCCTGCCCGCGCAGGTGTTCTTCCAGCCCTACAGGCCCGGAGCCACGTACACCGCGACCGGGCGTGGATGCGCATCCAAGGGCAATCCACCGCAGAAGTACTGCCAGGAGAGCGGTCCGCACACCGTGACGCTCTGAGGCCACCCCGCGCCGGTTTAGTGCATCCACCGCCCGGGCATCCGACCGGTCGACGGGGTCGTCAACCGTGGCCGCCCCCGCGAGCTAAGGAGCCGGGATGGACACCAACAACGTCGTGTGGATCGTGATAGCCGCCGTCGTCGCGATCATCGCCGTCGGCGTGGTCGTTTTTCTGGCGCGCAGAACCCGCAACCGGCGCCGCGCCGAGGAAGCCGACCGCATCCGCGAAGAGGTGCACCACGACAGCCGGCGCGTGCAGCGCCAGGCCTCGATCGTCGAGGAGACCGAGGCCCGGGCCCGTGCCGCCATCGATGTGCTGTCACACGGTCGTTGTAACGTTCCCCACCATGACACTGGTGCTGA
>NZ_LMVQ01000372.1 GCF_001545925.1 Mycobacterium sp. NAZ190054 | reverse complement strand
AGCTGCGGCGGTGGCGCCGCGGCCGGTGCGGGTCGCGATCGCCGAATCCCAGGGCCTGATGTGCGCCGAAGAGGTGGTCACCGAGCGTCCGCTGCCCGGTTTCGATCAGGCCCATCACCGGAAGGCTGATCTCCCGCGGTCGGCTCTCGTCGCGGTCGGCGTCACCGTCGGCGCCCTCCCCCTCGGCCGGCGCCCCGATGCCGAGGACATCGACGCTGCGCACGGCGTAGCCGTCGATGGCGGCCTGATCGAAACCGGGCAGCGGACGCTCGGTGACCACCTCTTCGGCGCACATCAGGCCCTGGGATTCGGCGATCGCGACCCGCACCGGCCGCGGCGCCACCGCCGCAGCTGCTACCCGGGCTTGCTGCTCCTCCACCGAACGCACGGCACGCCTTTCTCACGTTGCAGGGGCTGGCGTCGACCGATCGGTCCGGCGGATGCGCTCGATCGCAGCCGCTACTGCTCGGACGTCGCCGGAGCGAGGCCCAGCCGCTCGACCAACCACCGGCGCAACTCAGGCCCGTAGTCGTCCCGCTCCAACGCAAAGTCAACCGCAGCCTTCAGGTAGCCTCCGGGATTTCCCAGGTCGTGTCGAGAACCGCGGTGGACCACGACGTGGACCGGGTGGCCCTCCTCGATCAGCAGCGCGATGGCGTCAGTGAGCTGCAGTTCGCCGCCGGCGCCGCGCGGGATGCGCCGCAGCGCATCGAAGATGGCCCGATCGAGCACGTAGCGCCCGGCCGCGGCGAACAGCGACGGCGCTTCCTCGGCCTTCGGCTTCTCGACCATGCCCTTGACCCTGAGCACATTCGGGTTCGCCGCGTCGGGAACCTCCTCGACGTCGAACACGCCGTAGGCGCTGATGTCCTCGCGGTCCACCTCGATCGCGCACAGCACCGTGCCGCCGCGCTTGGCGCGCACCTTCGACATGGTCTCCAGCACGCCGGTGGGCAGCACCAGGTCGTCGGGCAGCAACACCGCGACCGCGTCTTCGTCGGCCGACAGACTGTCCTCCACGCAGCCGACCGCATGACCGAGACCCAGCGGTTCGGCCTGGACGACGGACTCCACCTTGATCAGCGCGGGCGCCCGCCGGACCTTCTCCAGCATCGACTTCTTGCCGCGGGCCTCCAGGGTGCCCTCCAGCACGAGGTCTTCGACGAAGTGCGCGACGACGCCGTCCTTGCCCTCGGAGGTGATGATGATCAGACGTTCGGCGCCGGCTTCGGCCGCCTCCGCGGCGACCAACTCGATGCCGGGCGTGTCGACCACCGGCAGCAACTCTTTCGGCACCGTCTTGGTGGCGGGAAGAAAACGCGTTCCCAGCCCCGCTGCGGGGACGACCGCGGTGCGCGGAATGGCAACTTCAGGCCGGTTCATCGTTCACACACTAACCTCTCTGAGTCGGTTGTTCTCTCCTTACCCCGTCGTTCCGAGGACTAGTCGGTGCCGTTGACGAAAGCAGAAGTGCGCAGCGAAATCTCCAGCGCCCGTCGGTCATTGAGCCAGCAAATACGTGACCGCGAGGCGGTGCAGCTGGCCCGCCATCTGGCCGCGCTGGTGGCACCGGGGACGACGGTGTGCGCGTACATCCCGGTCGGCTCCGAGCCGGGATCGGTCGCCATGGTCGATGATCTGGTCCGTCGCGGCTGCACCGTGCTGCTTCCCGTGGCGCGCGAGGACGCCGACGGCACCCCCCTTCCGCTGCGGTGGGGCCGGCACACGCCCGGCGCCTTGGTCCCGGCGCCGTTCGGGCTCCGCGAACCACCCCCGCCGTGGCTACCCGCCGACGAGGTGAGAATCGCGGCCACGGTGCTGGTTCCGGCCCTGGCCGTCGACCGCGGCGGCGCCCGGTTGGGTCGCGGCGCCGGCTACTACGACCGCACCCTGCCCCTGGCCGGCGCCGGGACGGCGTTGGTCGCGGTGGTGCGCGACGACGAGCTCGTCGACGATCTGCCCTCCGAACCGCACGATGTGCGGATGACCCACGCGCTGACCCCAGGTCAGGGGTTGGTGACGCTCGGCCGTGGCCGGGAGTGACGGGGAATGGCCGGGCCCGGCTGGCGGTTCTAGCACTTGAGCCGGTAGAGTGCTAAAAAGTTTGACCACCTCGGAGGTTTGAGTGCCCACTTATTCCTATGCGTGCACCGAATGCAGCAACAAGTTCGACGTGGTGCAGGCGTTCACCGAAGATTCGCTGACCGAGTGCCCCAAGTGCGACGGACGGTTGCGCAAGGTGTTCGGCAAGGTCGGCGTGGTCTTCAAAGGCAGCGGCTTCTACCGTACCGACAGCCGGGAATCCGGTAAGAGTTCGTCGACGTCCGGCAGTTCCACGAACGGATCGGAATCGTCTTCGTCCTCGTCGTCGTCGGAGAAGTCCGGTTCGTCGGACAAGTCCACCTCCTCGACCAGCTCGTCGGCGCCCGCCGCCGCTGCGTCAAGTTGACGGTCGTTATCCACAGCTTCGAAACTCAGTGCTGACCGGGCACGTCCGCGCTCTCTAGCGTGGGTGCATGGCGCACCCGCTGGACCGCTCGGCGCTCGATCGGCTGAGCCGCGCGCTGCGCCCGGACTGGATGCGCACCCCGGCCGCCCGGCGGGTCGAACCGCATCGCCCCCGACGACAGGAAGGTGATCTGGTCGTCGGGCCGCCACTGCAGCGTCTGGGTGCGGGTCTGCCCGTCCGGGAAGGGGACCGTGAACGTCGGGGCGGAACCGGGGGCCAGGTCGGGAGGGCGTCCGGG
>NZ_LMVQ01000371.1 GCF_001545925.1 Mycobacterium sp. NAZ190054 | reverse complement strand
CCCCCCCCGGACCCGGCGTTGACCCCACCCGCGCGGCCCCCCCCGCGACAACCCCCCCCGGCCCCCCCGCCGATGCCCGCGTCTTCGACTTCGCCTTCCCCGCCGGCGTCTCGCCCGAGGGCGGCCTCCAGGTCAAGACGATCTGGGCGGCCCGCGCGATCAGCGCCATGTTCCCGGAGATCACCACGATCGGCGGGTACCGGCAGGACCCGCTGAAATGGCATCCCAACGGTCTGGCGATCGACGTGATGATCCCGAACCACAACAGCGAGGAAGGCATCGAACTGGGCAACCAGATCGCCGGGTACGCGCTGGCCAACGCGAAGCGCTGGGGCGTGCTGCACGTGATCTGGCGGCAGGGCTTCTATCCCGGCATCGGCGCGCCCAGCTGGACGGCCGACTACGGCTCGGAGACACTCAACCACTTCGACCACGTCCACATCGCCACCGACGGCGGTGGCTACCCCACCGGGGACGAGTCGTACTTCATCGCCTCGATGCAGCGCTGACTCACACCGCCACCGAATCGCCGCACGCGAACACCGCGCCCGTGATCCGTCCGTCGCTGCACATCAACGCGACCAGGTCGGGTGTGGAGATGTCCGGCGCGTCCGGGAAGGACGGCGGGGCCGGCGGCCACAGCGGGAAGATGCTCGCGCCGGTGACACCGGTCAGCCGGGCCACGATCTGCGCGACGATGTTGGTGCCCACGTAGGTGAGTCCGCCGATGATCCGCACCGGGATGATCGCCAGCGCGGCCACCGCGCTGATCAAGAAGATGTCCTGATCGACGATCGACTGCAAACTCGTGGTGAGCCCGGTGGTGATCATGTCGACGAAGTACGGAATCGACGCGAAGATGGTGCGCGCACCGAGGGCCAGATTGGTCCCGATGTCGGGGTAGCCGTACTTGGCGATGATGTCGAGCAGGGTCTCGCGCAGCGCTTCGTCGTTGTTCACGGGCGTGAGATCGGCATCGCCCAGTTCTGTCAGCGACACCCCGTCGAGGTCGTCGACGGTGGGCTGGAGGTCGAACAGCGACAGCACGGTCGGCGTCACGTCGACGATCGAGTACTTCGTGTTGACCAAGCCCTCACCGAACAGACCGGGACTGCGCGCGACCACGAACGTCGTTGTCTCGTCCGGGGATTGGAAGCCGTGACCGAAACCGAGCTGCGGCTGGTGACCGTGGTCGGTCACCATGATGATCGTCCATTTCTCGCCGGTCGCGGCCTCCCACAGCGCGACGGCGTCCATGATCTCGCCCAGGTTGCGGTCGAAGTTCGCCAGCGCCGCAAGATATTCCGGGGAGTCCCCGCCGTACATGTGGCCGTTCTCGTCGACGCCGACGAAGTAGCTGAACATGAAGTTCGCGGTGTCGGCGTCGGCGGCCGCGATGGCGTCCTCGGTCAGATCGCCGACCCTGTCGTCGGTCAGCAACCAGTTGGTGTCGCCGGCGACCTGTGCGACGTTGAGGAAAGAGTCCGCGCCGATGCCGGAAGCCGCGATCGCCGAGATGACGTCCCAGTTGGCGATCGACGTGGTCCGGATGCTGCTGTCCTGGCCCTCGAGCTGGGTGAACACCGTGGGCCACTTGTCGTACGTCCACGGCGTGAACACGTTGTTGATCACGCCGGTCTTCTCACCCCAGGCCCCGGTGAGGATCGACGACCACGACGGGTTCGAGATCGTCGTGTGCCCCACGATGGTCGACGCGGCGGTGGTCCCGCCCTGCATCAGGGTGAAGAAGTTCGTGGTGAGATCCGGATTGGCCAGCACGCGACTGAGGTTGGTGCCGTCCACCCCGATCACCAGTACGTTGGGGGTGCCGTCGTCGATGTACGCCGCGGCCGGCATCACTGCCGCAGTACGCCGAACAGCGTTGCGCTCCAATTCGTCTCGCACCGCAGCCAATGACGCGAGCAGCGTCGCGCCCGGCAGCGGCGCGACCGGGGCGGGATCCGGCTGCGGTGCCGGGAGGCCATCCGTCAGATCGGTCAACAGCGTGGCGAGGGCCGGCTCGGACGCCGTGGGTTCGGGGGGCGGCGCGGTGGCCGCCGGTGTCGCGGCCTGCGCAGTGGCGCTCTCTGCGGGATCTGGTTCGGCCTTTTCGAGTTCCTCGACCTCCGGCACCGCCGCGTCGACGATGTCCGTCGGCGCTTCTTCGGGTTCTCCGGGTTCTTCGGCGATGTCCTGCTCCCCCGCGGAATTCGGGCGGTACGAGCGCGGATTCGAGTCATCCTCGTTCTCGACGCCGTCGGTCGCGTCGGTGTCGCCGGGCTCCTTAGTCGGTTCCTGCTCGTCGCCGGCGTCGTCGGTGTCCTTCGCCGATGATGCGTCCGGCGACGGTGCCGACGTACCCCCGGCCGGGGATTGGCTGGTACTCGACGATTCGGTCGTGTCGGCGAACGCGACACCCGGCGCGGACGCCACCGCCCATCCCACGCCCAACGTCACCGCGAGCGCTCCGACACGACCAATGTGATTGGCGTAGCCCATGAGAATCCCCTCCGGCCAGGCGCGCATCAACGGCGTCGGCCGGGGCCGTCGCTGCCTGTTCGCTGATTGCGCTGACCGTAAATTACGCCCTGTCGGAGGTTTGCCGGCCGTGTTTCACCGAGATGACGTCTCTGCCGCGCCGGCAGGGGGATCATCGAGTCCGATGGATGCACCGTTGCAGGGCGCGGTCGCCGTGGTGGCCGGCGCAACGCGCGGCGCCTGGGAAACCGGTCTGCTGCTCGGGATCTGTGACGAGGCACCCGAAGCCGG
>NZ_LMVQ01000370.1 GCF_001545925.1 Mycobacterium sp. NAZ190054 | reverse complement strand
GACGTGTGGGACGGGCATCTCGCCCACCACGGAGCCCAATTGATCACGGCCCGAGTGCAACTCGTCAACGAGCTGGCCGCCGAGGTGGAGAAGGCCTACCAGCTGCTGGCGCCGGCGTCACGTGCCGCGGCGATCCGGTATCGCAGTGGGGTCGAGGTCGTCGAGACCGAGGCCGCAGTCGGTAACAGCGACGTCGAGATGTTCGAGGCGGCGCTGCTGGATGCGTTGAGCCGGCGTCGGGACGCCGAGCTCGAGCGTGGGGTCTGCCTTGTCGGTCCGCACCGCGACGATCTGGAATTACGGCTCGGTGATCAGGTGGCGAAGGGCTTCGCCAGCCACGGTGAGTCCTGGTCGATGGCGCTGGCGTTGCGGCTGGCCGCGTACGAACTGCTGCGAGCCGAAGGAGGCGATCCGGTGCTGTTGCTCGACGACGTGTTCGCCGAGCTCGACACTGCGCGGCGGCAGGCTCTGGCGCAGGTGGCGGCCTCGGCCGAGCAGGTGCTCGTCACCGCCGCCGTACACGAGGACATCCCGGCCGAGTGGGACGCCCGGCGTATCGAGATCGCGATGGCCGACAGCGACACCGGACGGATCTCGGTGGTGCAGGCATGACCGAGGACGACGACCTGCGGCCACCGGCGCATCTCGAGGGGCTCAAGGGTATGGACCTGGTGCGCCGGACGCTGGAGGAGGCACGGGGTGCGGCCCGCCAGCAGGGCAAGGACGTCGGCCTGGGCCGGCGTGCCCCGGCCGCACGGCGGGTGGCCGGCAGTGGCAGGCGCCGATGGTCCGGCCCGGGACCGGACAGCCGTGACCCGCAGTTGTTCGGTGCGTTGACCAACGAGGTCGCGCGCAGCCGCGGCTGGTCGGCCCGGGTGGCCGAGGGCGCGGTCTTCGGCAGGTGGCGGGCCGTGGTCGGGGAACAGATCGCCGCGCACGCCGCCCCGACCGCACTGCACGAAGGCGTCCTCACGGTGTCGGCCGAATCCACGGCGTGGGCCACCCAGCTTCGGATGGTGCAGGCGCAGATCCTGGCCAAGATCGCCGCCGCGGTGGGTGACGGCGTGGTCACGTCGCTGAAGATCGTCGGCCCGGTCGGTCCGTCCTGGCGGAAGGGTCCGTACCGGGTGCCCGGCCGCGGCCCGCGGGACACCTACGGCTGACCTGCTAGCGGGCACAGCCTTCAGAGCCGCCAGGACACGATCACGCACTTTCCACGCCGTCAAGACCTATCTACGTCCGAGAAATTCCGCGCACGTCGCTTTTAGGTATGTGGAAACGCCGCTGCAGAATCGGTCCTGACGGTGTGTGAAGGTAGACTGTCACGGTGATCCGCGAGGGGTAGCGACCCCTGAGTCGGCAATCCCGCTAAAGACCAAGGAGACGCGTCCAACGTGGCTGCCCAGAAGAAGAACGCTCCGGCTGAGTACGGCGCCGATTCCATCAAGGTCCTCGAAGGCCTGGAGGCGGTACGTAAGCGGCCGGGCATGTACATCGGTTCGACCGGTGAGCGCGGTCTGCACCACCTTATCTGGGAGGTGGTCGACAACGCGGTCGACGAGGCGATGGCGGGGTTCGCGACCAAGGTGGACGTCAGAATCCTCGAGGACGGTGGAGTTCAGGTCACCGACGACGGCCGCGGCATCCCGGTCGCGATGCACGCCACCGGCATCCCGACCGTCGACGTGGTCATGACCGTGCTGCACGCTGGCGGCAAGTTCGAAGAAGGCGCCTACCAGGTGTCCGGTGGTCTGCACGGCGTCGGTGTGTCGGTGGTGAACGCGCTGTCGACGCGCCTGGAGGCCGACATCCGCAAGGACGGCTACGAGTGGTTCCAGACGTACGACCGTTCGGTCCCGGGGACCCTGAAGCAGGGTGAGAAGACCAACAAGACCGGCACGACCATCCGGTTCTGGGCCGATCCCGACATTTTCGAGACCACCAATTACGACTTCGAGACGATCGCGCGCAGGCTGCAGGAGATGGCGTTCCTGAACAAGGGCCTGACCATCGAGCTCACCGACGAACGCGTCACCGCCGAGGAGATCGTCGATGACGTCGTCAGCGACCACGCCGAGGCGCCGAAGTCGGCCGAGGAGAAGGCCGCGGAGGCCTCGGCGCCGCACAAGGTCAAGCACCGGGTCTTCCACTACCCCGGCGGCCTGGTCGACTTCGTCAAGCACATCAACCGGACCAAGACTCCGATCCAGCCCAGCGTCATCGATTTCGACGGCAAGGGCGAGGGCCACGAGGTCGAGATCGCGATGCAGTGGAACGCCGGTTACTCGGAATCGGTGCACACGTTCGCGAACACGATCAACACCCACGAGGGCGGCACCCACGAGGAGGGCTTCCGGGCGGCACTGACCTCGGTGGTCAACAAGTACGCCAAGGACAAGAAGCTGCTGAAGGACAAGGATCCGAACCTCACCGGTGACGACATCCGCGAGGGGCTGGCCGCCGTGATCTCGGTGAAGGTGTCCCAGCCGCAGTTCGAAGGCCAGACCAAGACCAAGCTGGGCAACACCGAGGTGAAGTCGTTCGTGCAGAAGATCTGCAACGAACAGCTCAGCCACTGGTTCGAGTCGAATCCCGCCGAGGCGAAAACCGTGATCAACAAAGCGGTTTCGTCGGCGCAGGCGCGGATCGCGGCACGCAAGGCGCGTGAGCTGGTGCGCCGTAAGAGCGCCACCGACATCGGTGGGCTGCCCGGCAAGCTCGCCGACTGCCGCTCCACCGATCCGAGCAAGTCGGAACTGTATGTGGTGGAGGGCGATTCGGCGG
>NZ_LMVQ01000369.1 GCF_001545925.1 Mycobacterium sp. NAZ190054 | reverse complement strand
TCAACGGCCTGGCTGTCGGTGTGGGTGTCACCATGTTGCTGCACTGCGATCTCGTCTATGCCGATCCGGCCGCGACATTCCAGACTCCTTTCGTCGACATCGGGCTGGTTCCTGAAGCCGCCTCGACCGCCGGCGACCCGTCGCTGGCCCCGCCCGGTCGTGACCTGCTCTACGTGCTGGCCCCGGCCCCCAACACCGACGTCGGCGCGATCGACTGGGACGCCACCGGATCCGGCTACGTCGACCAGATGCTGGCCGCGGTGCGGGACCGGATGCCCGGCGTCGGTGATGACGCGGAGCTGCTGCACGTGGTGACCCCGGCCGACTGGCGCCGCCAGGGGATGGCCGCCGGAACGCCGTTCGCGTTGGCGCACACCTTCTCCCAGACCGGACCGTTCCGGCCGGCCAACACCGTGCGCGGCATCGACAACGTGGTGCTGGCCGGCTCGTCCACCGTCCCCGGGGTGGGGGTTCCGACCGCGATCCTGTCCGGCCGGCTCGCCGCCGACCGGGTCACCGGCATCCCCGCTCGCCGTCCCGCCCCGGAGGTCAACCACTGATGGACGAGATCGACGCGATCGGCTTCGAGGTCTCCGGCCGCCGTGCGCCGGTGGGCAGTCTGAGACTCAGGGGAGCGTGAGCGTGGATCAATGGCACTATCTGCTGGTTCTGGCCGGCTGTCTGGTGATCACCGCGCCGCTGGAGTTCTTCGGTGACGGCGTCTACCGCCGACCGACGCTGATGGCGGCCGCGCTGCTGCCGGTGTTCGCGGTGTTCGTGATCTGGGACGTGATCGCCACCGCGGCCGGGGTGTGGTGGTTCAACCCCGACTACGTCACCGGGGTTTTCGTGCCCGGCGGTCTGCCGGTCGAGGAGGTGCTGTTCTTCGTCGTGGTGCCGCTGTGCGGGCTGCTGACCTACAACGCGGTGGACACCATCCTCGGCGTGGTGCGCCGCCGTGGGGTGAAGGAGCGGGCGCGGTGACCGGCCTCGGGTACACGGTGCCTGCGATACTCTCGGTCGTCGCGGTGTGCGCCCTGGAACTGGTGGTGCTGCGCACCGGGCTGTTCCGGCGGGCCGCCTACTGGATCTCGATGGTGATCGTGCTCGGATTCCAGATCCCCGTCGACGGCTGGCTGACGAAGCTGAGCGCGCCGATCGTGCTGTACCACGACGACCACTTCAGCGGTATCCGCTTCCCGTGGGACATCCCGGTCGAGGACTTCCTGTTCGGGTTCGCGATGGTGACCGCCGCGCTGCTGCTGTGGGAACGCGCCCGGCTGAAGGCGGAGGAGAAGCGTTGAGCATCAACGGATCCGATCGCCGGCGCCAGACCTTGCCCGCTCATCCGGGCCGGCGCACGGCGGGTGGGGGGCGGCCCCGCGTCGTCGTCGTGGGCGGTGGCATCGCGGGGCTGGCCGCCGCCACCGGGCTGGCCGAACGCGGTGTCGCGGTCGAGGTGGTCGAGAAGTGCGATCATCTCGGCGGGCGGGTCGGCGGCTGGCCGGACACGCTGACCGACGGTACCCCGGTCGCGATGAACCGCGGTTTCCACGCGTTCTTCCGGCAGTACTACAACCTGCGGGCGCTGCTGCAGCGCAGCGATCCCGGGCTGTCCGCGCTGACCCCGGTGGCGGACTATCCCCTGATCGACGGCGCCGGCCGGCAGGACACGTTCCGCGGTCTGCCCCAGACCCCACCGCTGAACGCGTTGGCGTTCGCGCTGCGCAGCCCCACCTTCCGCTTGCGGGACCTGGTCCGGCTGGACGCCAGGGCCGCCGCCCCACTGGCCGCGGTGTCGGTGCCCGAGACCTATCACCTGCTCGACGAACAGGACGCGGCAACCTTCCTGCGCGACATCAACTTTCCCGAGGCCGCCCGGCACCTGGCGTTCGAGGTGTTCGCGCGCAGCTTTTTCGCCCGGCCGGAGACGTTGTCCGCGGGCGAGTTGGTCACCATGTTCCACATCTACTTCCTGGGCTCCAGCGAGGGTTTGATCTTCGACGTTGCCAGCGCGAACTTCGATGTGGCGCTGTGGAATCCGTTGCGACGCTATCTGGAGGGCCGCGGCGTGGTGTTCCACACCGGAGCCGAGGTCGAGGCGGTCACCCTCGCCGACGAGGTGACGGTGACGGGCGCGCACGGGAAGGTGTGGTCGGGGGACGCGGTGGTGTTGGCCACCGATGTCGGGTCGCTGCAGCGGGTGGTGGCGGCCTCGCCGGGCCTGGGGGATCCGTTGTGGCGCGAGCGGGTCGCCGCGATGGGCACCGCGCCGCCGTTCGTGGTGCTGCGACTGTGGCTGGACCGCCCCGTGCGCGGTGACCGCGCGGCGTTCGTCGCGACCGGGGGCCGGGAACCGCTGGACAACATCAGCGTGCTGCAGCGCTACGAGCGCGAGGCCGCCGAATGGGCTTCGCGCACCGGTGGTTCGGTGGTGGAGCTGCACGCCTACTCGGTCACCGACGGTGACGCCGAGGTGCGCCGCCGCCTGATCGACCGCATGCACGAGCTCTATCCCGAGACCGCGGCGGCGTCGATCGTCGCCGAACGGCTGCTGCGCCGCGCCGACTGCCCCCGCTTCGCCCCAGGCGATTTCGCCGAGCGGCCCACGGTGGCGACCCCCGATCCGCGGGTGGTGCTGGCCGGTGACGGCATCCGCATCGACCTGCCCGCGATCGAGGTGATCGGCCGGGAGGGCCGCGATCTCGGAAAGTGGTGGCGGGAGAACCGATTCCAAGCCTACGAGGGCATAACGGTGCCGATGTTCCCGAACCTGGTGACCCAGGCCAG
>NZ_LMVQ01000368.1 GCF_001545925.1 Mycobacterium sp. NAZ190054 | reverse complement strand
GTCACAGACCACGATGCACACATCAGCAGTGCCGCGGTTCTTGATCTCGGTGAGCACTGAGAGCCAGAACTTCGCCCCTTCACCGCCGCCGCCGGCCCACAGCCCGAGGATGTCGCGCTCCCCGGCGAGGCCGCGGCACCCGAACAGTCCTGACATCCGCGACGGCTTCGAGAGAGTTAAGGAAAGACTTCTATGGCTAACTACACCGCCGCCGACGTCAAGCGTCTTCGTGAGCTGACCGGTGCCGGCATGCTGGATTCGAAGAACGCGCTGGTCGACGCCGAGGGTGACTTCGACAAGGCCGTCGAGTTGCTGCGCATCAAGGGCGCCAAGGACGTCGGCAAGCGCGCCGAGCGCGCCACCGCCGAGGGCCTGGTGGCCGCGAAGGACGGGGCGCTCATCGAGCTGAACTCCGAGACGGACTTCGTCGCCAAGAACGCCGAGTTCCAGGCCGTCGCCGATCAGATCGTCGCCGCGGCCGCCGAGGCCAAGGCCGGCGACGTCGACGCCCTCAAGGCCGTGAAGCTCGGTGACAGCACGGTCGAGCAGGTCATCGCCGACCTGTCGGCGAAGATCGGCGAGAAGCTCGAGCTCCGACGCGCCGCCTACTTCGACGGCACGGTCGAGACCTACCTGCACAAGCGGGCCGCCGACCTGCCGCCCGCGGTGGGTGTGCTCGTCGAGTACACCGGTGACGACAAGTCCGCCGCCCATGCGGTCGCGCTGCAGATCGCCGCGCTGAAGGCCAAGTACCTCACCCGCGAGGACGTGCCCGAGGACATCGTCGCCAACGAGCGGCGCATCGCCGAGGAGACCGCCCGCAACGAGGGCAAGCCGGAGCAGGCACTGCCCAAGATCGTCGAGGGACGGGTCACCGGGTTCTACAAGGACGTGGTACTGCTCGACCAGCCGTCGGTGTCCGACAACAAGAAGTCGGTCAAGGCGCTGCTCGACGAGGCCGGGGTCACCGTGACGCGGTTCGTCCGTTTCGAGGTCGGCCAGGCCTGACACGCTGACAGACGCGAAGCCCCCGAGACGCGATCTCGGGGGCTTCGTGCTTCGTACCGCACGACACCGGTCGGACATCGTGGGACTTGGGCATCCGGTCGGTTTTGTTTGCCGTCGGTGGCGATTAGCCGCATTGAGCAGCAGGTGACGCCGCCACCGTGCCGGTCCGCAGATTTGCCGGTACCGGGAACGACGTTTTCCAGCAACGCTGACAGCTAACCCGGTTGCCATTTGACATCCCCGTGAATTGGCAATAATTGTCGGGTTCCGGCGTTTGCCGAGTTAACCTTTCTGCATGTCCGTTCGGCAAATCGTCCATGATCCAGGTGACCGACACTATTGATTCCCGCCGTACGGCAAACATCGCTGACGGGGGAGATGTTGTAACCGGGGTTCCAGTCGACTTCGGCCAGTTACGTAAACGCAAGGCGTGGGAGACGGTCGTCGGGCCGGTGATCGACCTGACCACCGGATCGGTGGCCGTCGGGATGACCTGGGCCACCCATCTGCAGTACGACCTGCCGCCGATCTGGATGCTGTGGTTCTTCGCCCCGACCAACGTGGCGTTGAGCGCGCTGCGCGGCCTGTACCGGCGGTCGCTGGAACGCACCTTCCTCGATGAGCTGCCGACCATTCAGGCGATCACCGCACTGGCGGCCGTGCTGCTGCTCTCCGGGCTCGTGCTGAGCAGCGGGGCCCCGCAGTCGGCGGGCAACGCGCCGGAATCGGCGGACAACGCGGTGGCCCGGACCTGGATGTGCGCGGCGATCCTGGTTCCGCTCGGCCGGCTGCTGTGGTTCACGATCAAGCGGTATCTGTTCCGTCGCGATGTGCTGACCGCGCCGACGCTCATCGTCGGTAACGGCCGTATCGCCGCCAAGGTCGCCGACCGGCTGGAGATCACGCCGGAGTACGGGCTGCGGCCGGTCGGCCTGGTGGACGACGATCTGCCGTCGATGGGGATCGACCGGGACAAGCCGTCGAGCATTCCGTACCTGGGAAGGCTGGACCGCCTCGACGACGCGATCACCCGGACCGGCGCCGAGTGCATGATCGTCGCGTTCTCCCGTACCCGCGACGACGCGTTGTCCGCGGCCGTCAGGACCGCGCACGACCGCGGGGTCGCGGTGTGGATCGTGCCCCGGATCTTCGACACCATCGGCGTGCACGCCCGCATCGACCACATCGGCGGACTGCCGTTGATCGCCGCGCCGCGCACCGACCCGCGCGGCTGGCAGTTCGTGGCCAAACACGTGTCCGACCGCGTGGTCGCCGCCCTGGGCCTCGCGCTGATCTCTCCGGTGTTCGTCACGTTGATGCTGCTGGTGCGGTTGAGTTCGCCCGGCCCGGTCTTCTTCGGCCAGCCGCGGGTCGGCCGCGACGGGCGGGTGTTCATGTGCCTCAAGTTCCGGTCCATGCGCCCGCCCAGCGACTCCGACGCGGCGTTCACCCTCGATCCGGATTCGGCGCCGGGAGGGGTGGAGGGGGAAGACCGCCGCACCAAGATCGGCAAGATCATGCGGGCCACGTCGCTGGACGAGCTGCCGCAACTGATCAACGTTCTCAGGGGCGAGATGAGCCTGGTCGGTCCCCGGCCGGAACGCCCCGAGTACGTCGACCTGTTCAACATCCAGATCGCGCGCTACGGCGACCGGCACCGCGTCAAGGCCGGCATCACCGGGTGGGCGCAGGTGCACGGCCTGCGCGGGCAGACGTCCATCGCCGACCGCGCCGAGTGGGACAACTTCTACATCGAGAACTGGTCGCTGTGGTTGGACTGGAAGATCCTGGCGATGACCGTCGGGGCGGTGCTGCGCCGGGCGGAGTGAGTGCGCGGACGGGCGTCCAACCGACCACTTCGCGCCGGTACGCTTTGGTACCGTTCGGCCATGGACCGTGTTCACGCGTTCGGCGACGACGCGCTGGGTGATTCCGACGCCGTCGGTCTGGTCGAGGCCTTGCGTCGCGGCGCGGTGTCCGTCGGGGAACTCGTCGAGGCGGCCGTCGCGCGCACCGAGCGGGTGAACCCGTCGCTCAACGGTTTGGCCTACGAGGCCTATGACCGGGCGCGGGCCCGCGGCCGACTGCACCGGCCCTTCGGTGGGTTCTTCGACGGGGTGCCGTCGTTCGTCAAGGACAACGTGGCGGTCGCCGGGATGCCGACGATGAACGGCACCGACGCCTGGGATCCGCGGCCGGCCTCCGACGACGGCGACTTCGCCGCGGCGTATCTGGCCACCGGCCTGGTGCCGCTGGGCCGGACCCGGATGTCGGAGTTCGGGTTCAGCGCCGTCGCCGAACATCCGCGGCTCGGTGCGGTGCGCAATCCGTGGCATACCGAGCACACGGCCGGGGCGTCGTCGTCGGGATCCGGTGCCTTCGTGGCGGCCGGCGTCGTGCCGATCGCGCACGCCAACGACGGCGGTGGCTCCATCCGTATCCCGGCCTCGTGCAACGGGCTGGTCGGGCTCAAGCCGAGCCGCGGCAGGCTGCCGTTGGACAGGGACATGCGACAGATGCCGTTACGCATCGTGGCCAACGGCGTGCTGACCCGGTCGGTCCGTGACACCGCGGCCTTCTATCGCGAGATGGAGAAGGTCGTCGCGAACCCCAAGCTACCGCCGGTCGGCGACGTGACCGGTCCTGACGGTCAGCGGCTGCGGATCGCCGTGTGCACCGAGTCGATCGCGCACGCGGCCGCCCCGGAGGTCGGCGAACTCACGCTCAAGACCGCGTCCCTGCTCGAAGAGCTCGGCCACCACGTGACCGTCATCGACAATCCGGTGCCACGCCGGTTCATGGACGACTTCCTGCTCTACTGGTCGTTTCTGGCGTTCGCACTCGTGCGCGGCGGCCGGCGCTCCTTCGGTCCGAGCTTCGACCGCGGCAGGCTCGACAACCTGTCGCTCGGGCTGGAGCAGCACGCCGCACGCAATCTCCACCGGGTGCCGACGGCGATCGCGCGGCTGGCGCGGGTCCGCCGCGTCACCTCCCGGCTGTACGACGATCACGACGTCCTGCTGACCCCCACCGTGGCCGATGTGCCGCCCCGGGTGGGGCACCTCGACCCGACCGCTTCGTACCGGCAGATCATCGACCGGCTCGTGGAGTGGGTGGCGTTCACGCCGCTGCAGAACGCCACCGGTGAACCGGCGATCTCGCTGCCGCTGGCGCAGTCCGAAGCAGGGCTCCCCGTCGGCATGATGTTCTCCGCCGGTCTCGGGCAGGAGGCCCGCCTGCTGGCACTGGCGTTCGAGCTGGAACAGGCGCGGCCCTGGCCGCGCATCCAGGACTGACGACTCCGGACGACGAAACCCGTTGCGGCGACGACACATCGCCGTAACGGCGCCGGGATGCTGTTAACAACCCCGACACCGCACGGGCCTGCGGGTGAAACTTTTCGCTCGCACCATCGCTTCTCGTGGAGGCCAGTCAGGCCGGTAGAGCGCCGGCCGAAGTGCGATCACCGCAGATCCCGGCCGGATCGGGGAACACCTTCGGGTGCCTGGTCCGGTTCGCGCTCGCTAACATCCGGCGCCGCCCAGAGAGGTTCGTGCTGTCGGTGCTCGGAATCGCGCTGGCGATCGCGTGTGTGACGATCGTGCGCACCGTGTCGGCCGGCTTCGCCACCACCGGTGAGGCCTCGGTGACGGAAGTCCTTGGTACAGGCCAGCTCTGGGTCGTTCCCGCCGCGGGCGTGCACTACGACCCGGCCGCCGAGGCGCTCGTCGCCGACGGCCCGCCCCCGGCGATCGCGGTGCCCGACGGCTGGACCGCCACCCGCATGTTGTCGGGCGTGGTCGAACTCGACGGCGAAGCGGTGGCGGTGCGCGGCTCCGACGACGTTCCCGGCGGTCACGCAATGCTGGGATCAGCTGCCGCCGAGCGGCTTTCGGTGTCAGACGGGGAGCAGATCACGGTCGGACGGTACAACGTGACCGTGGCGGTCGAGGGCCCCGGACAGTCGATGACGGTGCCCACGTCGGTGGCCCGGTCGGCTGTCGGCGAGAACGGCTGGTGGGTGGTGCACGGACCGGCGGAGCTGCAGCAGCGCCGGGATCTGGCACAGATCTTCGGTGCGGCGGTGGGCCTTCCGTCGACCCCCGATCCCGCGGTGGCCCCCGACCCCGCCGGGTCGGGCCTGATCTACGACACCGTCGGCGGTACGGGTCCGCTGACGTTCGAGCAGAAGTACTCCGCCCTGTTCTCGGGCAAGGTGACCGGTTCCACGCTCGGACTGATCTCCACCGTCGGACTCGGGCTGGGCTTCGTGATCGCGGTGTCGTCGTTCCTCGCCGCGGTGACCGAACGTCGACGCGAGTTCGGCATCATGTCGAGCATCGGCCTCGCCGACGAGGTGCTGTACTTCTTCCTCGTCGAATCGGCGCTCGTGTTCCTCGCCGCGTACGTCGTCGGGGTGGCGGCCGCGGGGGCAGCTGTGGCACTGGTGATCCCGAACATCGCCTCACTGGGGGCCTGGTTGCAGGGCGCAGCGCTGACCGCGATGTTCCTGCCCGCCATGGCGATCGTCGGAGCGCTGGTCCCGGTGCACCGGCTGCTGCAGCAGCGCCCGGTGTCACTGCTGGGGGATCGATGAGCGCGCGGAAGGGCCTGGCCTACGGCTGGCTGGCGGCGTGCCGGCGGGCGCGGGAGATGGTGCTGCCGGCCGTGACGACCGCCACCGGTGCGTTCCTCGTCGTGTTGGTCTTCGCGATGTCCGACGGTATCCGCGCTCAGTCGGCGTCACTCGGTCACGCCGACGAGATCGCCCGCGCCGTGGTGCTGATCGCCGTCGCGGTGCTCCTCGTGGGGGTGGCCGAGGTCGCCGTGGCGACCACCAGGACCGTCGCCCACCGCACCCGGGAACTCGGTGTGCTGGCCGCCAACGGTGTCCCGCGCGGGCCGGTGGTGGCTGCACTGCTCGTCGAACCGGTCACCGCCGCGGTCGTCGGCGCGCTGGCCGGTGCTGCATTGGCGGTCGTCGCGGGGATCCTGCTGGGGCTGTTCGGTGTCGTCGCGACCGGGGTCTCCTATCCGGGTCTGGCGTTCGGCGCCGTGATCGCGGTCGTCGTCAGCGTCGTCGCCGCACTGGCCACCAGCATCGTTCCCACCTGGAAAGCGGCGTCGCGGCCGCCGATCCGATCCCTCGCGTCAGGAGGCTGACCGTGACCGCTCTCGACGAAACAGTCGACGCCGCCCCGGTGATCGAGATCGCCGACGTGTGGAAGTTACACAAACTCGGCGACGAGGTCGTCAAGGCGTTGAAGGCCGCGGATCTGACGGTGACACCCGGAGAGTTCGTATGCCTGATGGGGCCGAGCGGCAGCGGGAAGTCCACCCTGCTCAACATCATCGGCGGTCTGGACCGCCCCACCAAGGGCACGGTGCGCATCGCCGGTCAGGACACCGCGACACTGACCGAAAGCCAGTATGCGGCACTACGGCACGACACCATCGGCTTCATCTTCCAGAGCTACAACCTGATCCCGTTCCTGTCGGCGGTCGAGAACGTCGAGCTGCCACTGATGTTCGAGCCCTACGACCGGAAGGCGTTGCGCAAGAGGGCGATCGAGCTACTGGAGCTGGTCGGGCTCGGGCACCGCGTCAACCACCAGCCCACCAAGATGTCCGGCGGCGAGCAGCAGCGCACGGCGATCGCGCGCTCGCTGATCAGCAGCCCGGCTCTGGTGCTGGCCGACGAACCGACCGCCAACCTCGACCACCGTACCGGCGAGACGGTGGTGCGCATGCTGCGCGACCTGTGCTCGACCATGGGCGTCACCGTGGTCGCGAGTACCCATGACCCCACGGTGGCCGACGAAGCGAGCCGTGTCGTCCGGATGAAAGACGGACAGATCGTCAACTGACCGAACACCCAGTGGGAGAGACGAATGACACAAACGGAGCCCGCGGCGCCCGCCCAGCGTGACAAGCTCATGACCACCGAGTTGGTCCCCGAGCAGATCCTTCCGAAGGTGATGACCACCTTCGGCCTGACGGCGGCCTACGTGTTCATCATCTGCTGGGTCACCGGATCGTCGGTGATGGCCGCCGGAGGATGGACGGCGATCCCGATGTGGGTGCTGGGCATCCTGACCTTCCTGGTCCCCGCGGGGATGGCCGTCGTCGAACTCGGCAACCTGTGGCCCGGACAGGGCGGCGTGTACATCTGGGCCACCCGCACCATGGGCGAGACGTGGGGGTTCATCGGCGGTTACCTGTCCTGGGTGCCGGTGATCCTCAACGCCGCGTCGTCACCGGCGGTGGTGCTGCAGTTCCTGCTGCTGGCCTTCCACGCCGAACTCGGGCTGACGACGAGCATCATTCTGCAGCTGGTCATCCTGTGGACCGTGATCGGGCTGGCACTGGCCAAGCTGGCCGCCAACCAGAAGATCATGAACACCGTCTTCGTCGTCTACGGCATCCTGACCCTGACGATCTTCATCAGCGGTCTGCTGTTCGCCGTCGAGAACGGATCGGCGACACCGTTCAGCTGGGCCGAGGCGACCATCCCGAACTTCGCGGTGGCGGGCTTCCTGTACGGAACCGTGCTGCTGTACCTGCTCGGCGTCGAGACGCCGTACAACATGGGTGCGGAGTTCCTGTCGGTGCGTAAGAGCGGGCCGAGGATGATCCTCTGGGGTTCGACGGCGTTGGTCGCCATCTATCTGCTGACCACGCTCGGCACCATGATGGCGCTGCCCGGCGACGAGATCGATCCCGTCACCGGGGTCATCGGCATGCTCGACGTCGCCGGCTTCCCGGGTCTGATGGAGGTCTGCGCGGTCGTGCTGGCGTTCATCATCATCGTCGCGCTCATGACCTATCAGGTCGCCTACTCCAGGTTGATCTTCGTCTCCGGCCTGGAACGCCACCTGCCGCGGATCTTCACCCACCTGAACCCGCGGACGCGCAACCCGGTCACCGCGGTCCTGATCCAGGGCGTGATCTCGTCGGTGATCCTGGTCGGGCTGTACTCGCAGAGCAGCATGGCCAACGTCACCATCTACCTGCAGGGCGGCCTGTCCACGGTGTGGCTGCTGTCCGGGTTCTTCTTCCTGATCCCGGTCGTCGTCGCCCGCAAGAAGTATGCCGACCGCTACGCCAACGAGGAGTTCTGGCGGATTCCGGGCGGGATGGCCGGGGTCTGGACCGCCGTCGTGGTCGGTTCTCTGGGCACCGTCGGCGGCATCTACTACTCCTTCGTCACGCCGTGGATCGACGTACCCGCCGCCACGTGGATGACCTGGGTGGGCGGCATCAGTCTCGGCATGTTCGCGCTCGGCCTGACCGTGTACATCTTCGGCCGGCGCTCGGCACACAAAGTCAGCCAGGAAGACGCCCTGGCACATCTGGCGGTCTTCGATCGCACCACGGAAAAAGAGGAAACAGCGAAATGACGCTTGAGGACACCCGCACACGCGGCGAGCACGACGGTTCGGCGGTCGGCGCCTATCCGCTCGACCCGTTGACCGGAGCCGAGATCGAGGCGGCCGCCGCGGTGGTGGCCGCATCCGAATACGCCACGCCCACCTTGAAGTTCGTGATGATCCAGCTCGCCGAGCCGGACAAGAAACCCGAGCTGACCTTCGAGGGCCGGCAGGATGTTGCGCGCCGGGCGTTCCTGACCATGTACGACGCCGGCGCGAAGCTGATCTACGAGGCCGTCGTCGACCTCACCGCACGCATCATCGAATCCTGGACCCCCATCCCCGGGCGGTTCCCGTCCTACCTCGTCGAGCACATGACCGGGGTGGAGGAGAAGGTCCGGGAGGACCCCCGCTGGCAGGAGGCGATGCGCAAGCGCGGCGTCACCGACTTCAGCCTCACCATGATCGACCCGTGGCCGGCCGGTTACTACGGCGCGCAGGACCACTACGACAACTCCCCGTTGATCTGCCGGCCGCTGACCTTCGTCCGCGCGGCGCCGTCCGAACACGGGTACGCACGGCCCGTCGAGGGACTGATCGTGACGTTCGACCTCGATGCGATGACGGTCATCGACGTCGAGGACCACGGCGTGGTGCCGTTGCCGCCGACCGCGGGCAACTACAGCGAGAAGTTCATGTTCGACCCGAACAACCGGCCCGCCTTCACGCAGTTCCGCGACGACGTCAAACCCATCGAGATCACCCAGCCCGACGGGCCGAGCTTCACCGTCGACGGCTGGAAGGTGCAGTGGCAGAAGTGGTCGCTGCGCATCGGGTTCAACCCGCGCGAGGGCATCACGTTGCACGAGGTCACCTACACCGACCGGGGTGAGACCAGGCCGATCATGTACCGGGCGTCGCTCTCGGAGATGGTGGTGCCCTACGGCGACAGCTCGCCCACGCACTGGAACAAGAACGTCTTCGACATGGGTGAGGTCGGGATGGGGTTCTCGGCGAACCCGCTGACGCTGGGATGCGACTGTCTCGGCGAGATCCACTACTTCGACGGCACGGTGAACGACTCGGCCGGAAATGCGGTGACCATCCCGAACGCGATCTGCATGCACGAGGAGGATTTCGGGATCTCCTGGAAGCACACCGACTTCCGCACCGAGGAGGTCGAGGTGCGCCGCTCGCGGCGCCTGGTGATCTCGATGATCTGCACCGTGGGCAACTACGAGTACGGGTTCTTCTGGTACTTCTACAACGACGCGTCGATCGAGGTCGAGGTCAAGCTCTCCGGCGTGCTGACCACCGGGGCGGTCGAGGTGGAATCGGGGGAGCAGCCGCGCTGGGGCAAGATGGTCGCTCCGGGCATCTACGGCCCGAATCACCAGCACTTCTTCAACTTCCGCCTGGACATGAGCATCGACGGTGCGAAAAACAGTGTCTACGAGGTGGATTCGATTCCCGAGCCCGACCCGGAGCTGAACCCACACCGCAACGCCTGGATCACCCGGGACACCCTGGTGGCCTCCGAAGCCGACGGTGCGCGGGACTGGAACTGGTCCACGGGCCGGTACTGGAAGATCGCCAACCCGTCCAAGCACAACGAACTCGGCATTCCGGTGGCCTACAAGCTGGTGCCCAAGGACGTCGTGCCGGTGATGGTGCAGGAGGGGTCCTACATCTACGACCGCGCCCGCTTCCTGCAGCACAACCTCTGGGTGACGAAGTACGACCCGGCCGAGAGGTTCGCCGCCGGCGACTACATGTACCAGTCGCCGGACGTTCAGGGGCTGCCCGAGTACGTCGCCGACGACGCGCCGTTGGAGGACACCGACGTCGTGCTCTGGTACACGCTCGGCGCCCACCACGTCGTGCGGCCGGAGGACTGGCCGGTGATGCCGTGCGCGTATACCGGGTTCCATCTGAAGCCGATCGGCTTCTTCGACGGCAACCCCGCGCTCGACCTGCCGCCGTCGCCGCCGAAGGCCTGTCACGCCGGCCACACCGGACTGCCGGTCGCCGAGCGCGCCGCGGAGTCGTAGCGGCACGCCGGGCCCTCCGGCCGGAGTTCACGCAGGCTCGCGCCCGGCTCTGCCGTCCGCGGCCCCCTGCCCAGACCGCGTGATCATCTTCAGACAGCGACGAGCGTGCGTCGTCTTCGGGAATGACGCGGCGTGTCCGCCGCGGACACGCACTCTGGCGGGAATGACCCTTTGGGCGTCGGGCGCGGGCGGGTTTGGCAGGATTGGGGGAGTCGTCTCATCGATGGCAACCGCCTGCGCAGACCGGAAGGAGCCCGATGGCAGACCCCACGGCCAAGCCGATCAGCGACCAGTCCTCCGTCATCAGACCCGCCTACACCAGGGTTCTGCTGAAGCTCGGCGGTGAGATGTTCGGCGGCGGGCAGGTCGGGCTAGACCCCGACGTGGTCGCGCAGGTGGCCCGCCAGATCGCCGAAGTCGTCCGCAGCGGGGCGCAGGTCGCCGTCGTGATCGGCGGCGGGAACTTCTTCCGCGGCGCCCAGCTGCAGCAGCGTGGCATGGAGCGGACGCGCTCGGACTACATGGGCATGCTCGGCACCGTGATGAACAGCCTTGCGCTGCAGGATTTCCTGCAGAAGGAGGGCATCGACACCCGGGTGCAGACCGCGATCACCATGGGCCAGGTCGCCGAGCCCTACATCCCGCTGCGGGCGGTCCGGCATCTGGAGAAGGGCCGCGTCGTGATCTTCGGCGCCGGCATGGGCCTGCCGTACTTCTCCACCGACACCACCGCCGCACAGCGTGCGCTGGAGATCGGTGCCGACGTGGTGCTGATGGCCAAGGCCGTCGACGGTGTGTTCACCGCCGACCCCCGCATCGACAAGAACGCCGAACTGCTCACCGCGATCAGTCACCGGGAGGTCATCGACCGCGGGCTCAAGGTGGCCGACGCGACCGCGTTCAGTTTGTGCATGGACAACGGGATGCCGATCCTGGTGTTCAACCTGCTCGTCGACGGCAATATCGCGCGCGCCGTCGCGGGTGAGAAGATCGGGACACTGGTCACCACCTGACGGTGGCGCCGGGCGAGCGACAGGGACGGGAGACTTGCAGTGATCGACGAAACGCTCTTCGATGCCGAGGAGAAGATGGAGAAGGCCGTCTCGGTGGCACGGGACGACCTCGCGTCGATCCGCACCGGCCGCGCCAACCCCGGGATGTTCAACCGTATCCACGTCGACTACTACGGTGCCGCCACCCCGATCACGCAGCTGTCCAGCATCAACGTGCCCGAGGCCCGGCTGGTGGTCATCAAGCCGTATGAGGCCAATCAACTGCGCAACATCGAGGACGCGATCCGCAACTCGGACCTCGGGGTGAACCCGACCAACGACGGCAACGTTATCCGGGTGGCGATCCCTCAGCTCACCGAGGAGCGGCGCCGCGACCTGGTCAAGCAGGCCAAGTCCAAGGGCGAGGACGCCAAGGTGTCGATCCGCAACATCCGTCGCAAGGCGATGGAGGAGTTGTCGCGCATCAAGAAGGACGGCGACGCGGGTGAGGACGAGGTCACCCGGGCGGAGAAGGACCTGGACAAGACCACCCAGCAGTACACCGCCCAGATCGACGAACTCGTCAAGCACAAGGAAGGCGAGCTGCTGGAGGTCTGATCATGACCGACCAGCACTCGACTCCCGTGGGATCCCAGCCGGTCGACGAGCCGCCGAAGAAGTCGTCACGAGCCGGCCGCAACCTGCCCGCGGCGATCGCCGTCGGCGTCGCGCTCGGCGGCGGGCTGATCGCGATCCTGCTCTTCGCGCCGTACCTGTGGCTTGCGCTGGTGGCGGTCGCGGTGGCGATCGCCACGTATGAGGTGAGCAGCCGCCTCGGTGAGGCCGGTTACCGGATCCCGATGCTGCCGCTGCTGGTCGGCGGTCAGGCCACGTTGTGGCTGACCTGGCCTTTCGGGCCGGCCGGTGCGCTGGGTGGGTTCGCCGGCACCGTGGTGGTGTGCATGATCTGGCGCCTGGTCGGGCAGGGGCTCAACCACACGCCGCAGAACTATTCGCGGGACATCGGCGCCGCGGTGTTCCTCGCGACCTGGGTGCCGCTGTTCGCCAGCTTCGGCGCGCTGCTCATCTACCCCGACGACGGCGCCAACCGTGTGTTCTGCCTGATGCTCGGCGTGGTGTTCTCCGACATCGGCGGCTACGTGGCGGGCGTGCTGTTCGGCAAGCACACCATGGCCCCGGCCATCAGCCCCAAGAAGTCCTGGGAGGGGCTGGCCGGCTCGCTGCTGTTCGGGGTGACCGCGTCGGTGCTCGCCGTGGTGTTCCTGCTCGACAAGCCCTGGTGGGCCGGTGTCGCGCTGGGCCTGATGCTGGTGATCACCGGCACGCTCGGCGACCTGGTCGAATCGCAGTTCAAACGGGACCTGGGCATCAAGGACATGAGCAACCTGTTGCCCGGCCACGGCGGGATGATGGACCGGATCGACGCCATGCTGCCGTCGGCGGTCGCCACCTGGATCGTGCTGACGCTGTTGGCCTGAGCGCCGGCGCTCGTCCGTGCGGCTAGTACGTCGGAAGCGCCGGTGAACAGCGCCGGAATCCCGGACGGAGCGTCACCGCGTCCGTGTCGATGCGAGCGAGGTCGTTCCAGAGCACCAGGTGGGTGCCGCGGTGCCGCCATCGCAGTAGTGTGGCCAGAACCCGCGGCTCGTTCACCCCTGAGCGCTCGTAACCGAGGTACGAAGAGCGGGTGTGCGGGCTGATCACCAGACCGTAGAGCCGCAGCTCGGACACGCCGCCGGTTCCGTCGCGCAATTCGAACCGCACGTCGGTGACGGTACCCAGGGATTGCCCGTCGGCGCCCCGCACGGGCAAGCCGAGCAGTTCACCGAGTTGCACGTCGCCCCCCGGGGATGCGGCCGATGAGCCGTTCGCGTAACCATCTCTCGACCCACGGGGTGTCGAAGGCGGTGTCGTCGCGGTCGATGCGGACGACGGCGCCGACATCGGTGACAGCCCTCCAAGCGATGGACTGCAGTTGCGCGACCGGCGGCCGGCCTCCGAAGATCCGGGTCAGGAGCACGTGGCCGGTGAGGATCCCGCTCACCGTCGGCGGTGGCGCACCCGGGCCGATATCGACGCCGAGCGTGACGCCGTCGAGTTCCAGGTCGTCCACGATGCCGACCGGGTCGCCGTTCTCATCGACGAGCTGACGGTCGAGCAGGTGCAGGCGGGCGTCGAGCAACCGACCACGGTGGGAGTCATCGGGAATCGGGGACGTGTTCATTGACCGGCTCCTGTCACGATCATCAGCGGTATCGCGGCCAGTGAGGCGGCGAGGATGATCACCAGATACACCGATGCCAGGGCGTTGGTGACCCGTCCGTTCACGTGCTCGCCCATATACCCGGGATCATTGGCCACGATCAAGATCGGCAGATACGTCAGTGGCAACGCGATCGCGGAGAACACCACCGAGTACTCCGTCACCTGAATCGGATCCACACCTGTGAAAAGCACTGCGGTGCACGCAATCAAGGAGACCAGCATCACGACGTGGAACCGGGACGCTTCGGCCGGGCGGCGGAACTTGCCCCATGTCCAGCCCAAGAACTGCGCCAGCGTGTAACCCGAGGACAGCGTCGTCTCCAGCGCCGCCCCGAACGTCGCGGCGACGATGCCGACGATGGCGAATGCCAGCGCAAGCTTCCCGCCGGCGGTCACGACCGGCAGGGCCACCTGCGACAGCGAGGTGACCTCGATCTGGCCGGGCAGCAGCACGAGGGCAGAGCAGGCGGCAATCGCGACCGACAGGATCCCGCCCAGCGGAAACCCCACCAACACGTTGAGTCGCGAGGTGCCGAGATCCTTGACCGTCCACCCCTCTTCCACCGCCCCGGAGGAGAAGAAGAAGACCTCGTAGGGGGTCATCGCCGCGCCGAACAACGCTATGGCGAAGTACCAGTAGGTGGCCGCCGATTCAGTCGACGGGATTGTGGGTGCAGCGGCCTGGGCGGCGAGCTGTCCCCAGTCGGGGGACAGGAGGAAGACCGCGACGGCGAAGACGATCAGACACAGGCCGAGCAATCCCGTGACGTTCTCCATCGTGGAGAACCGGACCCGCCAGATGACCATCCAGACCGCGAACGCCGCCACCGGGAACCAGAGGCTGGGGCCGACATCGGTTGCCAGCTGCAAAGCCAATGCCACGCCGCCGATCTCAGCGGTGACGGTCATCAAGTTGATGAAGAAGGAGGCGCCGAGATTGGCCGCCGCGGTGCGCGGCCCGAGGCGCTCGCGGATGATCTCGAACGTGGCACGGCCGCTGACCGCGGCGACCCGGCCGGCCATCTGGGCGTAAAGGCAGATGCCCAGCACCCCGACCGGTACCACCCACGCGAGCGCAAGGCCGAAACGGGAACCGACCACGGCGTTGGTCACCAGGTCTCCGATATCGAGGAACCCCCCGATGGCGGTGAGGATGCCCAGAGCTACCGCGAAAAGTCGCTTCATCAACGGTAGTCGGCTGCGAGCCGGTCGACGACATCGAGAATGGACTGACGGAGCTGATGCGCATCAGGCTGACCGTCCACCGCCCGCACCGCCGCGTTCGCGGCGTTGAGCTGACCGATGAGCACTGTCATCGTCTCGGCCAGCAGGGATTGCCGGCGCAGGTCCTGCGGGTCTTCGGCCTTCAGCACCGCGATACCCGAATAGGACTGGGCGATCTGGTCGCGCGCATCGCTGAGCTGGACGGCGGTGAGATTCCGGGTCGACCGGCGCTGCATCCACAGGTCGAGGGCGAGCGCTCCGGAGCGCGCCGCCGACTCCGTCTCCTCTTTCGCCGTCGCGAGCTGACCCGGCATCCCGTCCCGATTGCCCGGGCAGCTGGTCAGGACGAGCGCGAGCGCACCGGCCATGAGCACCAACACGGCGGCGACGCGCAGCTGACTGCCGAGGCGCATCTCAGGCGCCGCCGGAGTCGCAGGGCCACATCAGTGCATCCTCCGCCGGAATCACGTCAACGCCGGGGTAGCGGCCGGTGTGTCGGGTTGGCCGGAAAGCTCATCTGACGGATCGTGCCAGTCACCCGCGCAAAGAACACCCGGTCCGCGGAAATGGGATACTGGGGGCCAGCCATGCCCAATCCTCTTCCCCTGGTCTTCGATGCTCCGCGCCGCGCGCTGCCGCCGCGGCACTTCGCCGACCTCGCCGACGCCGAGCGGGCCGCGGCCGTCGCCGATCTCGGGTTGCCGGCGTTCCGCGGAAAACAGCTGGCCAACCAGTATTTCGGTCGAATGATCGCCGACCCGCAGCAGATGACCGACCTGCCCGCAGCGGTCCGCGAACAGGTCGGCACCGCGCTGTTCCCGACGCTGTTGGATCCCGCCCGCGAGATCGAGTGCGACGCCGGTGAGACCCGCAAGGTGCTGTGGCGTGCGGTCGACAAGAGCACGTTCGAGTCGGTGCTGATGCGCTATCCCGACCGCAACACGGTGTGCATCTCGTCACAGGCCGGCTGCGGCATGGCGTGCCCGTTCTGTGCGACCGGCCAGGGCGGTCTGCAGCGCAACCTGTCGACGGCGGAGATCCTCGAGCAGGTCCGTGCGGCCGCTGCCGAACTGCGCGACCGCGATGGTGGCAGGCTGTCGAACATCGTCTTCATGGGCATGGGTGAGCCGCTGGCCAACTACAACCGGGTGGTCGCGGCGGTCAGGCGCATCACCGCCGCACCGCCGAACGGCTTCGGGATCTCGGCACGGTCGGTGACGGTGTCGACGGTCGGGCTGGCGCCCGCGATCCGCAAGCTCGCCGACGAGAAGCTCAACGTGACGCTGGCGCTGTCGCTGCACACGCCCGACGACGAGCTGCGCGACACCCTGGTGCCGGTCAACAACCGCTGGAAGGTCGACGAGGTCCTCGACGCGGCGCGGTACTACGCCGACGCGACCGGTCGCCGGGTGTCGATCGAGTACGCGTTGATCCGTGACGTGAACGACCAGCCCTGGCGGGCCGATCTGCTCGGCAAGAAGTTGCACGGCAAGCTCGGCCCGCTGGTGCACGTCAACCTGATCCCGCTGAACCCGACCCCGGGCAGCGAGTGGGACGCCAGCCCGAAACCGGTCGAGCGCGAGTTCGTCCGACGTGTCCGCGAGCGAGGGGTGTCCTGCACGGTGCGCGACACCCGCGGCCGCGAGATCGCCGCCGCCTGCGGACAATTGGCCGCTCAGGGCTGAGTCGTCACGGCGTGCCGCCGGGTTTGTTCACGAACCACACGTTGTCCTCCCGCAGCCGGCGACTGCGCCAACCGGCGGGTGTCCGTACCAGCTCGTGGAAGTAGTAGCCGCCGCACGAACTCTGCTCGGCCATGCCCGGCAACTGCATCGGGTTGTAGAACATCGCTCGCACCGATGCGCTGTCACCGTCGATCTCGGCCTCGACGTTGGTGATGTAGTGCATGGTCCAGGGCAGCACGCCGAAGTTGGCGGCGAACCACTCCACGACTTCGTCGCGGGTCCCGACGACGGCCCCGGCCGACGAGTAGTCGATCACCGCATCCTCGGTGAACACCGACCGGTAGAGCTCCCAGTCCTTGGTGTCGACGGCGCGGGCGTACCGGTACAGCAGCGCTTGGATCTGCTCGGCGTCGCTCACTGGTCGGGCATGCCGATGGTTTTGGCCTCCAGGTACTCCTTGTAGCCCTCTTCGCCGTTGCGGTAGCCCAGTCCGGACTGCTTGGTGCCGCCGAACGGGCTGCCGATGCCGAAGTGGCTCTTGCCGTTGATGGTCACATTGCCGGTCCGCATCCGGGTGGCCACGGCGAACGCGCGATCCACGTCGGCGCTGCTGACCTCCCCGGACAGGCCGTAGATCGTGTTGTTGGCGATGGCGATGGCCTCGTCGTCGGTGTCGTACGGGGTCACGGTCAGCACCGGCCCGAAGATCTCCTCCTGCGCGACCTGCGAATCCGGGTCGACGTCGGCCAGCAGCGTGGGCTGGGTGTAGTAGCCGGTCGGCAGGTTCTCCGGGATGCCGCCGCCGGTGACCAGCCGGGCGCCGGAGTCGATACCGCTGCGGATCAGGCCGAGCACCTTCTGGCGTTGCGTCTCGCTGATCTGCGGGCCCTGCATGTTGCCCGGCGTCCACGGGTCCCCGACCGGGAAGTTCTCCATCATCGTCTTGAGCGTCTCGATGCCCTCGTCATAACGGCTGCGCGGCAACAGGATCCGGGACGGCAGGATGCAGGACTGCCCCGACATCACGCACGCCATCATCGCCGCCATCGGCAGCGCCGCGCTGAAATCGGCGTCGTCGAGCACGATGTGGGCCGACTTGCCGCCGAGCTCGAGCAGCGTCTTCTTCACCGTCGGCGCACCGGCGGCCAGGATCGCCCGCCCGGTGGCGGTCGAGCCGGTGAACGTGATCATGTCCACCCGCGGGTCGGCCGACAGCGCCGCACCCACCTCGTTGGCGTTGGAGACCACCACGTTGAACACCCCGGCCGGGATGTCGGTCTCCTCGGCCACGATGCGGCCGTACTCGCTGCCCGACCAGGGGGTCAGCTGAGCGGGCTTGAGCACCACGGTGTTACCGGCCATCAGCGCCGGAACCGTCTCGGCGATGTTGAGATAGAACGGCACGTTCCACGGCGTGATCGCACCCACCACCCCGACCGCCTCGTAGTGGATCTTGCGGCGCGCCGGCCCGAGCGGGGTGTCGTGGACGCCGTTGTCGACCAGGTAGTCGAAGTTCCTGCCGTGTTCGGCCCAGTGCTTGACCTCTTCGATCGGGCTCTCGATCTGGCTGCCGGTCACGGTGATCGGGCAGCCGACCTCGGTGATCAGGATGCGGCGCAGCCGCTCCTTGTTGCGTTCCAGCGCCTCGTGCAGCTGGGTCAGGCAGTGGTACCGGAAGTCCAGATCCCGCGACCAGTCGGTATCGTCGAAAGCCCGCCGCGCCGCGGCGACCGCGCGGCCCATGTCCTCCACCGTGCCGTCGGTGGCCTGCCCGGCCACCTGCTCACTGGCCGGATGGATCACATCGAAAGTGGCTCCGCTGCCGGTGACTTGCAGTTCGCCGTCGATGAGCATGCGCTCGTCGCCCGCGAGCACTCCGGTTTCGGCCTGCGCTGTCGTCATGGGGACAGCTTTACAAACTTTCAGTCGAGTGTCACGAGTTTTCGGTTAGCTGGTCTTGATTCCCACCGCGTGGCGCAACTGTGCCAGGAACTGGTCGTCGTCGTCGGCTCGGACGATGTAGTGCGAGATGGCCACCCGGATCGCCGTCGCCGCCTTGACCGCACCGTTGGCGCCGGGGAGCAGGCGCTCCAGCTGCGCGCGCATCAGCGGGATGATCTGGGACAACCGGCCGATCACGACCTCGGGCTCGATGTCGACGAGTCGCACGCCCGAGTAGGACTGCTGGTATTCGACGATGAACCGCATCGCGGCGTCGACCCGGTCATTGCCGCGCAGCCCGGCGGTGGCCTTGGCGATCCCGGTCTCGAACATCTCCCGTTCGTAGACGCCGAAGGCCTCGAGGAGGGCCTGCTTGTCGGCGAACCAGCGGTACAGCGTGGGCCGCGACACCCCGGCCTGCAGGGCGACCTCGGACAGGCTCAACTTGGTCTGCCCGCTGCGCCCCAGCACTTCGGCGGTGGCGACGAGTATCCGGTGCCTGGTCGAGGTGTCCTCGGTGGCGTCACCGGTGTCGGCTGCGGATTGGTTCACGTACGGGCCTCACTTACGGGTTCGGAGTCGATCGTAAAGCGTGGCCCGCACGTGTGGCCGGTGCGGCGTCGGCGGTGTTCGTCACAAGCTCTTGTCCAGCAGCGCGGCGGTGTCCAGATCCTCCAGCGCGTGCAGGCTGCGTTCCAGGCCCTTCAGCGCGATGTCGTCGACCTGCATGCCGCCCATACCGGCGGTGATCAACGTGGCGACGTACGGATACAGCGCGCCCTGCCGGTAGCGGTCCCAGAACTCGTCGCGGTCCAGCTCCGGCCCACCGGCCGCGGCCAGCGCGCGCCGGTACACCTCGAGTAGATCCCGCTGTGACCGCTGCCGGTCCTCGGTGGCCATGCTGGTGACCAGGGTGTAGGCCAGCTCCCGGCTGGGGTGGCCGCGGCGGACCGCCTGCCAGTCCAGCAGCCCGGCCTGCCCGTCTCGGAAGTAGAGATTGCCCGGATGGGCGTCGCCGTGCATGACGGTGTGCGGTGGCCGGTCGACGAGCGCCGCCGCGGCGCGGTAGTTCTCGTCGATGAACCGACCGCGGTGCACCGGCAGATCCGTGCGTTCGGCCAGGCGCCGTGCCGAGGTCCGCAGCAGCGGCGCGGTGAGCAACGAGGCGCTGTCACCGGATGCGGTGTACAGCCACCCCAGCGGACCGGTCCCGCCGCGCGCGGGCAGGCGTCCCCAGAACGTCGCATGGAGCCGGGCCAGCAACTCGACCACGAGTGCGGCGCGGTCCGCATCGATCGGATGCAGGGTGTCCGGGAACTCGCACCGGCGGACCGTCAAGTCCTCGAGGACCAGCACGAACCGGCCGGTGAGCGGGTCGAAGCGGGAGCCGTAGCTGTCCGGAACCCGGGTCAGTTCGGGTGCGAGCTCGCGGTAGAACCGTGTCTCGGTGTCGGCGAGATTGCCGAGTTCGCCCATCATCCGGGTGGCGACGGTCTCGGCCGCCATCTTGACGAAGACCGTAGCCGGGACGTCCGCGCCGGTGAGGGCGAGCCGGGCGCGGGAGGAGGTGCCCGCGTCGCCGCCGAGCACGGACACCGTCGTGACGGTGCGCCCCATGACCGACGACAGCGCCGCGGCGTCGAGGTCGGCGACGGTCCGGGGCAGTGCCCGGCGGCGCCCGATCAGCGCGTCGGTCCCGATCCGGCGCAGACCACGCCCCAAATGCGAGGCCAGACCCGCGGCCGGGGCGATCCGATTGGCGATGACGGACACCACGTGCCTCCTAGGCTTGGACCGGTAGCCCAGACAGGGTTACAAATTTGAGCTGATTTGTAAAACGGTGCGGAGGTGGGCGGAAATGACCGGTCCGTTGGCGGGCGTCCGAGTGATCGAACTCGGCGTGTGGGTGGCGGGTCCGGCCGCCGGCGGCATTCTCGCCGACTGGGGCGCCGACGTGATCAAGATAGAACCGCCTACCGGTGATCCTGCCCGTACGTTCGGCCGGATGCTCGGCATCGATCCGCAGGATCGCCACCATGTCAGCCCGCCGTTCCAGATGGACAACCGCGGAAAGCGGAGCGTGATGCTGGATCTGACCACGGCAGAGGGGCAGACGGCCGCGCACGCACTGCTGGCCGGCGCCGACGTGTTCCTGACCAACATCCGCACGGGCGCGCTGCGTCGCATCGGGCTGGACTTCGAGGCCGTGGCCACGTCGAATCCGCGTCTGATCTACGGGCTGATCACCGGCTACGGCACCGAGGGCCCGGATGCGGACCGGCCCGCCTACGACGTGGCCGCGTTCTGGGCGAGGGCGGGGCTGGCGCATCTGTTGACACGGCCCGGCGAGACGCCGCCGTTCCAGCGCGGCGGCATGGGGGACCACATGGCCGGAATGACCATGGCCGGTGCGGTGTGCGCCGCGCTGGTGGCCCGAAACCGCACCGGTGCCGGGCAACTGGTGACCACTTCGTTGTACCGCCAGGGCGCCTATGCCGTCAGCTTCGACCTGAACACGTTCCTGATCACCGGCCACCCGATCGCGATCGGCCGGCGTGAGTCGATGGGCAACCCGTGCATGAACAACTACACCGCCGCCGACGGGCGGCGGTTCTGGCTCGTCGGCCTGCAGGGGGAGCGGCACTGGCCCGCGCTGTGCGCGGCGGTCCAGCGGCCGGAGTGGCTGACCGACGAAAGGTTCGCCACCGGCAGGGGGCGGGCCGCCCATGCGGCCGAGCTGATCGCCGAACTCGACGAGATCTTCGCGCGCAGGACACTCGCACAGTGGGCGGAAACCTTTGCCGGACAACCCGATCTGTTCTGGTCGCCGATCAACTCGCTGGAGGATGTCGTCGCCGACGAACAGTTCCACGCCGCGGGTGGGATCGTGTACGTGCCGGACGCCGACGGCGGATCGGTGCCGATGGTCGCCACCCCGGCGGATTTCCACGGCACACCCACCGAAGTGCGGTGCGCGGCACCCGAACTCGGTGAGCACACCGACGAGGTGCTGGCTGAGATCGCTGAGCGCACGAAAGGCTCGGCGTAGTCGATGGGTTGGCTATAGGCCCGGGTTCCTGACCCGCGCCGCGTGGCGCAACTGGTCGAGGAACTGGTCGGAGTCGTCACTGCGGACCAGGTACTGGGAGATCGCGACCCGCACGGCGGTGGCGGCCGCCAGCGCTGCGTCGGGTCCGGTGCACAGACGCTGCAGCCGTTCCCGCATCAACGGCAGCACCCGCGCCAGCCGCCTGATCACCTGATCGGGTTCGACGTCGACCATGCGCAGGCCCGGATAGGACAGCTGGTATTCGACGATGACCCGCAGTGCCGCGTCGAGCCGCTCGGAAGCGGGAAGACCTGCTGTGGCACGTGCGATCGCCCGTTCGTAGTAGTTGCGCTCCCACACCACGAACGCGTCGAGGAGTTCCCGTTTGTCGGCGAAGTACCGGTACAGCGTCGGCCGGGAGACGCCGGCCTGAGCCGCCACGTCGGACAGCGACAGCCTCGTCGTACCGTTGCACCCCAACACTTCTGCCGTCGCGACGAGGATGCGTTGACGCGTGGAGGTGTCCGGATCGTCGACGTCCTGGGATCCGCGATCACCCGGCGTCCGTTGCGGCATGAGCAAAGCTTTACAAATTTACGCCGAAGTGTCACGCTTTTTCGGTGACGATCACCGTGCGGAAGACCACCCTCGCGACATGAGGATCGGGGTGGACCTGACGAAGTGCACCGGGCACGGCATCTGCGAATCGATCGCCGAGGAGGTGTTCGAGGTGCAGGACGACGGAACCGTGGTGATCCACGACGCCGAGCGCCCCGAGTCCGACCGCGAGCGGATGCAGCAGGCCGTCACCCAGTGTCCGGCGGCGGCCCTGTTCCTCGCCGCGGAATAGCTACCTCGCCGCGCGCGGCCGGACCAGGACCGACTGCTGGATCGCGCCGACGGCGCCGGTCTCGTCGAACAGGGTGCCGAGTGTGGTGCCGATGCCGTCGGGGCCGTAGTTGGTCTCGGCGCGGATGCCGATCCACTCGCCGTCCGGCACCCGGTGGATGTGCACGGCGAGATCGGTGTTCAGGAACGTCCACGTGCGGATGTCGAGTTTGGACCCGATACCGTTCGCGTCGTCGGCGACGGCGAACAACCGCTCCAGCGCCGTCATCGCCTCGCCCTTGACCAGATCGACTTCGGGCCTGATCCACGATTCGCCGGGGCCTTCGGCCATCGGTGTGGTGAGCCACCGCCAGTCCAGGCTGTGCACGTAGTTGCGGTCCCAGTCCTTCTTCATGTCCCGGATCCGGGCCTCGGACAGCGGACGCAGCGGTTCGGCGGGGGCGTGCACCACGGCGGCGGTGTCCAGCGTCTGCAAGCGCCACCCACTGGCCCTGGCCACCGGCCGCGGTTCGCCGTCGGGGCCCTGTGCCAGCATCTCCGCGCTGATCAACTCGATCTGTCTGCCGGAGCGTTCCCGTCGGGTGCGCACCCAGAACTCGCCCTCGGCCGGCACCGGACCGAGCAGGTCGACGAGCACCCGGCTGAGTCGGGTGTCGTCGCGCGGCTCGCAGCGCTGCAGTCCGCGTACCAACAGCGCCGACACCGGCGCAGCGTGCTGGATGGCCGCCGACCAGGTGCTGCGGACCAGGTCGGTGGCGACGAACCTCTCGCCGGCGGCGTCGTCGTCGGTGTCGGCGTCGACGAGCTCGTAGTACGAATCGGACATCGCTGCCTTTCTGGGGCCGATCGGGATGTGTCAGGCCGGGATGTCGACGGTGACGGCGTCCAGCCGAGACAGTGTGGTTCCGCGCAGCCGCTCGGGGTACGCGTCGGGGGCGGTCAGCAGGAATAGCGTGCGGTTCTCGGGGCCGCCCAGGGTGCAGGCGATGGCCGCGCGGCCGCTGACGTCGATCCGGTCGGTGACCTGGCCGCCGTCCTCGATGCGCTGGAACTGCTGCGCCAGGGTCATCGCGGCCCAGACACCGCCTGCGGCGTCGAGGCAGATCCCGTCGGGTGGACCGTCCAGCCCGTCGGCGAAAACCCTCGGGGCAGTGAGGCTTCCGTCCTCGCCGATGCCGAACGCGGTCAGGCGCCGGCCGGTGGACTCGGCGACGATCAGCGTGTTCCCGTCGGCGGTGACGGCCATCCCGTTCGGGAAGTCGAGGCCGTCGGCGACCACGTCGGTGCGCCCGCGGGCCGGATCGACGCGCACGATGACGCCGTCCCCGCGTGCCTGGGAACCGACATAGGCGCATCCGTGCCGGTCGATCACCATGTCCCCGAGGGCGGCTGGAACCAGCGCCGACAGGTCGGCGACCGTGGTGACCGATTCGCCGTCGTAGCCGAGGACCTGCCGCGTCTCGGTGGAGACGATCAACAGGGATCCGTCCGGCCGGAATCCCAGCCCCGACGGCGCGTGTCCGGGCAGGCGCAGCGTGCTCATCTCACCGGCCAGGGTCACGGTGTGCACCGCTTCGCCGAGCATGTCGGAGAACCACACCAGCCCTTCGAACCAGCGCGGCCCCTCGCCGAAGCAGAAACCGTTGGCCAACGGCGTCAAGGTCATGTCAGGACTTTACAAAACATCGGATAAGTGTCACGCTCGCGAGGTGCAGCTGTCAACCAGGAGCATGTCGTGAACATGAAGAAGTATCACAGCCACACGTTGCTCTACCTGCATGAGACGATCGATCTCGGGTCGGCGGGCAGCGAGCAGTTCGTCACCGAGTTCAGCGGCGTGTACCACCCGATGATGGACGAGCTGGGCGCGCGGTTGTTCGCCATGTGGGAGACCACCCCGTACAACGGGCACTGGCCACAGGTCACCGTCATCTGGGAGATCGACGCATTCGCCGACTACGCGCGCATCGGCCGCGCCCAGGCCCGCGGCGGCAGCCACGAGGCCGCGGCGGGGAAGTGGGCCGCGTACCTGCGTGAGACCGGGGCGCGCGGCGAGGGCCGGATCATGTACGCCGGTCGCAGCAACAAGACCCTGGCGCAGCTGCGGGCATCGGACTTCAAGGCCGGCTTGGTGATTCAGGAGATCATGCAGACCAAACCGGGCAGGCAGGACGACTACATCAGGGAACTCGAACGTCTCTATGTGCCGTGGTCGGAATCGACGGGCAAACTCTGGCTCGGTTCGTTCATCACCACGTTCCGGTTCAACGAGGTGATCCATTACTGGGCGCTCGACGGAGACTGGGCCTGCTTCGAGAACCACTACCCGTCGTGGAAGGACAGCCCGCCGGCCGAGATCGTCACCTGGATGAGCGTCGCGCCCGCACTCCGTGACGGCTGGGAGGATTCGATCCTGGCCGCGCTGCCCCCGTCCCCGCTGCAGTGAGCGTGAAAGTGACCACCGCACAGGGCTTCGCGTACGACCCGTTCGATCCGTCGGTGATGGCCGACCCGCTGCCGTACTACCGTGTGCTGCGCGACGAGCACCCGGTCTACTACCTCGGCAAGTGGGACACCTACGCCCTGTCGCGGTTCGACGACATCTGGAACGTGCTGGAGATCAACGACGGAACGTTCGTCGCGTCGGAGGGGACACTGCCCGCCGCGACGGTGCTCGCCGCGCACAACGACGGCCCGGTGGCCGACCCGCCGTGGCATCCCATGCCGTTCCACGCCAACTTCGACGCGCCGATCTACGACGAGGTGCGCCGCTGCACCGCAGCGCCGTTCCGGCCGAAGAACGTCGCCAAGCTGGCCGACCGGATCCGCGTGCTGGCCAACGAACGGCTCGACGAACTGCTGCCGCGCGGCCGGTTCGACCTGACCCAGGAGTACGGCGGCATCGTAGCCGCTTCGGTGGTGTGCGAACTGGTGGGTCTGCCAAGCGATCTCGCGACGGAGGTGCTGGCGACCGTCAACGCCGGCAGCCTGGCGCAGCCGGGCAGCGGTGTCGAGGTGGCCAACGCACGGCCCGGTTATCTCGAGTACCTCACCCCCGTGGTGCAGCGCAGGCGGGCCCAGCAGGGCGGCGAGCAGCCGATCGTCGACAACCTGCTGGCCTACCGCCTGCCCGACGGATCGGCGCTGCCGGACACCGAAGCGGCGGTGCAGATGCTGGGCGTCTTCATCGGCGGCACCGAGACCGTCCCCAAGATCGTCGCGCACGGACTCTGGGAGCTGTCGGCCCGGCCCGACCAACTCGGCGAAGTGCGTGCCGACCTGGGCGCCAACGTGGCTGTGGCGCGGGAGGAGATGATCCGCTACTGCGCCCCCGCCCAGTGGTTCGCGCGCACGCTGCGTCGGCCGTTCACCCTGCACGGCACCACCATCCGGCCGGGCCAGCGGATCATCTCGCTGCTCGCCTCGGCCAACCGGGACGAGCGCGAGTACCCGCAGCCCGACGAGTTCATCTGGAACCGGCCGATGACGCGGCTGCTCGCGTTCGGCCGTGGGCAGCACTTCTGCCTGGGCGCGCACCTGGCGCGGCTGGAGATCACGATCATGGTGACCGAATGGCTCAAGCGGGTGCCCGACTTCCGTGTCGACACCGACGCCGCGTCCCGGCCGCCGTCGAGTTTCCAGTGGGGCTGGAACTCGCTGCCCGTGGAGGTGTGACGTGTGGGCCTACCGCCTCGTCGCACCGTACACCTTCGAGAAAATCGCTGTGCCGCAACGGTCCCCGGATTCGATCGACGACGGGCAGGTGCTGCTGCGGTTCCTCGCCGCGGGCATCTGCGGCAGCGACCTGCCCGGGTTCCGCGGCGCCAAGGGCAGACTGCCCGGTGACACCGGGGCCTGTGCCGCCGAGATGGACGGCTTCCCGATCCACGAGATCGCGGGCGAGGTGATCGCGAGCAGGCATCCGGCGCACCGCGCCGGGGACCGGGTGGTCGGATGGGCCTCGGGTTTCGACGGTCTCATGGAGCAGGTGGTGGCCGACGGGGACGGGCTGGTGGCCTACGACGCGTCGTTGAGTCCCGCGCACGCCGTCGCGCTGCAACCGCTGGCCTGCGTGCTGTACGCGGTCGAGCAGCTGCCCGATCTGCGCGGCCGTCACGTCGCCGTCCTCGGGCAGGGCTCGATCGGTCTGCTGTTCTCCTACGCGGCCAAGGCCGCCGGGGCCGCCCACGTCACCGGTGTGGATCCGGTCGACCGCGCCGGCATCGGGCCCGCCTTCGGCGTCGACACCGTCGTACGCGCCACCAGCGACCGCTGGGTCAGCCACCTCACCCCGGATGCCAGGCCCGACATCGTCATCGAAGCGGTCGGACATCAGGTCGCGACGCTCTCGCATGCGGTCGAAGCCGCGGCATTCGGCGGCACGATCTTCTATTTCGGTGTGCCGGACGATGATTCGTACCCGATCAGCATGCGGACCATGCTGCGCAACAACCTCACGCTGAAGTCGGGTGTGACCATCGAGCGCAGACGGGTGCTCGCGAAGGCCGACGGGTTCGCCCGTGACCATCCAGGGCTGCTGGAGCGCTACCTGACCCACACTTTCGGCGTCGACGAGGTACCGGCGGCATTCGACCTCGCGTCGCGTCCCGTGCCGGGCCGCATCAAGATCGCGATCGTGGCCTGACATGGGAAGCAGACTGCAGGACGCGCTCGGCCGCCGGGACCGGCTCTTCGGCGGCTGGGTCGTCGGCCCCACAATGCTCGGCCCCGAGGAGTTCGCCGCAGCGGGGTACGACTACGTCGGATTCGACGTTCAGCACGGCTACCTCGGCGATGCCGATGTCGCCCTGATGCTGCGTCGCCTCGAGCACGTTCCGATCGCCACGGTGGTCCGGCTGCCCGACGCCGACGCGGCGCCGATCGGCCGGGTGCTCGACGCCGGCGCCGACGGCGTCCTGGTCGCGATGGTGGAATCGGCCGGCCAGGCCGCCGCGGCGGTGGCCGCGACCCGGTACGCCCCGGCCGGGGTGCGCAGCTTCGGGCCGCTGCGCGCGAGCCTGGGCATCGAGCCGGGCGCGCTGCAGGACCGGGCGTCGGTGTTCGCGATGGTGGAGACGGCACGGGGGCTCGCCGCGATCGACGAGATCTGCGGTGTCGACGGGCTCATCGGGATCTACGTCGGTCCCGCCGACCTCGCGATCTCAATGGGCCACGGCCCGCTTGAGGCCTGGACGCACCCCGATGTGCTCGACGCGATGCTCCACATCCAGCACACCGCCACCCGGGCCGGCCTGGTGGCAGGCATCCATGCCAACACCGGAACGATCGGAAATGCCATG
>NZ_LMVQ01000367.1 GCF_001545925.1 Mycobacterium sp. NAZ190054 | reverse complement strand
CCCCAGTTGACCGACGAACAGCGCGCGGCAGCGTTGGAGAAGGCTGCTGCCGCACGTCGAGCACGAGCCGAGCTCAAAGACCGGCTCAAGCGCGGCGGCACCAACCTCAAGCAGGTGCTCCAGGACGCAGAGACCGATGAGGTCCTGGGCAAGATGAAGGTTTCCGCGCTGCTGGAGGCCCTGCCCAAGGTGGGCAAGGTCAAGGCGCAGGAAATCATGACCGAACTCGAGATCGCCCCGACGCGCCGGCTGCGCGGTCTGGGTGATCGTCAGCGCAAGGCCCTGCTGGAAAAGTTCGACTTCTCGTAGAGGGCTGTGAACGAGGGCGGGGGGCCGGACAGCACGTCCAGGGCGACGGTCCTGGTGTTGTCCGGCCCGTCTGCCGTCGGGAAGTCCACCGTGGTCCGGTGCCTGCGTGAGCGGGTCACCGACCTGTACTTCAGCGTCTCGGTGACGACGCGGGCCCCGCGCCCCGGCGAAGTCGACGGGGTGGACTACTTCTTCGTGACGGCAGAGCGGTTTCAGCAGCTCATCGACGAGGGCGCCCTCCTCGAATGGGCCGAGATCCACGGCGGGCTGCATCGCTCGGGCACCCCTGCGGCGCCGGTGCGCGAGGCCACGGCGGCGGGCCGGCCCGTTCTGATCGAGGTCGACCTCGCCGGTGCGCGTGCGGTCAAGCAGGCGATGCCCGAGGCGACCACGGTGTTCCTGGCGCCCCCCAGCTGGGAGGTGCTGCAGAGCCGCCTGGTCGGTCGCGGCACCGAGACACCCGAGGTGATGGCCCGCCGGCTGCAGACCGCCAGGGACGAGCTGGCGGCGCAAGGTGACTTCGACGAGGTCGTCGTCAACAGGCAATTGGAGTCTGCCTGCGCGGAATTGGTATCCTTGCTGGTGGCCCACGCGCCGGTGCGGCACGACCAGGCTTGATCGCCACCTGCACCCATCCGCGTTTCATCGCACAACCGCCAGGAGAACTTCTACGTGAGCACCCCGCACGCCGACGCGGTGGACATCGATCCGTCCGCTGCCATCGCTTACGACACACCGCTGGGCATCACCAACCCGCCCATCGACGAGTTGCTGGACCGCGCGTCGAGCAAGTACGCGCTGGTGATCTACGCCGCCAAGCGGGCGCGCCAGATCAACGACTACTACAACCAGCTCGGTGACGGCATCCTGGAGTACGTCGGTCCGCTCGTGGAGCCGGGCCTGCAGGAGAAGCCGTTGTCGATCGCGATGCGCGAGATCCACGGGGATCTCCTCGAGCACACCGAGGGCGAGTAGCCGGGCGGGCCCCAGGAGTGGAGCGCAAGCGGATCATCGTCGGCGTCGCCGGTGGCATCGCCGCTTACAAGGCGGCCACGGTGGTCCGCCAGCTCACCGAGGCCGGACACAGCGTCCGGGTGGTCCCCACCGAATCGGCGCTGCGTTTCGTCGGGGCCGCCACGTTCGAGGCGCTGTCGGGCAACCCGGTGCACACCGGGGTGTTCGAGGACGTCCACGAGGTGCCGCACGTGCGGATCGGCCAGACCGCCGACCTCGTCGTCGTCGCTCCGGCCACCGCCGACCTGCTCGCCCGGGCCGCCGTCGGACGCGCCGACGACCTGCTGACCGCGACACTGTTGACCGCGCGGTGCCCGGTGCTCTACGCGCCGGCGATGCACACCGAGATGTGGCTGCATCCGGCGACCGTCGAGAACGTGGCGACACTGCGCCGCCGCGGCGCGATCGTGATGGAACCGGCCTCCGGACGGCTCACCGGCGCCGACACCGGCCCTGGGCGACTGCCCGAGGCCGAGGAGATCAGCACGCTGGCACAGCTGCTGCTGGCCCGCGGTGACGCGCTGCCCTACGACCTGGCCGGCGTCAAGGTGCTGGTGAGCGCCGGCGGCACCCGCGAACCGATCGACCCGGTGCGTTTCATCGGCAACCGCAGCTCCGGCAAGCAGGGTTACGCGGTGGCGCGGGTGATGGCCCAGCGCGGCGCGGACGTCACGCTGATCGCCGGGAACACCGCCGGGCTGGTCGACCCGGCCGGGGTGCACGTCGCGCACATCGGATCGGCCGCGCAGCTGCGCGACGCGGTGTCCAAGCACGCGCCCGAGGCGAACGTGTTGGTGATGGCCGCGGCGGTCGCCGACTTCCGGCCCGCCAACCCGGCCGCGAACAAGATCAAGAAGGGGCCGTCCGAAGCCGACGATCCCACCATCGAACTGATCCGCAACGACGACGTGCTCGCCGGCGCGGTCCGGGCCCGCCGTGACGGGCAGCTGCCGAACATGCAGGCCATCGTCGGTTTCGCGGCCGAGACGGGTGACGCGAACGGTGATGTGCTGTTCCACGCCCGCGCCAAGCTCCGGCGCAAAGGATGCGACCTGCTGGTCGTCAACGCGGTCGGCGAGAACCGCGCGTTCGAGGTCGACCACAACGACGGATGGTTGCTGTCGGCCGACGGCACGGAGTCGGCGCTGGAGCACGGTTCGAAGACCGTCATCGCGAGCCGTATTGTGGACGCGATCGCGGCTTTCCTGCACTCCGGTGACGGGTAGGCCGAACAGCGGGGGACGCGCTCGGGTGCCAGGGGCGCCCGGAGCGGTGTGACCGTCGCGGGTAAGTTGACTGACTGACTATCTCAGGTTCGCTTGAGTGGAAGGAATCGGACGTGAGTGAAGCTCGGCTGTTTACCAGTGAGTCGGTGACCGAGGGACACCCCGACAAGATCTGTGACGCCATCAGCGACTCGGTGCTCGACGCGTTGCTCGCCGACGATCCGAAATCCCGCGTCGCGGTGGAGACACTGGTGACGACCGGCCAG
>NZ_LMVQ01000366.1 GCF_001545925.1 Mycobacterium sp. NAZ190054 | reverse complement strand
GACCGCTACCAGGTGTCCTACCTGACCGAGCACCCCGGCTACTACCTGACCGGCGACGGCGGCCGTTTCGACGACGACGGCTACCTGTACGTGATGGGTCGCATCGACGACGTCATCAACGTGGCCGAGGAACGCAGGCTGCTCATCGCCGCCCTCGGCCGGGCCCGCAGCCGTCTGCTGGTGACCGCCGTGGACAGCGACCGCGGGGACGAGGCGATGTTGCCGTCCGCGTTCTGCCACGAGATCGCCGCGCTGGCCACCGAACCGGCACCCCAACCTCCGGCCCCGATCGCCGCTCCGCGGGTGTTGGCGCCGTCGGCGCTCGTCGGACGGTTGAGGTCGGTGGTGTGTGCCGCCCCGGGAACAGTCGATGACACCGAAAGAGCCTGCGCGGCAGCGCAACTGGCCCGCCTGGCCGACGCCGGTGTGCACGGCGCGGACCCGGCGACGTGGTACGGGGCACGCGATCTGTCCAGCGAGGAACCGCTGTGGGAGGCCGGCGAGCACGTGGTCACACTGTCGCCGTCGACGCTGCAGATGCTGTCGGACTGCCCGCTGCGCTGGCTGCTCGAACGCCACGGCGGTTCCCGCGGCACCGACGTGCGCTCGGCGCTGGGCTCACTGGTGCATGCCCTGATCTCCGAGGCCCGGATCGAGATGCAGCTGCTCAACGGGCTCGAGAAGGTCTGGGAGGAACTGCCTTTCGACGCACGGTGGTATGCCGACAACGAACGGGACCGGCACCTGGAGATGCTGGGCACCTTCCTGAGGTGGCGGGAGGACACCCGGGCAGAGCTCACCGAGGTCGGCACCGAGGTCGAGGTCGGCGGTCAGGTCACCGAGGCCGACGGTGACCTGCCGGCCGTGCAGGTCCGCGGCCGGTTGGACCGGCTGGAGCGCGACAGCGAGGGCCGCCTCGTCGTGATCGACGTCAAGACCGGGAAAAGCCCTGTGAGCAAGGACGACGCGCAGAGCCACGCGCAGTTGGCGCTGTACCAGCTGGCGGTGGCGGCCGGCCTGCTCGCCGACGGCGACGAGCCCGGTGGCGGGCGGTTGGTGTACCTCGGCAAGACGACCGGTGGCGGCGCGACCGAACGTCACCAGGACGCGTTGACCACCGACGGCCGCGCCGATTGGACAGAGCAGGTCCGGCGCGCCGCCGCGGCGACGCAGGGTCCGCAGTTCGTGGCCAGGGTCAACGACGGCTGCGCGCACTGCCCGGTCCGCGCGATGTGCCCGGCCCAGAACCCCAGGAGCGAAGCATGACAGCTCCGCGCTACAGCCCCGCCGAACTGTCAAGAGCACTCGGTCTTTTCGAGCCCACCGACGAGCAGGCCGCGGTGATCTCCGCGGCGCCGGAACCGCTCGTGGTGATCGCCGGTGCCGGGGCAGGCAAGACCGAGACCATGGCGGCACGGGTGGTGTGGCTGGTCGCGAACGGTTACGCGCGACCGGGCGAGGTGCTCGGCCTGACCTTCACCCGCAAGGCGGCGGGTCAGCTGCTGCGCCGGGTGCGTGCCCGGCTGGCGCGGCTGGCCGGTGCCGGCCTGATGCTTCCGGCGGGCAGTACCGATCTCGCCGACGACCCCGTCACCATCGGCACCTACCACGCGTTCGCCGGAAACCTGCTCCGCGAGTTCGGTCTGCTGTCCCCGGCAAGCGGCGGCGGTGCCCACCCGGTCGAGCCCGACACCCGGCTGCTCGGAGGAACCGAGTTGTGGCAGTTGGCCTTCCGGGTGGTGTGTGAGCATCCGGCGGCGCTGGAGACCGAGAAGTCACCGTCGGCGATCACCGACATGGTGCTGCGGCTGGCGGGGCAGCTGTCCGAACACCTCGTCGACACCGCGCAGCTGCGCGACACCCACGTCGAGCTCGAGCGGCTGGTGCACACGCTGCCCGCCGGCCGGTACCAGCGCGACCGCGGACCCAGCCAGTGGCTGCTGCGCATGCTGGCGACCCAGACCGAGCGCACGATGCTGGTTCCGCTGATCGACGCGCTGCACCAGCGGATGCGCGACGAACGGGTGATGGATTTCGGCATGCAGATGGCCTCGGCCGCGCGGCTGGCGTCGCAGTGCCCCCAGGTCGGCGAACAACTGCGTCAGCGCTACCGGGTGGTGTTGCTCGACGAGTACCAGGACACCGGCCACGCGCAACGGGTCGCGTTGTCCTCGCTGTTCGGCGGCGGGGCCGACGACGGGTTGGCGCTGACCGCCGTCGGTGACCCGATCCAGTCGATCTACGGCTGGCGCGGCGCGTCGGCGACCAACCTGCCGCGCTTCACCACCGATTTCCCGCTCTCGGACGGGACCCCGGCGCCGACCCTGGAGCTGCGCACCAGCTGGCGCAACCCGCCGGAGGTCCTGCATCTGGCCAATGAGGTGTCCGCCGACGCGCGGCGCCGCTCGGTGGCGGTCCGTGCGCTGCGGCCGCGCCCGGGCGCGGAACCGGGAAGTGTGCGGTGTGCGCTGCTGACCGACGTCGAGGCCGAGCGGGAGTGGGTGGCCGATCAGATCGCGTCCCGCTGGCACGGTGGTGTCGAGACGGGTGGGACGCCGCCCACGGCCGCGGTCCTGGTGCGCCGCAACGCCGATGCCGGTCCGATGGCCGAGGTGCTGAGCCGCCGGGCGGTGCCGGTGGAGGTGGTCGGCCTGGCCGGATTGCTGGCCGTGCCCGAGGTCGCCGATGTGGTCGCGATGCTGCGGCGTGGCGTCCCGCAACGAGTCGGTCAACGTCTGCAGCGCCATCTCGAACCTCGGCTTGTCCAGCGCACTGACATTCTGGCCGAGATCCTGCAGAGCCGTGTTGAGGGTGTACGCGGTCGTG
>NZ_LMVQ01000365.1 GCF_001545925.1 Mycobacterium sp. NAZ190054 | reverse complement strand
TGCGGGCCGGCCCCGGGGTGTCGGGTCCCACGTCGAGGAAGTGGTGCAGATCGGCGACCAACATAACCTGGTCACTGTAGCCGCCGCAGGGTGTAGGCGCGGGTTAGCTGCGGGTGGACTCAGTGGCTGTGCTGGTGCGTCTTTTGCGGGCATGGGCCAGCCGGTAGGAGGTGGTTCCGGTTTCGATGATCTGTCCGGCGAAGGTCAACCGGTCGACGATCGCCGCGCACAACCGCGGGTCGGTGAATGTCTTGGTCCAGGCCGAGAACGGTTCGTTGGAGGCGATCGCCACGGCCGAGCGTTCTTCGCGTTCGGTGAGCACCTGGAACAACAGTTCGGCGCCGCGGCGATCCAGTTGCAGGTAGCCCAGCTCATCGATCAGTAGCAGATCAACCCGACCGTAGCGGGTGATCAGCTTGCTCAGCTGGGCGTCGTCGGCGGCTTCGACGAGTTCGTTGACCAGCTTGCTGGCCAGGGTGTAGCGGACCCGGTAGCCGGATTCGGCGGCTAGGGTCCCCAGGCCGATTAGCAGGTGGCTCTTGCCGGTCCCAGAGTCCCCGATCAAGCACAGCGGTTCACCGGCCTTGACCCACGCCAAGCTGCCCAGCGTCCCGACGACCGCGGGGTTGATCGCCGGGTTGGCCTCAAAGTTGAACTCTTCGAGCCGTTTTGGCCGGGGAAACCCCGCGTCGTGCACGCGGCGCGCGGCGCGGCGCCGATCACGGTCGTCGCACTCGGCGATCACCAACTCCGATAGGAACCCCAGATAAGACTGCTGCTCGCGTTCGGCGGCCGCGGCGATCTCGGCGAAGCGGTCACGGATCGTGGGTAGCCGCAACATTCGGCAGCCCTGCTCGATGGCCGCCACCGCGGCTTGCTCGGTGACATCGCGCCGCGCAGTACTCATGAGGTTTCCCGGCCCAGCAGGGTGTCGTACTGGTCGACCGAGGGCAACCCACGTGCATCGAGCAGACGGCGCTCGGCCAGCACCAGGACCTGCCCACCGTGGGCGGGCCCGACTGCGGGGTCGGTGTCGCTGCCGCGGCGGCGCCGTTCGGCGGCTTTGCGTGCCTCCAGCGCGATCACATCGGCGTTGGTGGCGCCAATCGACAGTGCGGCGGTGATGCCGGCGAGCACATCAGCGTGGTCGAGATGGCGATGCAGCAGCAACACCTCCACCAGCGCCCGGGTACCGGCCGCATCGCCGTGGGCCCGCCGCGCTGCGGCCCACCAGGCGTCGTGCTCGGCGGTGAACACCTTGGCTGCCCGGGCTTGCAGCAGGGCGGTGGCCCCGGGCAGAGCGCCGGGTTTGCGGGCCAGGATCTCCAGGTAGTGATCCAACTCCAGGACCTTGGTGCCCTTGCCGACCGCCCGCGGATGCCGTGCGACCACGCTGCTGCGGTCATAGACGGTGACGTGGGAGGCCGACAGTTTGACCCGGAGCCGATGCCCGATGAACCGGGCCGGTACCGAATACTGATTGCAGCGCACCATGATCTGGGCGTAGCGGTCCACCCGCGGAGTCAACGTCAACGCCGTATCGAACGGTTCACCGGGGATCGGCTGCAACGCCAGCTTTTCGGTCTGCCAGTCCTGCCCAACAGTGTTGACGCGGTTGGCGATCCGACGCAGATCATCTGCATCATCAGCTGCAGCCAGCATCGCGTTGAGCTCGTCGATCGACTCGACCACCGGCATCGGCACGCAATGGGTGCGGCGAAACCGTCCGCCTTCGCCCTCCACACCGCCCTTCTCGTGGCTGCCCTCATGACCGGGCTGGCAGTACCAGGCTTCGAAACCGTAGTGCGAGCGAAACGCGATCCAGCGTTCGTTCTCCTGACGAGAACGCCCGAACAGCACCTGCTTGACCGCGCTATTGAGGTTGTCGTAACGGATTTTGTCGACCGGCACCCCGCCCAAGCGGTCGAACCCGTACACGTGGCCTTCCAAGAAGGCCTCCTGACCCTGGGTCGCGAACGCGCGATGGGCCGCCCGCCCCGAGAACGACAACCGCATCGTGAACAACGCGGTCTTGGTCTTCACTCCGGCCAGCACCACCCACAGATCATGAAAGTCGACCTCCGCTTCGGCGCCGGGCCGATACGTTTGCGGCACGAACCCTGTCTCCAGCGCCCGACCGGCCTCCGCGGCGATCTGCGGACGCCGCCTGCGGACATGATCACGCACCGTCGAATACGACAGCCCGGTCGCGTCGTGCTCATCGACCAGCCGTGCCAGAACCCTTCGGGCGGTGTGCCTTTGCTTCTTCGGGGCGTCCAGATCCGAGCGCAGCATCTCATCAATAGCGGCCTTGAACGGCTCCAGTCGCGGCGCCACCCGCGCCGGAACTTTGCGTGCCGGCGGCACTGCCGAGGCCAACGCCAGACGCACCGTGCGCCGGTGCACCCGATGCTTATCGGCCAGCGCCCGGATCGACAACCCCTCAACCCGATGATCCCGGCGGATCGCCGCGAACTGCTCCACCTTCGACCTCACCCTCCACCCCACCTTCATCACCACGCGATCCGGGCCATCCGAAACGCACGTGATCACCGTCAGGTGGGGCCAATCCACGTCGCCATAACCAACGCGGCGTGTCGTGAAGACGGGGCCAAATCAGACCGTCACAACTGCACACCCGCGACCACACAGGTGGAGCCACTTCAAACCGTCCACCCGGGGCCAAGTCAGGCTGTCACAGCCATGGCGTGCCCTCTGTTCTCCGGACTGCGGACCAAATAGGGTCGGTCTGGAAAGGATGAACTGGGTTGGCGAAGAAATATCAGAAGTTCTCACCTGAGTTTCGAGAAGAAACGGCCAGGTTGGTGGTG
>NZ_LMVQ01000364.1 GCF_001545925.1 Mycobacterium sp. NAZ190054 | reverse complement strand
AAGCAGCATCCCGAGGTCGTGTCCTGGGCCGACTTCTTTGCCGCTCAGCGCAAACACCGCACTGCCGGCTAAGACATCGCAGGGCTGAGCCGCGATTGCCTGATTCGCGGTGCCGGCCGGCGAGCGGCCGTGGCAGGGCCCGCTGGTGGTCGTGCTGGCGCTGGTGTGCAGCGCCGCGCTCGTCGCGCACTGCGTGCGCCGGTTCGGTGGCATCACCGGTGACGTGCTCGGCGCGGCGGTCGAGGTGACCACGACCGTCGCCGCCGTCGGGCTGGCGATCCGCTAGGACAGCCGGGCCATCCAGCCGTGGGTGTCGGCGAAGGTGCCGCGCTGGATGCCGGTCAGCGTGTCGCGCAGCGCCATGGTGATCTCACCGGGTTCGCCGTCGGCGATGGTGAACTCACCGTCCCCGTGTTTGACGTGCGACACGGGCGTGATCACCGCGGCGGTGCCGCATGCGAACACCTCGGTGATCTCGCCGGCGGCGGCCTTCTTCTGCCACTCGTCGACGTCGATCTTGCGCTCCTCGACCGCGAAGCCCGCGTCGGTGGCCAACTGCAGCAACGAACTCCGCGTGATACCGGGCAGCAGTGAGCCGGACAGCTCGGGGGTGACCAGCCGGGCGCTGCCGCCGCTGCCGAACACGAAGAACAGGTTCATGCCGCCCATCTCCTCGACGTAGCGGCGTTCGATCGCGTCCAGCCACACCACCTGATCGCAGCCGTTCTGGGCGGCCTCGGCCTGCGCGAGCAGCGACGCGGCGTAGTTGCCCCCGAACTTCGCGGCGCCCGTGCCGCCGGGCGACGCGCGCACGTACTCGTGGGAGAGCCACACGCTGACCGGTTTGATCCCGCGCGGGAAGTAGGCGCCCGCGGGCGATCCGATGACCAGGTAGCGGTATTCGTTGGCCGGCCGCACGCCCAGACCCGGTTCGGTGGCGAAGATGAACGGCCGCAGGTACAGCGACTCCTCGCCGCCGGCCGGCGGCACCCACTGCTCGTCGACGGCGATCAACTGGCGCAGCGACTCGATGAACACCTCGTCGGGCAGCTCGGGGATGGCCAGCCGGCGCGCCGAGGTGCGCAGCCGGGCCGCGTTGGCCTCGGGCCGGAACGACACGATCGACCCGTCGGCCCACCGGTAGGCCTTCAGCCCTTCGAAGACCTCCTGCGCGTAGTGCAGCACGATCGCCGAGGGGTCCAGTTCGATCGGGCCGTACGGGATCACCCGCGCGTCGTGCCAGCCTTCGTCGACGGTGTAGTCGATCGAGACCATGTGATCGGTGTGGAACTTACCGAAACCGGGGTTGCCCAGGATCTCGGCGCGTACCTCGTCGCTCGCCGGATTCGCGTTGCGATCGACGGAGAACTCGAGGCCTTCACTCATGCAGGCGATTGTATATCCCGGTGACCAACGGTTTTTGGGGTCCGCCCTCACCGGGTCCGGGTGTCGACGAACGGCGGCTTGACCACTTCGCATTCGATGCGGCGGCCGCGGACGTCGACGTCCACGCGCGCCCCGTCGGCGACGCCGGCCGCGGTGTCGATCAACGCCAGCGCGATCCCGACTTTCAGTGTGGGAGAGAAGGTTCCCGACGTGGTGGTCCCGACCGCGGCGCCCCCGTCGAGCACCGTCAGGTCCGGCCGCAGCACACCGCGGCCGAGCGCGCGCAGCCCGCGCAGGGTGCGCCGCGGACCGGCCTCCTTCTCCGCCAGCAGCGCGTCACGGCCCCAGAACGCGTCCTTCTTCCAGCCGACCGCCCAGCCGCAGCGCGCCTGCAGCGGCGAGATGTCCAGCGACAGCTCGTGGCCGTGCAGCGGGTAGCCCATCTCGGTGCGCAGCGTGTCACGCGCACCCAGACCGGCCGGCTCGCCACCCGCCGCCCGCACGGACTCGACCAACGCGTCGAACACCACCTCCGCCTGGTCCCACGCCGGGAGCAGCTCATAGCCGTGCTCGCCGGTGTAGCCGGTACGGCAGACCCGCACCTCGACGCCCTTGAATCCGGCGTCGGCGTAGCCCATGTAGTCCATGTCCGTGGGCAGCCCGAGCCCGCCGACCACGTCGGCCGACCTGGGCCCCTGCACCGCGAGCACCGCCCGCGAGCGATGCTCGTCGGTGACGGTCACCCCGTCCGGGGCACGTTCCTGCAGCGCGGCGACGACGGCCGCGGTGTTGGCGGCGTTGGGCACCAGGAAGATCTCGTCGTCGGAGACGTAGTAGGCGATCAGGTCGTCGATCACTCCGCCGTCCTCGGTGCAGCACAGCGTGTACTGCGCCTTGCCCGGGCCGATCCGGCGCAGGTCGTTGGTGAAGGCCGAGTTGACGAACTCGGCCGCGCCCGGCCCCTTCACCAGCGCCTTGCCCAGGTGGCTGACGTCGAACAGGCCCACGGTGGTGCGGGTGGCGGTGTGCTCGGCCACCGTGCCGGCATACGACACCGGCATCGACCAGCCGCCGAATTCGGCGAAGCTCGCTCCGAGCTCGCGGTGACGGTTCTCCAGAGGTCCGGCCAGCAGGTTGTCGCTCACGGCGAACCACACTAGTAGCGCGCCGCTCCTGAACCGCATCGCTAGGGTGAATCCCCGTGAGCACCTCAGCCGGTTACCAGTCCCCCGCCGTCACGGTCGCCAGCGCGCTGCCCAAGCGCCGGTCCGACTCGTCGGTCCTGATCGTGCCCGTCGTCAGCGACGGAGAGGGCCCGGACGCCCGCGCCACCGTGGTGCCCGGTCCGCACCTGAGCGCCGGCGCCGTCGGCGAGATCGAGGCGGCGCTGCAGGCGCT
>NZ_LMVQ01000363.1 GCF_001545925.1 Mycobacterium sp. NAZ190054 | reverse complement strand
GCCTCATCAACGCCCGCGGCTACGGCCACCACTCAGCCCGAACACTGACCTCAATGATCTATCTCTGCCTCGGCGGACTGCACCCTCAGCTACCCACAAGAACCTGAGGAGCCGCACACATGTTCGACAGCGCCGAGCCGAAGGATCTCATCGATGCGATGGGGTTGGCGGCGCGCGCCGAATCAGCCGCGATCGCGCAGCGGCTCGAGGCGGTAGCTGTGTTGTTCCGATGCCGCAAGCGCGAATACACCGAAGCCGGCTTCTTGCGCACCGACGTGTACGAGGCGGTGGCTGCGGAAGTGTCGGCGGCGCAGAACATCAGCCGGTCGCGGGCGAGGAACCAGGTGTCGATGGCGGTGTCGCTGTACACCCGGTTGCCCAGAGTCGCCGAAGCCTTCGCGCGCGGCGACATCGATTTCCGGATGGTGCAGATGGTGCTGACGCGCACCGAGAATGTCGAGGACGACGTGATCGGTGCCCTTGACGAGGCCATCGCGCCGAAGTTGTCTCGCTGGATGCGGTTGTCCAAGAAGAAGCTTCGCGATCGGGTGGACTTGTACGTGGCAGATTTCGATCCGGCCGGCGTACGGGTACCGCCGGTGGCCAAGGACAACCGGTACTTCGACGTGATACCAGATATGCCGGGGATGGCTTTTGCCGGGGGAGTGATGAATGCGCGCGATGCCGCGGCGCTGGATCAGCGACTCGAGGCGATCGCGGCGACGGTGTGCCCCAATGATCCGCGCACGCACAACAACCTGCGCGCCGATGCGGCAGGCGCCTTGGGGAGAGGGGAGTCGAGCCTGGCCTGCCAGTGCGGCGCCGAGGATTGCGCAGCTGCGGTGCTGAGGGAGTCCGCCGCGCAGGTGGTGATCCACATTCTTGCCGAGCAGGCCACAGTGGACGGCGCCGGCGACAAGCCGGGGTATCTGTCCGGGTTCGGGGTGTTGCCGGCCGAGGAGGTCCGTGCCGCGGCCAGGACCGCAAAGCTCAAGCCCGTGCGCCTGCCCGGCGCCGAACCGGAGAAGGGTTATCGGCCGTCGGCCGGACTCAAGGACTTCCTGCAGTGGCGCGATCTGACATGCCGGTTCCCCGGTTGCGACGCTCCGGTGGAGCGCTGCGATGTCGACCATACGACGCGGTGGCCGTTCGGGGTCACCCATGCGTCGGGGTTGAAGCATTACTGCCGTGCCCACCATGTGATCAAGACGTTCCTCACCGGGGTCTACGGATGGCGTGACGAGCAGCGCCGTGACGGCACGGTCGTGCTGACGGCGCCGACCGGGCATGTCTACGCCACCGAACCACTTGGCGGGCTGCTGTTTCCGACTTTGGCGACACCGACCGCGCCCCTGCCCGAAGTCGAGGTCCCCGACGAACCCGCTGGCAAGATCGCAATGATGCCGAAGCGGACCAGAACCCGTGAGCAGGAGCGGCAGGCCCGGATCGCGCGCGAACGCCGGCTGCGCATCGAGATCAACGCCGAACGTGAACGCCGACACCAAGAATGGCTCGCAGCGACCTACCAACCTCCGCCATTCTGACTCCCCGGCTCAGCCGGCCCCCTTGCCGTTGTCGACGCGATACACCGCGCCGTGGATGGCCGCGGCGTCGTCGCTGGCCAGAAACGCGATCGTCTTCGCCACGTCCTCGGTCTCCATGAATCCCCGCGGTGAGGCGATCCGCATGATCAGATCCCAGTCGGCGTTCTCCGGAGCCTCGAACTCGGTGGTCTGCGCAGTCGGCATGCCACCGGGGCAGATCGCGTTGACCCGCAGCCGCTCCTTGGTGAATTCGACGGCCAGCGCGCGCGTCAACCCGATCAGCCCGTGCTTGGCCGCGCAGTAACCGGCCGAGTACACCTCGCCCTCGACGCCGGCGATCGACGCGACGTTGACGATGTTGCCGCCCGACTCCAGCAGGTGCGGCAGCGCCGCCCGGCACAGATAGAACGGGCCGTTCAGGTTCACCGACAGATCGGCATCCCAGTCGCCGTCGGTCATCGAGACCGTGTGCCGCATCTTGTGGAAGCCGGCGATGTTGGCCAACACGTCGAGCCGGCCGAATCGGTCGACACAGTCGGCGACCGCCTGTGCGCACGCCGCGGCAGAGGTGATGTCCACCGACGAGTAACTGCCGCCGGGAATGTCGGCGAACACCTCGGCCATCCGGTCGGCATCGCGTGCGATGCCGAACACCGTTGCGCCGCGGTCGGCGAACAGTTTCGCCGTCGCCGCTCCCAGACCCGCGGATGCACCAGTGACCAACGCGACCTTGCCGCTCAGCTGACTCATGCCCACGACCTTCTCACGGGCCTCGCCAACGTCACACGGCGGAGCGCGGTTTCACCGGCGGGACCGCCGCGAGCAGCGCCCGCGTGTACTCCTGCTGCGGCGATGCGAAGAGTTCGTCGGCGGGGCGGTTCTCCACCACGGCGCCGTCACGCATCACGAGCACCTCGTGGCTGACCTGCCGGATCACCGCCAGGTCGTGCCCGATGAGCAGGTAGGTCAGGCCGAGTTCGCGCTGCAACCGAGACAGCAGGTCCAGCACCCGCGCCTGCACCGACACGTCCAGCGATGCCGTCGCCTCGTCGAGGATCAACAGATCCGGCTCGGCGGCCAGCGCACGGGCGATGCTGACGCGTTGCCGTTGCCCGCCGGAGAGCTCGTGCGGATACCTGTGCGCGAACTCCGTGGGCAGCCCCACCAGGCCGAGCAGTTCCTCGACGCGCCGTCGCCGGGCCGCTTTGCCGTCGGCCAGTTTGTGCACCACCAGGGGTTCTGCGATCGAATCGCCCACGCGGCCACGGGGGTTCAGCGACGAGAATGGGTCCTGGAACACCAGGCCG
>NZ_LMVQ01000362.1 GCF_001545925.1 Mycobacterium sp. NAZ190054 | reverse complement strand
ACTACCAGCCCCCCCCCCAGACTCTACCACCCTCCCCTACACGCCGCTCTTCCGAGCTGAAGCCGGGTCGCCGTGCAGCACGCTGTTCTCGGCGCCCTCCTCGTAGTTCAGCACGAACTGCACCGCGATCCTGGCACCGTCGGGCCAGCGCGGGTCGGGTGGATGCGGTCCTCGCCCTCGACCCGGTTGTCGATCGGAATGCCCTGCTTGACGAGGTTCGGATCGAACGGGTACGGGCCCGTGAGATGGTTACGCATCGCCAACGGGACGAACCCGCGCGGGTCGTTGCAGAGTTCGACTGTGGGCGCACGCTTTCCGGGATGCTCGATGCAGGGATAGTTGCGCGCACCGCGGACGTTCAGCGGAGAGTCCTGCGGCAGTTTGCAGTACAGACCATCCGGGGTGTCGATGACGGTCTCGTCCTCCGGTGACCGCCACTGCGACGGCGGCAGGAAGCCGACCGAGCACGGGTTGGGATCGCTGATCGTCAACGCGAAGTCACCCGTTGGCAGGCCCGTCGGGCTGTTCTGCGGCAGACCGAAGGACTGCTGCGCGGCGATGATCCCGGGGAACAGCACGAGCAGCTGCTCCAGGGCCGGGTTATAGGTGAGCAGGGTCTGCCCCACCGTGGTCAGGTTGGCCAGCAGGATCGGCAGCGTCGGCTTCACCTGGTTCAGAAGGGAACTGACCTCGTCGGCGAAGCCGGGGCCGCGCTCGAGCAGCGCGCGCACCTGCGGATCGTTCTGCACCACCTGCGCCGAGATGCCGTTGAGGCTGCGCGCCCACGTGCGGATGGCGTCGGTGGTCTCCGCCTGCGACTCCAGCAGCGGTCCACTGTCGTCGATGAGGGTGCGCATCTGGTCGGAGACGCCGTTGGCATCCTGGGCCACCGTGGTCGCGGAGTCGAGCAGGGAACCGAAGTCGGGTCCCGCCCCGTTGAAGGCCTTGAAGGTCTCGTCCAGCAGGTCCGGGATCCGGTCCTTGGGCAGGCTGCCCACCATCGCGCTCAACTGGTCCAGCATCGGGCCCACCTGCTGGGGCACCGAGGTCAGCGATGCCGGGATGCGGGACCCGTTCTCCAGGAACGGTCCGCCGTCGGTCTGCGGCAGCAGTTCCACATACTGCTCGCCGACGGCGGAGACACTGCGCACCTCGGCACGCAGATCCGCGGGGATATCCGGCGAGGTGTCCAGCGACAGAGTCGCTTCCGCGCCGTTCTCGGTCAGTTTCACCTCGGTGACCTTGCCGACCTGAACGCCGCGGTAGGTCACGTTGCTGAAGCGGTACAGCCCACCGGATTCGGGCAGCTCCAGGGTCACCGCCAACCGCCCGATACCGAGCAGCGTGGGCACCTGCATGTAGGCGAACAGCATCACCGCCACGCCGACGATCGACGCGATCGTGAAGATGATCAGCTGGTTCCGTACGAAACGGGTCAGCATCAGCCACCACCTCCCGGTGTCGGCACAGCCGGCGCCGGCGAAGCCTCGGCATTGTAGGGCCCGGCAAAGATCTGGCCCGGCGTGATCGGTTGCGACTGCGGCAGCCACGGCGCCGCGGGCGGCGGCGCCACCGGCAACAGCGGCTCGGTGATCGGTGGAAGCGCCGGTGCGCCCGCCGCCCCCTCCGGTGGCGGTGGCAACGCTTCCTGCGGGGGCGGCGCGACACCGAGTTTCAGCGGATCGTACGAGTAGTTCAGGTAGTACGGATCACCGGGCGCCGGAATCATTTTCGCGTTCTCATCGCCCCACCGGGTGCCCAGCAGCAGGGTCTTCTTCAGCCGCGGATACGTGATGTCGAAGATCGCGTACAGGTTGATGTAGTCGCCGCGGGTGATGCGGTCGGCGAACGTCGGACCGTACGGGAAGGCCGTCATCCACAGCAGGGCCAGGTTGAGGCCGGGACCTACGTCGGCCAGCGCGCCGAGCACCGGGCCGAGCTTCTCGAGATCCTTGATCAGGTCGTCGCCCGCGTCGTTGACCAGGTCAGTGGCGGTGTCGCTGAACTCGCCCAGTTTCTGCAGCGCGGTGGTGAACTGGGGGCGTTCCCGGATCAGCACGTCGATGGCCGGCGGGAGTTCTTCGAGCGCCCGATCGATCACCTCCTGCTGGTCGGCGAATGTGCCCGAGACGCGCCGCAACTGGGTGATGGATTCGACGATGTTGTCGCGCTGCTCGTCGAGCACCCCGACGAAATTGTCGAGGCGCTGCAACAGTTGCCGGGCTTCGTTCTCGCGTCCGGCGAGACCGGCGCTCATGTTGTGGATGATGTCGCCGATCTGACCGAGTCCTCCGCCGTTGGCGACCGTCGACAGCGAGGACAGCGTCTGCTCGGTCGTCGGATACGTCGACGCCGAGTTCAGACGCAGCGTCGCACCAGGCGCCAGACGCCCGCTCGGCGCCTCGCCCAGCGGTGGGTTCAACGCCAGGTGCATCGATCCGAGCAAGCTGGTCTGCCCGACCGTGGCCACGGCGTTCGCGGGGATCACCACGTCTGGCTTGACGGAGACCTCGACATCGGCGTGCCAGCTCTGCACCGTCATCTTGCCGACGCTGCCGACCACCACGTCGTCGATCATCACCGGCGAATTCGATTCCAGCGTCGCCACGTTGGGGACCTGGATGTGGTAGGTGACCGCGTCCCCACCGCGACCCACCGCACCGGGCAGCGGCAGCGAGTTCACGCCCTGGAACGCGCACCCGGACAACGTGACCGTGACGGCGCAGCCGAGCGCGGCCAGCGCCGCGAGCGTCAGAATCTGGAACAGCCGCCACGCAAGCCTCGGCATCCAACCTGGCCCCCCGGGCGACCGCCGATTACTCATGTCGTCGACCAGACTATCGGTGCCGATCGGCGCG
>NZ_LMVQ01000361.1 GCF_001545925.1 Mycobacterium sp. NAZ190054 | reverse complement strand
CGCCGATCTGCAGCGGCAGCACCAGGTTGGCGAACCCGAACACGATCGGTGTCGCGTAGAACAGCAGCATTACCGTGCCGTGCATGGTGAACAGCTGGTTGAACTGCTCGTTGGACAGGAACTGCAGACCGGGCGCGGCCAGCTCGGTGCGCATGAACAGCGCCATCAGGCCACCGATCAGGAAGAACGCGAAGCACGCGACGCAGTACATGATGCCGATCAGCTTGTGATCGGTGGTGGTGATCAGTTTGTAGATCAGGTTGCCCTTGGGCCCCAGCCGTGCCGGGAACGGCCGCCGGGCCTCGAGTTCTCCGATTGGGGGCGCTTCCGCTACCAACTGGTCCTCCAACCTTCCGTATCGCTGACCGGTAATACCGGATCGAACAGTCGGCGGGGCCGACGATTCGTATGAATCCTAACCTCCCTGACCGACCGGGGTCGGGGTGGTCCTACAAACCGTCGTAATAGGCCGGGCACCGTGCGGGGGACGCGCCCTGACCAGCCGGGCGACAGCCGGATGTTAACGTCGGCCCGTGCTGATCACGGGAGCGCGGGCGGGTCGCTGGATCTCCCGGTCGGCGGGTCTGACCGCCGTCGGCACCGCGGTCGTGGTGTTCGCGCTCAACGGCTGCGGCTCCTCCGGGGACGCCCCGGCCGACGGCCCCGGGCCGGCCGCGATCACCACCAGCGTGACCCGCATCGCGAGCGCGGGCGTACTCGGTAACGACCGCAGACCCGACGAGTCGTGCGCGCCCGAACCGGCGCGGCTCGACGAGGGACCGCCGGAGCGGGAGGTGCGCAACGCGACGGCGCACGGCGTCTCTCCCCCGATTCCGGAGGTCACCACGGTCCCCGCGGACCCGCAGCGCATCGTCGTGCTCTCCGGCGACCATCTCGACGCGTTGTGCGCGCTCGGGCTGCAGTCCCGCATCGTGGCCGCCGCGCTGCCCGACGGCTCCGAGACGCAGCCGGCCTACCTCGGCACGGTGATCCACGAGCTGCCCGGCGCCGGGAGCCGCAGCGATCCCGATCTCGACGCGATCCGGGCAGCCGACCCGGATCTGATCCTCGGGACGGTGGGGCCGACGGCCGGGGAACACCCCGAGCTCTCCGAGATCGCGCCGACCGTCTTCACCGGCCCTTCGGGCGCGGCGTGGAAGGACACGCTGCGCGCCGTCGGGGCGGCCACCGGCCGCGCGGACGCCGCGAACGGCGTGATCGAGGACTTCGACCGCCAAGCCGACAGAACCGGACAGGACAACGACGCCACCCACTTTCAGGCGTCGGTGGTGCAGTTCACCGACACCACCATGAGAGTGTTCGGCCCCGACAGCTTCCCCGGCAGCGTGCTGGCCGACGTCGGGGTGGATCGCCCGGCCGCCCAGCGGTTCACCGACAAGCCCTACGTCGAGGTCGGCATCTCGGACGAGGATCTGGGCGATTCGCCGGACTTCTCGATCGCCGACGGCGACATCGTCTATGTGTCGTTCGCCACGGCTGAAGCCCGCCAACGCGCCCCCGAAGTGCTCGAGAGCGACGCATGGCGGCGCCTGTCGGCCAACCGTGACGACCGCGTCTTCGCGGTGAACAACGAGGTGTGGCACACCGGGCAGGGCGTCGTGGCCGCCCGCGGAATGCTCGCCGACCTACGATGGGTCAACGCCCCCATCAACTGATCGCACCGGCTGTTGCGGGATTAACCCGCCGGCTCGCGCGGTTGGACAGCAGTCGGCCGCACCGTCGCGGCAGTTCTTCCGCGTCCACGACGCCCGCGGGTGCGGTGAACCAACAATCGATGAGACACGAGGTATTGATGAGCACTGTTTCCGCGTACGCAGCCACGTCCGCCGACGCCCCGCTGACCAGGACGACCATCACGCGTCGCGCCGTCGGACCGCACGACGTGGCGTTCGACATCCACTTCGCCGGCATCTGCCACTCCGACATCCACACCGTGCGCGGCGAGTGGGGGCTGCCCGAGTACCCGATCGTGCCGGGACATGAAATCGCCGGAGTCGTCACCGAGATCGGTTCCGAGGTAACCAAATTCAAGGTCGGCGACCGAGTCGGTGTCGGCTGTTTCGTCGACTCCTGCCGCGAGTGTGAGGCGTGCCGCGCCGGTGAGGAGCAGTACTGCACCGGCAGCGGGATGGTCGGCACGTACAACGCGGTGGGCCGGGACGGCGAGCGCACGCAGGGCGGCTACGCCGGCGCGATCGTCGTCGACGAGAACTACGTGCTGACCATTCCCGACGCCATCCCGCTGGACAAGGCCGCGCCGCTGCTGTGTGCGGGCATCACCACGTATTCGCCGCTGCACCACTGGAATGCCGGCCCCGGCAAGAACGTCGCGGTGATCGGCCTGGGCGGGCTCGGACATCTGGCGGTCAAGCTCGCCGCCGCGATGGGCGCCGAGGTGACGGTGCTGAGCCAGTCGCTGAAGAAGATGGAGGACGGTCTGCGGCTCGGCGCCGCCGACTACCGCGCCACCAGTGACCGCGACACCTTCAAGGAGCTGCGGGGCAAGTTCGACCTGATCCTCAACACCGTCTCGGCCAACCTGCAGCTGGAGGACTACCTCAAGCTGCTCAAGCTGGACGGCACGCTGGTCGAGCTCGGCATGCCCGAACACCCGATGCAGGTGCCGGCCGGCGCGCTCGTCTTCGGGCGGCGCAGCCTCGCCGGTTCGCTGATCGGCGGGATCGCCGAAACCCAGGAGATGCTCGACTTCTGCGCCGGTTTCCAGGAAGGCGGCGAAGTCGTCCCGCACCCGGGTCTCGGGGCGTAACCGCAGCACCTCGATGTCCAGCACGAAAAGGCCGGTGTCGTCCAGGCGGCGCCGGGTCTCGCGGATGGTCG
>NZ_LMVQ01000360.1 GCF_001545925.1 Mycobacterium sp. NAZ190054 | reverse complement strand
GTTGAGTGAGCTTGTCAGCCGCACGTCAGAGCCGTTCTCGTCCAACGACGATGCCACCGAATTCATCACCAGCGATACCTACGGCGAATTCTGATCGCTGCTAGTCCACTTAAGCAGATAAGCAGTAAGTTTGTTCGAAAGTATGTCGGGGATCGACTTGCAGGACGCGGTGAGCGGGTTGTGTGCCGCCTTCGACGAGGTGGCCACCTGTGAGGTCGACCTGCTGACCCGACCCGAGCTGATGGCGGCCCTGGATGAACTCGAAACCCTGGGGTGTCGGCTGCCCACGATGAGTCACCGCCTGCTGGCCCGCCTGCAGGCCGAGGCCACCCCCCAGGCAATGGGGGCGAAATCGTGGAAAGAAGTGCTCACGGTGCGCTGGCGGATCTCGACCAGCGAGGCCCACCGCAGGTTGACCGAAGCCGCCCTGTTGGCGCCGCGCCAGGCATTCACCGGGCCGTCGCTGCCGCCGGTGCTGCCCGCCACAGCGGTCGCCCAAGCCCACGGGCTGATCACCGCCGAACACGTCGAGGTGATCCGCAAAGCGGTCAACAAGCTGCCCGGCTGGGTCGACACTGAAGCGCCCTGGAAATCCCGGAGGCTCCTGACCTTGGAAACGAGGATGCAGGTATGCCGAAGGAACAGTCGCCCGGGAAGCCGACGACACGTCGATACAGTGCTGAGGAGAAGGCCGCCGCGGTGCGGATGGTCCGCACCTTGCGGGCTGAGCTGGGGACCGAGCAGGGCACGGTGCAGCGCGTTGCTCGCCAGCTCGGCTACGGCGTGGAGTCGGTGCGCACCTGGGTCCGCCAGGCCGATATCGACGAGGGTCTGGCTCCCGGGGTGAGCACCTCGGAGTCGAAGAGGGTGCAGGAACTCGAGCAGGAGATTCGAGAACTCAAGCGTGCCAACGAGATTCTGAAACGAGCGGCGAGTTTCTTCGGGGCGGAGCTCGACCGCCAACACAAGAAATAGTCGAGTTCATCGACGCCAATCGCGAGGAGTTCGGGGTCGAGCCCATCTGCAGGGTTCTGCGCAGCGCAGGCCTGCAGGTGGCCCTGAGCACCTATTACGACGCCAAAGCCCGGGTTCTGTCGGCGCGGGCCCAGCGTGACGCCGTCCTGGGGCCGGCGTTGTGTCAGCTCTGGAAAGACAACTACTGCGTCTACGGGGCCCGCAAGCTCTGGAAAACCGCCCGCCGCGAGGGCTATGACGTCGGCCGCGATCAGGTGGCCCGGCTGATGCGCGCCGCCGGCATCGGAGGAGTCCGGCGCGGCAAACGGGTCCGCACCACCAAACCCGACCCGGCCGCGGCGCGGCATCCGGATCTGGTGAAGCGAAATTTCACCGCGACGGCCCCGAACCAGCTCTGGGTGACCGATCTGACGTTCGTGCCGACCTGGGCCGGGGTGGCGTATGTGTGCTTCATCATCGATGCGTATTCGCGGATGATCGTGGGGTGGCGGGCGGCCAGCATATGCGCACCTCGATGGTCCTCGACGCGGTGGAGATGGCTAGGTGGTCACGTGGAAATATGTTGCCAGGCTTGAGATGTCACTCCGATGCCGGGTCGCAATTCACCTCCATTCGCTACGGGGAAAGGCTCGCTGAGATCGGCGCCGTCCCGTCAATCGGGACCGTTGGGGACAGTTTCGATAACGCTCTCGCGGAGACGGTGAACGGCTACTACAAGGCCGAATTGATCTACGGCCCCGCCCGCAGTGGGCCATGGAAGACCGACGAAGACGTCGAGTTGGCGACGCTCAGCTGGGTCTACTGGCACAACACCCGCAGACTGCACAGCTACCTCGGCGACATCCCACCTGCCGAGTTCGAAGCCGCGTTCTACGATGCATACCGGACCGACCAACCCTTGATCGGAATCCAATAGCCCGTGCCTCCGGGAAACCCAGGGCGCTTCACACCACGACCCGCGAGCAGTTCGAGGCCGACCTGGTGCACACCGCGGCCGGCAACGGACCCAAAGAACTCAAAGACTGCGCGGAGTTGACGCTGTTCCTGCTCGATCAGGACGGCCCCGAACCCGACGACACCGAACACGCCCGCAAACGCGGCGTCACGATCAGCAAACAAGGCCCCGACGGGATGAGCGCGATGACCGCCCAGCTCACCCCGGAAGCACGCGCGGTGCTCGAAGCGATCCTCGCCAAGTACGCCGCACCCGGAATGTGTAACCCCGACGACCCCCAACCGTGTACCTCCGGCACACCGACCCAAGCCCAGATCGACAACGACCACCGCAGCCTGACCCAACGCCAACACGACGCGCTGGTCGCCGTCGGGCGGATCGCCCTGATGAGCGGCGACCTCGGGAAACTCAACGGACTGCCGGTCTCGATCATCATCCGCACCACCCTGCAAGACCTGCAATCCCGCGCCGGGGTCGGCACCACCGGCGGCGGCACCGTCATGCCCATCAAAGAGGTGATCCGGCTGGCCGGACACGCCAACCACTACCTGGCCGTGTTCGACAACGCGACCGGCTCAGCGCTGGATCTGTTCCGCGCCAAACGCACCGCCACCCCGGCCCAACGGATCATGCTGATCGCCCGCGACGGCGGATGCACCAAACCCTGCTGCACCATCGGCGCCTACGGCTCCCAGGTCCACCACGTCGTCACCGACTGGGCCGACGGCGGCAACACCAACATCGACGAACTCGGCCTGGCCTGCGGACCCCACAACCGCAGCGTCAACCCAGACGGCGGCTGGACCGGGACTGTCAGATAAACGGTGGATCTGACTTGGCATCGGTTAGTTGCCAGTCGGAGTGATCCGGCCGTTGAAGGTGATCGCGAACGCGTTCAATGCGGGCTTCCACCTCACTGCCCATCGTGCCTTA
>NZ_LMVQ01000359.1 GCF_001545925.1 Mycobacterium sp. NAZ190054 | reverse complement strand
ATGGGCCGCGATCAGGTGGCCCGGCTGATGCGCATCTGTGGAATCTCGGGCGCGGTGCGCGGCAAACGCCGCACCATCACCACCACCTCCGAGCAGGGTGCACCACGGCACCCGGATCTGATCGAGCAGCTCGTCGCCATGGGCGCCAGGACCGTCGTCGCGGTGTCGCGCAACCCGGGCAACCGGCTCGACGAGCTGACCGCACGGCTGGCCGAAGCGGGCGCCACGCTCGTCACCGCCGCCGCGGACGCGTCCGACGAGGCCTCGCTGCGCGCGGTGTTCGACCGGTTCGGGGCCGACCTGCCACCGCTGAAGGGCGTCTACCTCGCCGCGATGAGCGGCGGCCCGGTCACGCTGGCCGAGATGGGCCACGACGACGTGGTGGCGATGTTCCGGCCGAAGATGGACGCCGCCGCACTGCTGCACACGCTGTCGCTCGGCCATCCGGTCGAGCAGTTCGTGTTGTTCTCGTCGATCTCCGGGGTGCTCGGCTCACGGTGGCTGGCGCACTACGCGGCCACGACCACGTTCCTGGACACGTTCGCGTTCGCGCGCCGCGCCGCGGGACTACCCGCGTCCGCGATCAACTGGGGTCTGTGGAAGTCGCTGGCCGACGTGCAGACCGGGTTCGAGCGGCAGGCCACCCAGGAGTCCGGCCTGGAGCCGATGGACGACGCGGTCGCGATCACCGCGCTGCGCTCGTTCGTGGGACCGCAGGCGCCGGCCCGCGCCACGGTGGTCGCCGCCGACTGGCCGAGGCTGGCCGCGGCGTATCACACCCGGGCGCAACTGCACATCCTCGACGACCTGCTCGCCGAGGAGACCGCCACCGGCCAGGCGTCGCTGACAGGGGACACCCGATTTCGCCGGGAGCTCAAGGAGTGCGAGCCGCGGCGGCGCGTCGAGATGCTCACCGACCATGTGTTGGCGCAGGTCGCCGCCGCGATGGGACTCGCCTCGGCGCACACGCTGGACCCGACGGTGGGGTTCTTCCAATTCGGAATGGATTCGCTGATGAGCGTAACGTTGCAGCGTTCGCTGAGCGAAAGCCTAGGGGAGCCGCTTCCGGCGTCGGTGGTCTTCGACTACCCGACGGTGGAAGCGCTCACCGATTATCTGGCAACGGTGCTTCCTGAGATAATCGAGACCGCCGGTACCGAGGGTGGGGACCACGACAAGGACGTCGAAGGCGACCCCACCGTCCAAGAGGACGCCTACGACGACCTCGCCGAGGACGAACTGCTGGCGAGACTGTCGGAAAGATTGAGTTGAGTGGAATGACCCAAGCGTCTTCGAAGCCCGCCACCCCCGATCGCCGGGCGATCATCACCGAGGCCCTGCGCAAGATCGACGATCTGACCGCGCGGCTGGCGGCGGCCGAGAAGGCCGAGACCGAGCCGATCGCCGTTGTCGGCATCGGCTGCCGGCTGCCCGGCGGGGTCGACAACGCGGACGATTTCTGGAAGTTGTTGTGCGACGGCGAAAGTGGCGTGATCCGCGTGCCCGCCGACCGGTGGGACGCCGACGAGTTCTACTCGCCCGACCACACCGTGCCGGGCACCATCGTCAACCGTGAGGGCGGCTTCCTGACGTCGTGGAAGCCCGACGAGTTCGACGCCGAGTTCTTCTCCATCGCCCCGCGTGAGGCCGCCGCGATGGATCCGCAGCAGCGGTTGCTGCTCGAGGTCGCCTGGGAGGCGCTCGAGGACGCCGGGATCAACCCGCGCACCCTGCGTGGCTCCTCGACCGGGGTGTTCGTCGGCCTGACGACCAACGACTACTACCACTCGATCGTCGGCAAGCTGCGGCCCGAGGACATCGACCCGTACATCCCGTTCGGCAACGCCCCGAACTTCGCTGCCGGACGGCTGTCGTACTTCCTCGGGGTGCGCGGACCGGCCGTGGTGAGCGACACCGCGTGCTCGTCGTCGCTGGTGTCGATCCACCTGGCGTGCCAGAGCCTGCGCCGCGGCGAGAGCGACCACGCGCTGGCCGCCGGGGTGAACCTGATCCTGTCGCCGGAGAACAACATCGCGTGTTCGCGCTGGGGCATGCTGGCCCCGGACGGCAAGTGCAAGACGTTCGACGCCGCCGCCGACGGTTACGTGCGCAGCGAGGGCGCGGGCGTGGTGGTGCTCAAGCGCCTGTCTGACGCGCAGCGCGACGGTGACCGCGTGCTCGCGGTGGTGCGCGGCTCTGCGGTCAACCAGGACGGCGCCAGCAGCGGCCAGACCGTGCCCAACGGCCCCGCCCAGCAGGAGCTGATGCGCAGGGCGCTGCAGTCCTCGCGCCTTGACCCGTCGGACATCGACTACATCGAGGCCCACGGCACCGGCACCTCTCTCGGTGACCCGATCGAGCTGGACGCGCTGTCGGCCGTCTACGGCGACCGCAAGGACTCCGCCCCACTGGTGCTCGGCTCGGTCAAGACCAACATGGGCCACCTGGAGTCCGCCTCCGGCGTCACCGGCTTCATCAAGACCGTGCTCAGCGTGCACCACGGTCACATCCCGAAGCAGCTGCACTTCACCACGCTGACCCCGCAGGCCGGCGAGGGTGCGCAGAAGTTCCACATCGCATCCGAGTCGCTGCCGTGGCCCGACATCGTCGGCGACCGGCCGCGTCGCGCCGCGGTGTCGTCGTTCGGGGTCAGCGGCACCAATTCGCACATCGTCGTCGAGCAGGCGCCGGAAACCGAACCTGTGGCGGCACAACCGGAACCGCCGGTGAGCACGCTGGTGGTGACCGGTAAGACCCCGGCCCGGGTCGCGTCGCTGGCCGGGCGGCTGGCCGAGTGGCTGCAGTCGCCGCAGGCCGCGGAGGTGAGCCTGGCCGACGTGGCGGCGACGCTGAACCACCGCCG
>NZ_LMVQ01000358.1 GCF_001545925.1 Mycobacterium sp. NAZ190054 | reverse complement strand
CTCGATGAGAGGCCCGTTCGGCGCCGAGTTCGGGTTCGGGGTGAACCGCACGTCGGGGATCATCGTGTTCGGGTCGCGGCCCCACGCCTGTTCGAGCGCACGGAGCATGCCGGAAACGCCGGTGCCGGAGAAGAACCCGTTGTCGATGGCCGACAGCGTCAGGTCGACCGTCAGCGACGCGTTGATGTAGTCGCCGCGGATCGCCTTGGGCACGTTCTCGATGCTGTACGGCGCGGTGAGGAACACCTTCAGCGCGCCGAGCAGATACGGCCCGGACTTGCCCAGCTCGCGCAGCGGCCGCTGCAGGTTGGCCAGGTTGGTGTTGATGTCGTCGCTGGCCGGCTCGAGCGCGTCCACCGCGGCGTTGCTGATGCGGCCGAGGGACTCGACGGCGTCGGCGAACAGGTCCCGGGTCTCGGCGAAATGTTCGATCAGCGGCGGGAATTCGGTCAGCACCGCATCGAGGGTCTCGTTGCGCTGCGCGACGATCGACAGCAGCCGGTTGGTGGAGTCGATGGCCCGCGTGATGTCGGCGCGCTGCTGGTTCAGTTCGGCGGTGAACGTGTCGAGCTGGCCGAGGAAGGTGCGGATCTGGTCGGCACGGCCGTTGAGCACGTTGTAGACCTCGGTCTGGATCGTCTCCAGGTTCGCGACGCCACCGCCGGTCAGGATCGACGCGATGCTGGCCAGTACCCGTTCGGTGGTCGGGAACGCCGACGCGTTCCGCAGCGGGATCGTGTCACCGGTCTTGAGCTTCTCCGGGGCCGGGTCCGGCGGCAGGTCGAGCTGGACGTGCTGGGAACCCAGCAGGCTGGTCTGCCCGATCTTGGCCAGCGTGTTGGTCGGCAGCGCGATGTTCGGTTCCAGATCCAGCGTCAGCGTCGCGACCCAGTTCCGCAGCTCGATCGAGCGCACCCGCCCGACGTAGACGTCGGCCACCCGCACCCGGCTGTTCACGTTCAGCGCCAACGTATCCGGCATCTGCACGTAGATCGTGGTGCGCTCCGACCCGGTGCCGGGCCCACCCGGCAACGGCACGTTCGAGATGCCTTTCCACGACCCGCAGGAGGTGAGCACGAGGGCCGCCACCGACAGCGCGACCGAGCGGCGCACCACCTTGGTCCACTTCGTCATCGCGATCAGCCTCCTGCCTCGGCCGGCAACAGCGGACCGGACGGCGCCGCGGGCGCCGGTGCCGCCGGGGCGGCGGGGGCGTTCACCGGAGCCGGATCGCCCGGGATGACACCGGGCGCGGGCGCCGGCGGCGGGCCCGGCTGCGGATACCACGGCGGCGGCAACGGGTTGTTCTGGTCGAACGCGTTCGGCGGACCGGGCAGGTTGCCGTTGCGGGTGGTGCCGAACGCCGGCGGCGCCGGCGGCGGCACGATGTCGGGGCCGCCCATCAACTCGGCCAGCGACTCCGGGGTCAGCATGTTCCTGGTGAACGGCTGCACCTCGACACCCTGCATACCGGGCGCGACGATCCAACCCGGTTCGTGGTTGCCGTGCGAGAACAGGGTGTCGCGGGAGAAGATGCCCGGCACGGTGGTGTCCTTGTACCCCGGCGGCGGGCGCAGCCGCTCCTCGGAGTAGGCGATCTGCTTCGGCAGCGTCATCGCCGTCTGCAGCTGGTTGGCACCGAACGGCAGGTAGTTGAACTTGATCGAGTCGAGGATCGGGCCCAGGTACTGCGCGCACAGTTCCGCCGAGTCCTGGTAACCCAGCCGGCTGCCGGCCTGGATCGCGCTGCACAGGAACTGCATCGGGTTGGCGAAGTTCGAGATCACCGGCATGGAGACGATGCCGCCGGCATTCGGCGACGAGATGTTCATCAGGTTCGCCGCGACGTTCGGATAGGCGTGCAGTGCGGTCTCCAGACCGTCGCGGGGCTCCGGCTGCAGGATCGCGTTGGTGACGTCGGCCAGGTTCTGCACGTCGTGTGCCAGCACCTCACCGTTCTCGTCGATGAATTCCCTTGTCGTGGTGAGGAGTTCGTTGAGGTCCTGCAGCGCGTTGGCCACCTCGCGGTCCGAGTCGGTGAACGCGTTGGTGAACCGGGCGAGGTCGTTGTTCAGCGCGACGAACTGCTGGTCGCTCTGGTGCAGCGCGTTGACGAACATCGCCAGGCTCTTGATGACACTGAAGAAGTCGCCGCGGCCCTCGTTGAGCGCGAACAACGCCTCCGACAGGTTGTTGAGGGTCTCGTTGAGCTGCTTGCCCTTGCCGGCGAAGCCGTCGGCGGCCGATTCGATGATGTCGCCGAACGGCCCCTTGGGCTGCTCGCGGGTCGGGCCCAGATCGGTGAGCAGCCGGCTGATCGAGTCGCGCAGGTCGTCGTACTCGACCGGCACCTGGGTGCGGTCGGTGTCGAGCACGGCGCCGTCCTCGAGCTCCGGTCCGCCGGTGTAGGGCGGCGACAGCTGGATGGTGCGCGAGGCCACCAGGCTCGGGTTCAGGATCGACGCGGTCGCGTCGTGCGGCACCTTGTACTTGTTCTCGTAGTGGAAGGTGACCTTCATCTTTTCGCCCGCCGGCTCGATCTTGTCGATCGTGCCGACCTGGACGCCCATGATCTGGACCTTGTCCCCGGGGTAGATCGCCAGCGTCTGGGTGAAGTAGGCGACCGCGGTCTTCGTGGTCGCCTTCTTGTACAGGTTGTAGCCGAGGAACACCGCGGCGACGACGAGGACGATCACGATCGCACCGATGATGAACGTGCGGGCCGCCCCCGGGCCCTTGAGGTTCCGGACGTTGAACACTGTCGACATCGTTCTCGACCCCCTACCCTTGCGATCCCGGTGGGAGGAACGGCGGATTACCCGGCAGCACCTCTGATTTTGGTTCAGATAGTTCAGGTTCGAGTCCTGGCGACGGAGCAGCGAGGGTTGCCGAGCGGATTCCGCAGCTCCGCGATCCGGAAGGACATCTATGCGTGACGCCGCGGTGC
>NZ_LMVQ01000357.1 GCF_001545925.1 Mycobacterium sp. NAZ190054 | reverse complement strand
CATCGACAAGGAGAAGGTCACCCAGCGCGAAGCCCTGTCGTTGATCGACCGAGCCATCCGGGACGCCACCAACGGCCGCTTGGGCGGGCCGGTGGAGCCCTGATGCAGCCGAAATAACCACCACCGCCACCACCGCCACCGCCGGGGGCACCACCGCCGCCGGGGGCACCGCCGCCGCCGCCTCCACCGCCGGTTTACGTCCCGATGCCGCACGTCAGCGTCTGCGCCGACGTCGGCAGGCGCATCAGCGTGGGCGGGTGCATCTAGTGGACCGCGCTTCGTTCGACCGGCTGTTCGACATGACAGACCGGACCGTGATCGTCACCGGCGGCACCCGCGGGATCGGGCTGGCGCTGGCCGAGGGATACGTGCTGGCCGGCGCACGCGTCGTGGTGGCCAGCCGCAAGGCCGACGCGTGCGAGAAGGCCGCGCAGCACCTGCGCGAGCTCGGCGGGTCGGCGATCGGGGTGCCCACCCACCTCGGCGAGGTCGACGACCTGGCCGCCCTCGTCGAGCGCACCGTGGCCGAGTTCGGCGGTGTGGACGTCCTGGTCAACAACGCCGCCAACCCGTTGGCTCAGCCGTTCGGGCACATGACCGTCGACGCGCTCACCAAGTCGTTCGAGGTCAACCTGCGCGGCCCGGTGATGCTCGTGCAGGAGGCGCTGCCGCATCTGAAGGCCAGCGAGCACGCCGCGGTGCTGAACATGGTGTCGGTCGGCGCGTTCATCTTCGCGCCGATGCTGTCGATCTACGCGTCGATGAAGGCCGCGATGATGTCGTTCACCCGGTCGATGGCCGCGGAGTTCGTGGCGCACGGCATCCGGGTCAACGCCTTGGCGCCTGGGCCGGTGGACACCGACATGATGCGCAAGAACCCGCAGGAGGCCATCGACGGGATGGTCGGCGGCACGCTGCTGGGCCGCCTGGCGACTCCTGACGAAATGGTCGGCGCCGCACTGCTTCTGACGTCGGACGCGGGAAGCTACATCACCGGACAGGTGATCATCGCCGACGGCGGCGGCACCCCGCGCTGACCTGTTCCCCCTTCCCGCCGAAATTGCATTCCAGCAGATCCTCACTCGCACTTCGCCTGCTGGAATGCCATTTCGGCGACGGGTCGTCAGGACTTGCGCAGGATCTTGGCGGCCATCTCACGCATCTCGCCGCTGGTCGACGACAGGATCTGGCTGCGGTTCTCCAGGTGCAGCGCAGCCTCCAGGCTCGGGGCTTCGAGGTTGGCCCACAACACCTGCTTGGTCGACTCGAGCCCGAATTTGCCGTAGCCGCTGAGGGTTTCGGCGATCGCCAGCGCCTCGTCGAGGGCCGGGTCGGCGATCCGGGACGCCAGGCCCAGCCGCAACGCCTCGTCGGCGTCGACCGCGCGCGCGGTCAGGATCATGTCGAAGGCCGGGCCGGCGCCGATGAGACGCGGCAGCGTGTAGCTGACCCCGATGTCACAGCCGCCGAGGCCGAGCTTGATGAACTGCGTGCAGAACCGCGCCGACGGCGCCGCGACACGGATGTCGCAGGCCGCGGCGATCCCGAGCCCGCCGCCGTAGGCGACACCGTTGACCGCGGCGATCACCGGCTGGCGCAACCGGTGGATCTTGGCCGTCAGGTCGGCGATGCGTTCCTGCCACCGCATACCCGAGCGGGGGAACTCGGTTCCGCCGCCGGCCTCCTCGGGGCTGGGCACGCTCAGGTCGAGCCCGGCGCAGAACCCGCGGCCGGCGCCGGTGAGCACCACCACGCGGCAGGTGTTGTCGGCGGCGAGCGCGTCGAGCACGTCGTGCAGCGTCTCGACCAGTTTGTAGGACAGCGCGTTGAGCTTGTCGGGCCGGTTGAGGGTGACGACGGTGATCTCGGGCCTGGGCTGGGTGACTTCGACGACGGGCGACATGCCCGTCACGTTAACTGCTGCGCCACCCCGCCACGCCGACAGTGATCATCCGCAGTTGTTTGATCGCCTGCCGGCGGATCTCGGCGACGCTGGCGGGGTCGGTGGCGTCTTCGAGGGATTCGGCGATGACGATCATGGAGTTGACGAACACGCTGGCCAGGATGTTGAGGTCCTCGCTGCTCCAGGTGTTCAGGTTCGGGAAGCGGGCCAGGTCGATCGCCAATTCCGAGGTGATGAGCCGGATTTCGGTGCGGATCGCGTAGCGGAGCACCGTGACGCCGGTGGAGCGTTCCCGGCCGATGAAGCGCCAGTGCTCGCGGCGCTTCTGCACACCGTCGATGAGGATGTCGACCGAGGACTCGATCACCCGGTTCGGGTCGAGCTTGCCGGCGCGCGCGCTGCGCAACATGTCGCGCAGCGCGCGGAACGACTCGTCGATCAGGACGAGGCCCAGCGCCTCCATCGACTCGAAGTGCCGGTAGAACGCCGCGGGCACGATGCCGGCCTCACGGGTGACCTCACGCAGGCTCAACCCGCTGAAGCTGCGTTCGGCGAGCAGGCGCAGCGCCGCGGCGACGATGGCCCGGCGGGTGGCCTCCTTGCGTTCCTCGCGTGTCAGCGTCTCCTTCTCGCGGGGCCGGGAACGTCCCGACCGTGAGCTGGGAGTACGACTGTTCACTGTGTGAAACCTACCACAAGCTGGTAAGGCCTCTTGACGTGCCTGACCGGTGGCACGCACGGTGTACACATGTTCACCGAAACATTGACCAGGGTGCGCCGGTCCGGCCTGCTGGACCTGCTCACCGGTCCGCACGGGTTCGACCGCTACACCGAGCTGGTCGACCCGACCTGGACGCGGGCACAGGCCCGGGCCCGGGTCGTCGGGGTGCGCCGCAGCACGCCGCGAAGTGTGACGCTGACGCTGGCGCCCAACCGGGCGTTCAGCGGGTTCCGGGCGGGTCAGCACGTCAACGTCTCCGTCGACATCGACGGACGTCGCCGCACCCGGCCCTACTCGCCGGCCAACGCCGAGACCGATCCGTACGTCGAGCTGACCGTCGGTCGGCACGAGGGCGGGCTGGTGTCGACGCATCTGTTCGAGAACGCCCGGCCGGGCATGGTGGTCGGTCTGGACTCGGTCGGCGGGGAGTTCACGCTGCCCGCCGCGCCGGGGCGGCTGTTGTTCGTCTCCGGTGGCAGCGGCATCACGCCGGTGATGTCGATGCTGCGGACGTTGCGGGCGCGGCGGCACACCGCAGACGTGGTGTTCATGCACTACGCGCGGTCGGCGGAGGAGGCGTGCTACCGTGACGAGCTCGCCAAGATCGCCGCGGCGATTCCGAATGTCACTGTGCTGCACGGCTATACCCGCGACCGCAGCGGATCCGAGCTGCCCCCGCGATTCGGGGCTCAGCACGTCACGATGGATCCGGACGCGGTGTTCGTGTGCGGACCGCCCGCGCTCGTCGACGGGGTCCGGGAGATCTACCCGCACGCGTCGTCGGAGAGCTTCGTCCCACCGGTTTTCACCGGCGAATCGAGCGGCGGCCGAGTGGTTTTCGCCGACAGCGGCATCGACGTCGTCGACGACGGACGGTCGCTGCTCGACCAGGCCGAGGCCGCGGGCCTGACCCCGGAGAGCGGTTGCCGCATGGGCATCTGCTTCTCCTGCACCCGCCGCAAGACCAGCGGCGCCGTGCGCAACGTCATCACCGGAGCAGTGTCCTCGACCGAAGGGGAGGACATCCAGATCTGTGTGTCCGCACCGGTCGGCGACGTCGACATCAACCTATAACCGCCGAAATTGCATTCCAGCAGGTCTTTTCCGCTGAAACGCCGTCACAGATGCAATCTCGGCGACACCGAGAGGGAGAACCATGACTGAACTTTTGGACACCACGACCGCCCCGCAACAGCAGACCATCACCAAGACCGTCGCAGGTAGGGCCGTCACCCTGACCCCCGAACAGGCCGAGGCGTTCGGCCGCGAACTCGACGCGCTCAAGGACAGCGTCGTCGCCGACCTCGGCGAACGCGACGCCACCTACATCCGCCGAATGATCAAGGCGCAGCGCGGACTTGAGATCGGCGGTCGCGCGCTGCTGTTCGGTGGGGTGTTCCCGCCGTTCTGGCTGGCGGGCACCGCGATGCTGGGCCTGTCGAAGATCATCGACAACATGGAGATCGGCCACAACGTCATGCACGGCCAGTACGACTGGATGGGTGATCCGGCGATCTCCAGCCGCGGCTTCGAGTGGGACACCGCGTGCCCGGCCGACCAGTGGCGCCACTCGCACAACTACATGCACCACACCTACACCAACATCGTCGGACTGGACCGCGACATCGGCTACGGCATCCTACGGATGAGCACCGACCAGCGGTGGCGGCCGTACTACCTCGGCAACCCGGTGTACGCGTTCCTGCTGATGGTGCTGTTCCAGTACGGCGTGGCGCTGCACGAGTTGGAGAGCGAGAAGATCGCCGCCGGGGAGATCACGCTCACCGACAAGCGTGAGATCCTGCGCGAGATCTGGGACAAGACCAAGCGGCAGACGCTGAAGGACTACGTGGCGTTCCCGTTGCTGGCCGGGCCGTTCGCGCCGTGGGTGTTCGCCGGCAACCTGACGGCGAACCTGATGCGCAACGTGTGGGCGTACATGATCATCTTCTGCGGGCACTTCCCCGAGGACGTCCAGGAGTTCTCCGTCGAGGAGACCAAGGCCGAGACGCGCGGGCAGTGGTACTTCCGGCAGGTGCTGGGGTCGGCCAACCTGACCGGCGGCAAGCTCTTCCACATCCTCAGCGGCAACCTGTCCTTCCAGATCGAGCACCATCTGTTCCCCGACATTCCGGCGTTCCGGCACGCCGAGATCGCGCCGAAGGTGCGGGAGATCTGCGAACGCTACGGCGTGCCGTACAACACCGGGCCGCTGCCGAGGCAGTTCGCGACGGTGGTGCGCAAGATCGTGAAGTTCGCGCTGCCGTTCTGACAACTTTCCGCCGAAATGGCATTCCAGCAGGTCCTCACTCGGATTTTCGCTGCTGGAATGCCATTTCGGCACCAGGGGGACGTAGGTCTTGTGGCGGGGGCGGCCTCATGGTGAGGTGTGCGATGGGTCGGACCCTCTGTGCGGAAGGAAGCGTTCATGCGTGCTGCGTTGGCGGCGATGTCGGTGGTGGCTGCAGGAGCCGTGGGCGGTATGGGCGTGGGCGGTATGGCTGTGGCGGCGGCCCAGCCGGCGGTGCCCGATGCCGGTCAGCTCACCTCTGAGCTGCGGCAGGTGCTGAACACCGGCGCCCCGGCGAGCGAGCGCGCCGCCAAGCTGGCCGGCGGGCAGGCGGCGCTGTCGACCGCCGACAACATCGCCAACCGGCTGAACACCTACGGCGGCATGGTCAACTGGCAGGTGCAGAACCCGGTGCTCAACGGTGACCAGCTCGACGCGCAGCTCGCGGTGACGATCCCGATCTTCGGCACCAAGACCCACAACATCTACTGGGTGAACCAGGACGGGGCCTGGAAGCTGTCCAACCCGTCGGCCTGTGTGATCGCGACCGACGTCGCCGGTGTGGACTGCACGGTCTGACCCCGCGCCGAAACTGACCCTGCGCCGAAATTGCATTCCAGCAGGGCGTCACTCGAACTTCCCCTGCATAGTCGCAGTTTCGCCCCAGTGGCGGCGGAAGTAGGCATAGCGCGGGATCTGCACGGTTCCGCGCCAGCCCCGGGCCCGCAACGCCTCGGTCAAGGCATGAACCGTGGCGACCGGGTCGTCCTCTTTGACGACCACGGTCACGCGCCACCCGAGGCGACGCAGAGTCGGCAGCACATGCCGGTCCTTGAGGTACTGCGCACGGTTGGCCTGATGGTGTTCGCCGTCGTACTCGAGCGCGACGCTGTACCGTTCCCATCCGAAATCGAGGATGCGCACCGGCTTTCCGCGTTCGTCGACGACGGGGATCTGCGTGTCCGGCGCGGGCAGGCCGCAGTCGATGACGAACTTGCGCCACCAGGACTCCTGCGGTGACTGCGCGCCGCCGTCGACGATCGGAAGCAACGCCTTGAGCTGCACAACCCCACGCGCACCCTTGTACCGCTTCGTCAGCATCATCACGTCCTCCACCGAATACGGCCGGACGCGCATCAGCGCGTCCAGACGGCCGAGCGCCTCGTGGTCCGGCTGAAAACGGCCGAGGTCGAATGCTGTCCGTGCGGGTGTGGCCACCGGCAGACCGGCCAGGTCCTGCCACTCGTCGGGCGCGATGCGCTCGTTGCGGGCGACGATTCCCACGGGTGCGCGAGGAAACTTGAAGATCAACTCGATCTCGGCCCGGTCGTCGATCCACGCGGCCCCGTGCAGCGCGGCGGCGGCCAGCCCGGTGATAATGCCGGAGCGGTGCGACCACAGCCAGGCGGCTTCGGTGCGGTCGCGTAGCGTGGGTGTCCGACTCTTCGGCATGTGCACATTCCGAAAGACCGGGCGGTACCAGCGTTGCAGTTCATGGCGCGTGACGACACGGTCGGTGACGGCCTCGGTCCCGATGATGATGTCTCCCATGGCTGCATCGTCGCGATGGGCTCTGACGGCGCGGCGGGTCCGACGGTCCGAATCGGCGAGTTGTCCACAGGTCGAGGGTTATCCACAGCCTGCCGAGATTGCAGCTATGCAGAGGGCTTCTCGAACTTTCGCTGCTGGAATGCAATTTCGGCGGAGAGGGGGAGGGGGAGGAGCGAGGCTGGGGGAGACCGCCGCTCTAGCGCGTGCCGGCAAGGAGGAAGGCGGGCATCTGACGGTGCGGGGTCCGCTGCAGCACGTCGATGACGATGCCTTCGAAATGGCCGAGATGCCTATACATTTCGGCTTCGATCTCTGCCGGGTCGCCCCGCTTGAGAGCTGCCAACGTAGCGGTGTGCAGTTCGATGCCGGCGGCGTAATCCTCTGGGGTGCGCAGCATCATGTCGTGGATCGGGGCCAGTTCGTGCTCCAAACCCAACATCATCGACTGCAGTGAGTTGTTGCGAGCCGCTCGCCACATGACACGGTGGAACAGAAGCTCGGCCTGTTCAGCGCGGTTGATGTCGTCTTGGTTGTTGGCCAGCAGGTCGATCGATTCCTGAAGTTCAGCAAAATCCTCGTCAGTGGCCCGGAAAGCGGCCAGTTGTGCGATCCGCGGTTCGAGGGTCTTGCGGGCCTCCAGGACACGAAATATGTCGTCGGCTTCGAGTTCACCGACCGAGTCGGGCTTGTCCAAGAGTTCGTCGGGAATCCAGATCGAGATGATTTCGGCGTTGCCTTGCCTGCCGGGCCGACGGCGCAGCACCCCGGCCTCGGCCAAGCGATTCATCGCGGCGCTGACCGTGGGTCGAGAGACGTCCATCTGGGCGGCCAGCACACGCTCTCCCGGCAGAACATCGCCGACCTTCAATTCGCCGGATCGAAGCCTGTCTGCGATCTGGCCGACGACATCTCCGGCAACGCTTCGTGTTCGAACAGGGTGGAACGCCCGCACTGCACCGCCTCCTCCCTGTGGTGACTCGACAAATGATAGGTTCCGTCGCCGCTAATGGTGACCTGCCCCACCGGTGAGCGCCGAGTTCGCCCTCATAGTCGTGACAACTGCCTCCATAGTATGCATACTTATCGCCACTAAAAGGTAATTTTGATTGGCCTTTAATCTCGTGGCCTAGGAGGGACCGCGCGTGTCCTTGTCGGACGTCTGCCTCAGCGCCTCGGACGAAGCGTTCCTACGTGGTGACCGAGGGCCGGGGGCGGCATTGGCGATGCGGGTGCTGCTTGCGGTGGCGCGAAGCATGGGTGCGCCGCACCTGGTCGATGTGGAAAGCGCGCATGTGGATGGCTGCCTCTATATCGGTCCGGTGTCCATCGCTTACGTCCGGGCCCTGATCGAGGGCGAGGCTCGCGTCAGCGTCCCGACGTCGCTGAACGTCGGCTCGATCGACCAATTGCATCCGGAGCAGTGGAACGGGACCGCCGAGCTGGCCAGCAACGCGCGGGTATTGATGGATCTGTATATCGCGCTCGGTTGCAAGCCGACCTGGACGTGCGCTCCGTACCTGTTGCGGGACCGCCCGCGTTTCGGCGCCCATATCGCCTGGGGAGAGTCGAACGCCATCGTTTTTGCCAACAGTGTGCTCGGCGCGCGCACGCAGCGGTACGGCGACTTCATAGACATCGCTGCGGCCATCGTGGGCCGCGCTCCGATGGCCGGGTTGCATACCGACGAAGGGCGGCTCGGCCAGGTGCTGGTCGATGTCACCGGGCTACCCGAAGCGGTCAGCCGGCGGGAATCGTTCTTTGCCGTGTTGGGCCATCTTGTCGGTCAGTGGTGCGGCAGTCGCATCCCGGTGGTCGAAGGAATTGGCGAGGCCAGCGAGGACCAGCTCAAAGCGTTCGGTGCGGCGACTGCATCCAGCGGCGCCGTGGCGTTGTTCCACATCGTCGGTGTCACTCCGGAAGCCCCGACCGCCGCCGACGCGTTCGGCGGTCGCAGCCCGACCGAATCGATCCGGGTCACCGTCGATGACCTGCGGCGAGGATGGGCGGAACTGTCCACACGCCGCGAGGGGACACTCGGCGCGGTGTGTATCGGCACACCACACTTCTCGATCGCGGAGTTCCATCAACTGGCAGAGATACTCGGGGGCAGACGGATTGATTCCCGAACGCCCTTGTATGTCAATGCCGGCCGCTGGGTCTACGAGACGATAGCCGAACAGGGAATCGCGCAATCCCTCGACGCCGCCGGCGTCAGAATCGTCACCGACACCTGTACATACAACACACCGATCCTCGGCGAGGTTGGCGGACTGGTGATGACCAACTCGGCGAAATGGGCCTGGTATGCCCCCCGCAATATCGGCGTAGACGTGCTCTTCGCCGATCTGCATTCCTGTGTGGAGTCTGCCGTGGAAGGAAGGGTCGTAGCTGATGCGGGTTACTGACGTGACCGGTGCGGCGCGCACCCTGGTGGCCGGACGAGCCCAGGGCGAGGTCTTGAAGCTGTCGGAGCCGCTCAATGCCTGGGGTGGTCTGGACCCGGAGACCGGAATCATCGTCCATCACAGTCACCCGCAACGCGGGGAATCCCTGGCCGGACGCATGCTGGTGATGCAGGAATCACGCGGCTCAGGCACCAACGCTCAGGTTTTCGCGCAGGCATGGGCCAATGGAAACGGGCCACTGGGAGTCGTTCTCGGCGCACCCGATTACGTGCTGTGTGTCGGCGCTGTTGTCACTAACGAGCTTTACGGAATCGCGTGCCCGGTCGTCGTCATCGAACCCGATGCCTACGGCGCGTTGAACCATGGGGATCACGTCACCGTGGTGGCAGACGACATCAAGGCCACCGTCGTAGCGCGCGACGCGCGTGTCGACGGATAACTCACACTGTGTGGACAACATCCCGTCGGACGATGGAGGTGCCGTGACCGACGATGACTCCCGTGATGCCGACCGACGCGGCGACGGTCCCGTCCGCGATCCGGCGTTCGGGAAACGAACGTGGCTAGCGCGACTCGACGACTGGCTCTGCGGCTGCGACATGTTGCGCTACCCGGCCAGAGCTGGGCGTGTGAGCTTTACGCCCACTCTTGTCGCAGCCGATTCCGCAGGTGCGTCGGAGCCCACTGGCTGAGCGGGCGACTGGTCCTTCCGATGGCGGCTTGTTAAGCCGCCATTAACTTTCTAAATTCGGCCTTACCTCTAAAGGCAAAGTCTACTATCCTTCAAAGGACAGTGACGCGATGACTGCTGGAGACATGATGAGACACAGGTCACATACCGTGCGGGTGGTACTTCGATGACGGCGATTGATTCCCCACCCGACACAGCCCCGGCCCCTCCGGACCGACCTTTCGCGCGTCGCCACCCGATCCTGCGAATGCTTGCAAGCCGGCTGGCGTCGGGCGTGCTTTCGGTATTCGTGGTCAGCGCCATCGTTTACTGGGCCACCCTGGTGCTCCCCGGCAATGCGGCCAGCGCCATCCTCGGTCAGAGCGCGACGCCTGAGCGTATCGCCGAGCTGACCGAACGGCTGAACCTCGACGAGCCCATGCTCAGCCGGTACTGGGACTGGTTGACAGGAGCGGTGCGTTTCGACTTCGGGAACTCGCTCGCCAACGGGCAACCCGTCGCCGAGTACCTGATGCCGCGCCTGGAGAACAGCATTGTGCTGGTGGTGGTGGCCGCTATCGTCTCCACATTGCTCGGCCTCGCGCTGGGAGCCTGGGCCGCTCTGCGTCGCGACAAGCCCGTCGACCACGGCCTTTCGGTCGTGGCGCTGGTCGCAAGCGCGCTGCCCGAGTTCGTTGTCGGTGTGTTCGTGGTCCTGACGTTTTCGGTGGCGATCTTCCACTGGTTCCCGGCGGTGTCTGTGCTTCCACCCGGTGTTCACGCCTGGGAGCGACCCGGGCAACTCGTTCTGCCCGTGCTCACGCTCGTCATCGTCGTGACGCCGTATGTCTTCCGCATGATGCGCGCCGCCACCATCGAGGCGCTCAACAGCGAGTACGTCGAACTCGCGACCCTCAAAGGCGTCAGCCGCAACCGCATTCTTTTCCGCCACGCGGTTCCCAATGCATTGGCGCCGACCATCCAGGTGGTCGGCCTCAACCTGCTCTATCTCGCCGGCGGCATCGTTCTTGTCGAGACCGTCTTCAACTACCAGGGATTGGGCCTGGCGCTCGTCAACGCCGTCAACACTCGCGATGTCCCGGTCATCCAGTTCATCGTGGTGCTCCTCGCAGTGTTCTACGTCCTGCTCAATATTGCGACAGATCTACTCGTACTTCTCGTCAGCCCCCGCAAGAGACAAGGGCACTGAAATGACCTCAGTGGTTGAAAATGCTGCTGCCACAACAGATCCAGTACGGCGACGAGGTGCGATGTCACTGGTGCTCGCCGGTGCGCTCCGCAGCACGCGGGGCCGGGCGGCGGCAGGAATCTTGCTTCTGGTCCTGGCCGTAGCGATAGTCGGTCCGTTCGTCGCACCGTACTCGGCGACTGAGGTCGTAACCGCGACCTTCAACAAACCCGGGAGCGGCACCCTCTTCGGCGGAGACAATCTCGGCCGCGACGTCTTGTCCCGTGTGCTACACGGTGGCTGGGTTCTCATCCTGCTCGCGTTGGCGGCCACCGCAATCGGCTTGGCTGTCGGAGCTGTCGGCGGCCTAATGGCTGCCTATGTCGGCGGCAAGACCGACTCCGTGATCATGCGCATCGTTGACATCGTGCTGGCGCTGCCGCAGATCATCTTCGCCCTGCTTCTGCTCAGCGTCGTGGGTCCCAAGATCTGGCTGCTGGTGGTGGCTGTGGGACTATCACACGCGCCGCAGGTGGCCCGTGTCGTCTACGCCGCTGCGCAGGATGTGACGGAGCGGGACTTCGTGAAGGTTGCGCGGTTGTGGGGCATGCCGCCGCTCAAGGTGATCACCACCGAAATCCTGCCGAATCTGCTGACACCGCTGATGGTCGAAGCCGGCCTGCGCATGAGCTACTCGGTCATCATGATCTCGGGCTTGAGCTTCCTTGGCTTCGGTCGCCAGCCACCTGCCGCCGACTGGGGTCTGATGATCAACGAGAACCGACTCGGCCTCTACACCAACCCCTGGTGTATGGCGTTGCCGGCGTTGCTGATCGCGCTCTTGGCAGTCGGAATCAACTTGTTCACCGATGCGATCGCAAGGGCTTCCCTCGGCGAGGAGCGTGGTGAAGATGCAGTCCTGTCCAGCTCGCTCGGCACCGTAGTGGAGAAGTAAACATGTCGACACCAACAGCCGAACCGAAAACCGGTTCCGACGTCTGCTTCCGCGTCACTGATCTGTGCGTCACGGTCGCCAAGAGCAACACACCCGTCGTTGAAGATGTCAGCTTCGAGCTGCGCCGCGGTGAAGTCCTGGGTTTGGTGGGCGAATCAGGCTCAGGCAAGACGACGGCCGGACTCGCGCTCATGGGATACACGCGGCAGGGGTTGAAGATCTCCGGTGGTTCTGTCCGCGTCGGCGAGTACGACATCCTCACACTGAAGGGGCCCGAACTTGAGAAGGTCCGCGGCCGGGTCGTGGCCTACGTCCCGCAGGACCCCGCCAGCGCACTGAACCCCGCGATGAAGCTGGGTGCTCAGCTACGCGAGGTCTTCGCCGCCCATCCAGATTGTCTGCCGCGAGGTACCGATATCGGGACAACACTTCTGAAGGTTTTCGAGGCGGTACGACTGCCAGACCCGCAACGAGTGCTGAACTCCTATCCCCATCAGCTCTCCGGTGGCCAGCAACAGCGGGTCGGTATCGCGATGGCGTTCGTCGCCCGACCCGAGCTGATCATCTTCGACGAACCCACCACAGGACTCGACGCCTCCACCCAGCGGCACTTCCTCGATACCGTCCGGCGGCTCGCTGTCGAAACCGGCGTAGCCGCGGTCTATATCAGCCACGACCTACCCGTCGTGGCCGAGATCTCCGACCACACCGCCGTCATGTTGAAGGGTCGGATCGTCGAGAGCGGCCCCACACAGACGTTGTTCGAGCAACCGAAACACCCTTATACGATCAAACTCTGCCGCGCGATCCCTTCGATCGACAGGGCGCCCGTTCCGGTCGACGAGGGCGGCGACGCACAGCTTTCGGCCGGCCCGACAACGACGGATGTCGCGTTGCAGTGCGTCGGGCTCAGCGCCAGGTACGGCTCGCGCACGGTACTTCGCGGCGTCGATTTCACGATGCAAAAGGGCACCTGCCTCGCGGTCGTCGGCGAATCAGGATCCGGAAAAACGACATTGGCGCGATCACTGATCGGACTACACGACGACTGGTCGGGCACCGTCGAGTTCAACGGTGAGCGTCTGACTCAGAGCAGCAGTGGACGCTCCGAAGCCCAGCGCCGGACTCTGCAGTACATCTTTCAGAGCCCGTACAACTCGCTCAATCCACGCAAAACGGTCGGTGAGATCATCGAAGCGCCGCTGAAGCTGTTCTTCGATTACAACCGTAGCGAAAGGGCCAGACGCGTCAACGAGACGCTGACAGCGGTCTCACTCGGACCGGGATTCGTCAACAAGTTCCCGCATCAGCTCAGCGGTGGTCAGCGCCAACGTGTTTCATTGGGACGGGCGCTCGTCGTCGACCCGGCGTTGATGATCTGCGACGAGATCACCTCCGCGCTTGATGTGTCGGTTCAGGCGGCGATCCTCGAAGAGCTTCGTGCTTTACAGCTGCAGCGCAATCTCTCCATGTTGTTCATCACCCACGACCTAGGCGTCGTCCGCAACATCGCCCAGGAAGTCATGGTGCTCGACGGTGGAGTGATCGTCGAATGTGGGCCCACCGACGACGTTCTCGACAATCCCAGCCACCCGTATACGCAGCGGCTTCTTGCCGACAGCCCGGCGATGAGAATCAGCGCGTGAACGCCGGAACGACATCAGGAAGGTTTTCCATGACCCGCCGTCGCACATCGATCAGTGTCATTCGGGAACCGGTGTCTGGCGTAATGGGCCGCTCGCTCAGTCGACGCGACATGCTGAAGTACTCGTCGATCGGCCTGGCCGGCGCCGCTGTGCTGGGTACCGCGGTGGGGTGCGGAACCGCCATCACTGAGGGTGGGACCGCGCCCACGGGTACACCGAAGCAGGGTGGGCACTTCACCTTGGGCGGCTCCGGCGGGGCCGCTTCGGATACCCTTGACCCGCATATCGGGACAACCAACTGCGATTACGCCCGCTTGCCGATGATCTACGACCCGCTGGTCGGCCTGGACCATGAGGGCAAGGTGAAATTCGTTCTGGCCGAGAGCATCGTCCCCGACGCCACCGGCAAGAGCTACGTGATCACGCTCCGTGAAGGGGTCGTCGCCCACGATGGTCAGCCCTTCGGGGCCGAGGACGTGTTGTTCAACTTCCGGCGCATTGTGGACAACAAGCTGCAGGGCGCGACGACCATTGGGCCCATCGATTTCGGTGCAACTCGTGTGCTCGATCCGCGCCGACTCGAGCTGGTCTTCGAGCAACCCTTTTCGATCCTGGTGGAGACACTGGCCGGGCTGCCGTTTTACTTCATGGCTCCGAAGTCGTGGACCGAGGACAACATCGTCGGTACCGGACCGTTCAAGCTCGAGTCCTTTCAGCCGGGGTCCCAGAGCTCGTTCGTGCGCAATGAGGAGTATTGGGACGAGGGCAAGCCGTATCTGGACCGGGTGACGGTGTTGAACATGGCCGATGAGATCACCCAGGTCAATGCGTTGCTCAGTGGTCAAGTGGATGCCATCAATTACCTGTCGGCGCAGGCCGTTCCGCAGTTGCAGGCCGCCGGTCAGGTGCTGACGATCTCGCAAACCGGTGGTTGGGCCCCGATTACGTTGCCTACCAACACCGCGCCGTTCGATGACGCTCGAGTGCGACAGGCGTTTCGCTTGTTGGTGGATCGTGAGCAGATCAACGATGTGGTCTATGGCGGCTACGGCACGGTGGCCAATGATGTGTTCGCGCCCTACGACCCGGCCAGCACCACATTCCCGCAACGTGAGCGCAATGTGGATGAAGCCAAGTCACTGCTGAAGTCGGCCGGAGTGGGCACGCTGGATCTGACCATGATCACCAACGACGTGGTGCCCGCGCAGCGCAGCGTCGCCCAGCTTTTTGCCCAGCAGGCCAAGGACGCCGGCGTGAACGTCAACGTGCAGTTCGAGAATGCGACAACGTTCTTCGCCAACAGCTATCTGAAAACCACCTCGGTGGCTCAAGATTACTGGTACTACGTGCCGTACTTGGCCAACGCTGCCGGTGCGACGGTGCCGACCGCGCCGTTCAACGCCACATTCTTCAATGACGAGGAGTACGGCAGGCTCTACCAGGCCGCGGTCGCGACCTCGGACGCCGCTCGGCAGACCGAGTGCGTCCATCAGATGCAGCGCATCGACTACGAGCGCGGCGGCAACATCATCCCCGTTTTCTATCCGATCATCGATGCCACGTCGCCACAGGTAGGGGGCGTGACCAAGGACGTCAGCGGCTGGCCTCTCGGGAACTGGAATTTCAAGGAGCTATGGCTGGACCGGTGACCCGTTAAATGAAGGAAGTCGTGATTTTCGGCGACAGCCTCAGCGACGAAGGAACATTCGGTTTTCGGTTCACGACTCAACCTGGCCACACCTGGGCGCACGAGGTGGCCGTCCATCTCGGGTGCACCGCCGAACCTGCCGTCGTCTGCAACTGGGCCGACGCTTACCTCGGCAGGACCGAGGCGTCACGCAGTGGGAGCGGGTTGAACTTCGCCCAAGGCGGTGCCCGGGTCAATCTGCCTTATTCCGCGGTGTCCGAGGAGCCGTGGGGCGTCCCGTGGTCTGTGGCGCGTCAGCTCGACGCATTCCTGCAGGCGCATCGGCGATTCAGTCCGGGGCAGCTGGTGTGCGTGTTCGCCGGCACCAACGATGTCACGTATCGCTATGACCCGGCCATCGATCCAACCGTCGCTGCGGGACTGCGCGCCGACATCGTGGTCGGCGAACAGACGATGGCGGTCGAACGCCGGCGCATCCGCCGCGCCGCGACCGATCTCGCAGCATTGATCCGACAGATGCGGCGAGCCCACGCGGAAAGGGTGCTGGTGCTGGGCCTCTACGAGCTCGGCGCAACTCCGTGGTTCACCACAGTGGCCGCTCAGACGTATGTCGACGACCTGACGAGGGTCTTCAATCGCCACCTTGCCGACGAGCTCGCCAAGGTCAACGACGACAAGGTGGCGTTCGTGAACACTGCGGCCCACTTTGCGGAGATCCTCGATGATCCTGAGTCGCATGGGTTCACATTCGGGCGGGGATCGGATGCGTGTGCCGTCAACGGTGCGGACGCAGTCGACTTCTGCGACCCGGCCACTCAGCGCCACCCCACCGCGCACCTGGACCATGTTTTCGCCGCTTCGGTACACCTGAGCACGGCCGGACACCAGGCGTTGGCGCGCCATGTGATCGGTTCGTACCTTTAGAGCGGACGTGGTCGAACGGTCCATCCCTTGCTCCGAATGGTCAACTAAAGTAACCTTTAGAGGTTAGTTCTGGCGCTACGCAGCCCTTGTGCCGGACTCAGACAACGCCCTGGCGCCTGAAAGAGATGTTCATGAAGACCCAACCCAATCAGTCTGCCACCGAACGGGTGGACGTTCTGATTATCGGTGCCGGACCGTCTGGAGCGGTGGTGGCCAACGAAATGGCTCGCAACGGTTTCTCCGTTGTCTGCCTGGAACAGGGACGCTGGTTCAACAACGCCGAATTCCCGGGTGACAAACAAGAATGGGAACTGTTGTCCCAACAACAGTGGAGCCATGACCCCAACATCCGGGGCAACGCGGAGGACTACCCGCTGTCGCTTCCCGGCAGCGACTTGCATCCGGTGATGATTGCCGGCGTCGGCGGGAGTTCGATTCTCTACGGCGGGCACTGGATGCGCCTCCTGCCTTCGGACTTCCGGATGCACTCGCTCGACGGTGTGGCTGATGACTGGCCGATCACCTATGACGAGCTTGCTCCCTTCTACGACAAGATCGACCGGGCGATCGGGGTTTCGGGCGTCGCGGGCGACCCGATGTATCCCCCCGGTATGGAACTGCCGCTGCCGCCGCATCCGATCGGCAAAGTGGGACGTCGGGCCGCCGCGGGCATGAACAAACTGGGCTGGCACTGGTGGCCGTCACCCAACGCCATCGCCTCACAGCGACTTGGCGAGTTGGCGCGCTGTGTCCGATTCGGCACTTGTGAGACAGGTTGTCCCGAAGGCGCCAAGGCGTCCTTCGACATCACGCATTGGCCCGCAGCGATCAAGCACGGTGCTCAGTTGCGCACCCACTCTCGGGTCCGCAAGATCACCGTCGACCAGCGTGGTCGGGCCGACGGTGCAATCTATTTCGACGCCAACGGTGTCGAGCACGAGCAGAAGGCGCGCCTCGTCGTTCTGGCCGCCAACGGAATCGGCACGCCGCGGCTGCTCTTGCTGTCGGCCCACGCTGGTGCGCCCGACGGGCTGGCGAACTCGTCGGGCATGGTGGGCAAGCGACTCATGCTGCACCCCAACGGGGAAGTCACCGGCATCTACGACGAAGACATGCAGAGTTGGCTGGGCCCGGCCGGACAGGCGATTCACTCGCTGGAGTTCTACGAGACCGACGTCTCCCGTGGCTTCGTCGGTGGCGCCAAGTGGCAGGTCATGCCGACGGGCGGTCCGCTGCGTGCGTTGTCGCTGCACGACCGTGAACCGTGGGAAAATCAGTGGGGCAGCGCGGTTCACGACCGGATGCGCGAGACCGTAGGGCGTAGCTTGCAGTGGGCGATCAACTCGCAGGATATGCCGGAGGACACGAACACCGTCACCCTCGATGACACTGTGACCGACTCCAGTGGCATTCCCGCGCCCAAGGTCTTCTACAAGATCTCGGAGAACACTCGCCGTCTGATGAGCTTCAACCTGGACCGGGTCGAAGAAGCGCACCAGGCCGCCGGTGCGATCAAGACCATCCGCACCGATCTGTGGCCGGACCAGCCTGGTCACCTGCTCGGTACCGCGAAGATGGGCAACGATCCCGCCACCTCTGTCGTCGACAAGTGGGGCCTGGCGCACGATGTACCGAACCTCGCGATCGTCGACGGCAGCACCATGCCGACATCCGGGGCGGTCAACCCGACCGCGACCATCACTGCGATGGCTTTGCGGACCGCCGAATACCTTGTCGCCAACGCTCGTTGGCAGGAGATCGCAGAATGAGCCCACTGACCGAGGCGCAGCGCGCCGTGCTGTTGGACGCCGCCGATATCCTCGTTCCTGCAACCGACACCATGCCGGCGCTGCGAGCAGCCGACCCGGCTGGGGAGTGGCTTGGTCGCGCCTGTCGCGCGCGCGCAGATCTGGTGGGGGATCTCGCTGCCATTCTTGACGGCTTGACTGCCGTCGACGATCTCGAAAACGCATTGCGTGCCATGCATAGTCAGGAACGGGCTCGCTTTGACGTCGTGGCGACGTTCGTAGCGGGCACCTACTACCTGATCCCGCAGATCCGCGAGCTGGTCGGTTACCCGGGACAGGTGCGCGCGCCCGCGCCGATCGATCTGGCAGCTGACGAACTCTCAGATGAGATCTTTGAAGGTGCGATGAATTACTCCGGATCTTATCGGCCGGCTCCCGCCTGAATCACGAAGTCCGTACACCGAAAGAAGAGGACCGTAACGCCATGTCCACCAACGCCTGGACGGCCGCCGAGCAGCGCTCGTATGCAACCGAATTCGCCAAGTCCGTCAACGGAAACTTCATCGACGGCTACTGGACTGCCGCCGGCTCCACCGAGACCATCGAGGTCTTCGATCCGTCCACCGGTGGTCTCATCGGTATGGTGCCCGCGTCGACGGCCAAGGATGCCGAGGCTGCCGTCACGGCGGCCCGCGCCGCGCAGAAGGCATGGGCCAAGACGCCCCCGTCGGCACGGTCGCAGGCCCTGCTCGCCGTGGCGGCTGCGGTTGAAGCCAGGTTCGAGGAGTTCGTCGCGCTGGAGTCGATCGACGCCGGTAAGCCGGTCGCCGCGGTGCGTGACGAGGAGCTGCCTGGTGTCCTGGACGCTATGCGGTACTTTGCCAGCGCCGGTCGCACTCTGTCGGCCCAGGCGGGTGGCGACTACCTCGACGGCATCACCTCGGTGATGCGCCGTGAGCCGCTGGGCGTCGTCGTCGGCATCACCCCGTGGAACTATCCATTGCTGCAGGCCGTCGCGAAGATCTTCCCCGCTCTGGTCACCGGCAACACCGTCGTGATCAAGCCCGCCGAGACCACGCCGTATTCGACGGCCCTGCTGGTGCAGCTGGCCGGCGAGGTCCTGCCCGCGGGTGTGCTGAACATCGTGTTCGGCACCGGCGCCGTGGTCGGCGACGCGCTCTCGCGCCACCCGGAGGTCGATGTCGTGTCGTTCACCGGTTCCATCGACACCGGCCGCAAGGTGGGCGTCGCTGCCGCCGACGGGGTGAAGAAGGCCGTCATGGAGCTGGGTGGAAACTCGCCGGTCTTGGTGTTCGCCGACGCCGAGCTGTCCGCCGCCATGGATGCCATTGCCGCGGGCGGCCTGTACAACACGGGCCAGGAGTGCATGTCGGCCACCCGCGTCATCGTGCAGGATTCGGTGTTCGACGAGTTCGTCGCCGGCTTGAAGCAGAGGTGTTCGGAGTATGTCGTCGGTGACGCCCTGGATCCGAAGACCACTGTGGGGCCGATGAATTCGATCGCGCAGCTGGATCGGGTGGTCGCCAAGCTGGCGAACCTGCCCGCATCGGCCGAGGTCGTGTTGGGTGGCGAGCGCGCCGAGGGAGACGGCTACTTCTTCCCCCCGACCATCATTGTCGGGGTCGAGCAGGACGATGAGATCGTCGCCGAGGAGATCTTCGGTCCCGTCTTCACGGTGCAGAAATTCACCCACGAGGCTGACGCACTGGCCAAGGCCAACGGCACCCGGTACGGCCTGGCCGCGTCGGTGTTCACCACCAACGTCGGCGTCGCCACCCGCGTTCAGAACGAGCTGGACTTCGGCACCGTGTGGGTCAACAACCACTTGGTGTTCGGCCCAGACCTGCCGGTGACCGGCTTCGGCTACTCCGGCATCGGCACCGAGAACGCCGAGGCGGGCTTCCTGGAGTTCACCCGCGTCAAGCACGTCATGGTCGACAGCCGGATCTGAGCCAACCGCAATCTGATAGGGAGGGTTCGACATGGCAGGTGAAACTTTCGCCGGTCAGTTCATCAACGGCCAACGCAGCCTGGGCGGCTCCGAGGTCGCGGTCGAGGTCGTCAACCCGGCCACCGGCGAGACCGTCGCCAAGGGCCCGTCGTCCTCGGTGCAGGACGTCGAAACTGCTGTGGCAGTGGCCAAGTCGGCGTTCGGCGAGTGGTCCAAGGCCACACCCGCCGAACGCTCGACCGTCATGCACAAGTGGGCACTCGAACTGGAGTCGGTGGCACAGGAGCTGGCCGAAACCGAGACCGCGCAGGCCGGGAAGCCGATCAAGCTGACCACCGAGTTCGACGTTCCCGGCTCGATCGACAACGTGGCCTTCTTTGCCGGGGCTGCACGGCACCTCGAGGGCAAGGCCACCGCCGAGTACTCGGGTGACCACACGTCGTCCATCCGCCGCGAGCCCGTCGGCGTCGTCGGTTCGATCGCGCCATGGAACTATCCGCTCCAGATGGCCGCGTGGAAGATCCTGCCGGCCATCGCCGCGGGCAATACCATCGTGCTCAAACCTGCTGAGATCACGCCGATCACGTCGTTGCTGTTTGCAGAGGCCGCGACGCGCGCAGGTGTCCCGGATGGTGTCGTCAACGTGGTGACCGGTGCGGGCCGCACCGTCGGCGCCGCGCTGACGACGCACCAAGACGTCAGCATGGTGTCGTTCACAGGCTCCACCCCGGTCGGGCACAGCATCGCCGCCGCGGCGGCCGGCAAGCGCCTGCATCTGGAACTCGGCGGTAAGGCACCGTTTGTCGTGTTCGACGACGCCGACCTCGAGGCCGCAGCCAACGGGGCCGTCGCCGGTGCGCTCATCAACACCGGGCAAGACTGCACGGCGGCCACCCGCGCGTACGTGCAGCGCCCTCTCTACGACCAGTTCGTGGCCGCGGTCGCCGACCTCATGAACACCGTTCGCCTCGGCGACACGCGCGACCCGTCGACAGATCAGGGTCCACTCGTGTCGCAGCGGCAGCAGCAGCACGTTGCCGGGTTCGTCGAGCGCGCGGTCGCCGACGGCGCCAAGGTCGTTCGCGGTGGTTCCATCCCCGGTGGCGACCTGGCGCGCGGGTTCTACTATGAGCCGACGCTGATCGTCGACGCGGCTCAGGACAGCGAGGTGGTGCAGCAAGAGATTTTCGGTCCCGTGCTGGTGGTACTGCCGTTCGACGACGACGATGAGGGCATCGCACTGGCCAACGACACGCCGTTCGGTCTCGCGGCGTCGGCGTGGTCGACGAACGTGTACCGCGCGCAGCGGGCGACGCGGGAGATCGCGGCCGGGTGTGTGTGGGTCAACGACCACATCCCGATCATCAGCGAGATGCCGCACGGCGGGTACAAGCAGTCCGGCTACGGCAAGGACATGTCCGCCTACTCGCTCGACGAGTACACCAACGTCAAGCACGTCATGTTCGACATCACCGGCGTGGCCCGCAAGGACTGGCAGCGCACAGTCTTCGGCGACCGTCAGGGCTGATACGTGAGCGGATAACGGCCGGGTGGATCTTCCACCCGGCCGTTTCGCGGTGCCCGATCAGGTGAATCACCCACCCAATTCGTCCACAGCGGGGAATTCGGCCTTGGGGTGCGCAATTCCTTGCGTCGGCGACGACGGCGGCTGCGGTCCCGTGGTGGTGGGTGCCGCAGCCGCTGTTGGTGGTCGTGGTAGTGGTGTGTTCAGGTGAGTGCGGCCAGATTCTTCTTCAGCGCGTCGAGGCGGGGGCCGTCGATATTGGCGCCGGGGGCGCGCTGGGGTCCGGCGGTGTGGCCGATGAGGTCAAGTCCGCCCTTGATGCCGGCGTTGTAGCCGCCGCTGACGAAGGTGCTCATGAGGGGGAAGATTTTCTGCCAGTGGGTGCGGGCCGTGGTGAGGTCGCCTTGTTCGACCGCGTTGTAGACGTTGACCAGTTCGCGGGGTACGACGTTGGCGGCGCCGATGACCGAGCCTGCCGCGCCTTCGATGAGGGCGGCGAAGAAGAGGGTGTCCCAGCCGACGAAGACCGAGACGGCGTCGCCGAACTCGTGAATGAGTTGGGCGGCGGCGGTGAAGTCGCCGCTGGTGTCTTTGACGTATTTGACGTTGGGGACGTCGTTGATGAGTTCGCCGAGGATCTCGGGGGTGAGGTTGACGCCGGTGGCGGCGGGCAGGTTGTAGGCCATGACGGGGATGGAGACCGAGCCGGCGATGTCGGCGTAGTACTTCTTGGTTTCGGCGATGGTGAACGGTTCGTAATAGGGGGCGACGACCATGATGGCTTGGGCGCCGAGCTTTTCGGCGTGGCGGGATAGTTCGATGGCTTCGCGAGTGCTGGTGGCGCCGGTTTGGGGGACGACGGGCACGCGGCCGGCGGTTTGTTCGATGACGATTTCGACGACGTGTTCGCGTTCGGCGCGGGTCAGTGCGGAGAATTCGCCGGTAGAGCCGCAGGGGACCAGACCGTGGACGCCGCCGTCGATGGTGCGGTCGATCAGGGCCCGCAGGCCTGCCTCGTCGAGCTTCTCATCGGCGGTGAACGGAGTCGCCACCGCCGAATACACACCCTTCAAACCCTCAGCCATACCAAAACTCCTGTCACAAAGTAACGCTCGTTGTCGGACCCGCAGCGCCGAGCGAGGCTGTGTGATCAACCGACGGCATCGGGCGGGACGTCCAGTAATGGTAAATCAAAGTGGCCATAAATGGAAAGGGTATGCGCAAACGACCTTGCGGGCCCGCTTGGTTGACTACTCCACCGAGACTTGGGCTCCGACGTGCCTGCGGCATGCAGCATCACTATCATTGGCACGTATAAAGGCAAAGTTACTTTGCCTTTTGGTGGATCTGCGCTAGTCTGTGTCCGTCGCGCCGATGGTGCTGGCCAACCCCACCGAGGTTTCCGTGGCGATCCCAATTGATACGGAGATGGAATGAAGTTCAGCCGCATGCTCAATGTCGTCGACTGCCATGCCGAAGGTGAGTCGGGCAAGGTGGTTGTCGGCGGTGTGGGCAATGTGCCTGGGGAAACCATGTTCGACAAGCGGGTTTATCTGGAGCAGAACCTCGATCAGTTGCGTGAGTTGTTGTTGTTCGAGCCGCGGGGTGCGGTGTGGCACAACGCCAATATCGTGTTGCCGTCGAACAATCCGGAGGCGTCGCTGGGGTTTGTGATCCTGGAATCGACGGAGTATCCGGCGATGTCGGGTTCGAACACCATGTGTGTGGCGACGGTGTTGTTGGAAACGGGCATGTTGCCGATGACCGAACCGGTTACCGAACTGGTGCTGGAATCGCCGGCGGGGTTGATTCGAGTGCAATGTGAGTGCCGCGACGGCAAGGTGCTACGTGCGAAGCTCTATAACCAGCCGGCGTTCGTCTATCACCAGAATGTGCAGATCGATGTTCCCAGGGTGGGCCAACTCGTCGTCGATATCGCCTACGGCGGAATGACGTATGTGATGGTGGACGCTGCTGAGCTCGGGTTCAAGCTGGAGCCGGATGAGGCTTATGCGTTGTGCGAGATGGGGCAGCGGATCAAGACCGCGGCCGCCGAGCAGGTCGAGGTGAGGCACCCGACCAATCCGGACATTCCCGGGATCACCCAAACCGAGTTCACGGGTCCGTTGTTGCGGGAGGCCGACGAAGACGGCGCGGAGATTCTGCGGTCGCGTAACGCGGTGATTGTCTCGCCGGGTCGTGTGGATCGGTCTCCCTGTGGCACAGGGACCTCGGCGCGGTTGGCGTTGTTGAATGCGCGTGGGGACATCGAGCCAGGGCAGTTGTTGCGTCATGAGTCTTTGATCGGATCGACTTTTGACTCCCGGGTTGAGGAGCTGACGACCTTGGGTGACTATCAGGCCGTGATCCCCAGCATCGCGGGGCGTTGTTGGATCACCTCGTTCAACCAACTGGTACTTGACCCGTCTGATCCTTTTCCGCATGGCTACACCCTCAGCGACACCTGGATGAAAGCGAACTGAACTCAGGTAGCGGGCCGAACCACCGCAACAACTTCTGGAGCATGTGAATATGAGAGTTCTTGTCGTCGGTGCTCGCGGCACCGTAGGTTCCGCAGTGGTCAAGGCGTTGCGTGATCACCACTCTGTCATCGAGGCGTCGCGAAACAGTGAAATCGCGGTGGACATCACCGACGAGGAGTCGATCAGGGCGATGTATGCCACGGTGGGCACCGTCGACGCTGTGGTGTGCGCCGCCGGTGGTGCGCCCTTCGTCGCGCTTCCTGAAGCGTCGGCGGCCGACTTCGCGGCTGGCTTCGCCAACAAGCTCGGTGGCCAGATCAACTTGGTGTTGCATGGTATCGACCACCTCAGCGACGGTGGATCGTTCACTCTGATCACCGGCGTGCTAGCGCGCGAACCCGTTGCTGCAGGCGCAATTTCGTCGACCGTCAATGGAGGTTTGGAGGCGTTTGTCGCCGCGGCCGCCGCCGAACTACCCCGCGGCATTCGTATCAACGCCGTCAGTCCATCTGTGCTCACGGAGTCGCTGGACAAGTACGCGAAGGTCTTCCCCGGGTTCGCCGACGTTCCTGCTGCAGATGTCGCCCGAGCCTTCGTGAAGTCGGTGGAAGGGATTCACACGGGCCGGGTCTACCCGCTCGGGTAAAGCCATGGCGCCGGTAAGTCCGTTGAGGCCGAAGAAGCCGCACGTGCCGCCGACCGCTGGCGGCTCCATGTGGTGGCCCGGTAGGCCGACGGTTATCCACAGCCCGCCGAGATTGCAGCTCTGCAGAGGGCTTCTCGAACTTTCGCTGCTGGAATGCAATTTCGGCGGGGGCTGGGGGAGGACCGGACTACCGCTGGCAGGTGGGGCACCAGTAGGTGACCCGGTCACCGCCCTTGTCCGTCTCGATCGGGGTGCCGCAGCGGCGGCACGGCAGCCCGGCCCGGCCGTACACCCAGACGTCCTGACCGGGCCGGGTGTTGCCGGTGGTGGTGCGGTTGATGCGAGTCCTGTTGAGCCACAACATCTGCTGGGCCCGGCTGACCAACCGCACCGGGTCGGCCACCTCGCCGACGGCGGTGCCGGGACGCAGGCCGAACACGAAGCTCAACTCGTTGGCGTACACGTTGCCGACGCCGGCCATCACCCGCTGGTCCAGCAACGCCTCGGCGAGCGGGCGCTGCGGGTCGGCCATCAGATTGGCTGCAGCAACTGAAGCCGACCAGTCCGGGCCGAGCAGGTCGGGGCCGAGGTGCGCTACCGCATCCATGTCGGTGGCGCGGTCCAGGACCTCCAGCACACCCAGATCGATCCCCGACGCCCGGGACTGCGCGGTTTCCAGCACAATCCGGATCTTGTACGCCGGCACCCGCACCCGGCCGATCACCCACGCGCCGTCCATCTTCAGATGCGAATGGATGCTGGCCTGCCCGACCCGGATGAACAGATGCTTGCCGCGGCTGAGCACCTCGTCGACCACCTGACCGCTGAGATCCACTGCGGCATAGCGGGGAACCCGGACGTCGCAGCGCGTCAGCTCGCGGCCCTCGAGCGCCTCACGCAGTTTCACCGCCGTGCGGTAGACGGTGTCTCCCTCCGGCATCAGCGCAGCCGCAGTCCGCGGGGGGTGCGGGAGAACCCGGCCGTCGTCAGCGCCTCCGCCACGGGCGAATCCCGGCACTCCAGCACCGGCACGCCGTCGATGCGCTCCACCAGCAGTCCCGGAACGCGTTGCCGGGTCACCAATTCGGCCAGTGCTGCGGCCGCGGCGTGGTGGGTCTCGGGCCCTGAGGTGAAGCTCAGCAGCGACCGCCCGCCCCGCTCGACGAACCAGGCCAGCGCGCCGTCGACGAGCACCACCAGCGCACCGGCTTTGCGGCCAGGACGATGTGCCTTGTCACCCTCGGTATCGCGTGACGGCCAGGGCAGCGCGGCACCGTAGGGGTTGGCCGGGTCGGTCGCGGCGAGCGCGATCGCGCGCAGGGTGTGCTGCTCGTCGTCGATGCTGTCGGCGTGGCTGCGCAGCCGGTCGACGGTGCTGGCGGTCGCGAACTGCGCGCCACCGAGGGACTCGACGAAATAGCCGCGCTGACACCGCCCGGCTTCCTCCATCGTGGTAAGCACCTTGTACATCGAGGCGAACCCGCCGGGCACGTTCTCGGCGGCCACCGCGCCCTTGGTCAGCACGCCGTGCCGCGCCAGCAGCTGATCTGCCTGATAGTGCGCCCGCATCGTGGTGTCGACCTCGGCGACCGGCAGCGCCGACCAGCGTCCCGCCACGGTCGGGTCGGAATCGCGGTGCGCGCTCAGGCTCGACGTGCTCAAGCTGTAGCGGCTCAGCCGGGCCGCAGCGTCGGGATGTCGGTGCGACCGGCCGGGATGTCCTCGGCGACCGGCAGCCGCACGGGGCTGGTGTCGGTGGCCGCGGCGAGATCGTCGGAGAACACCGCGTACCCGTCCATCGCGGAGTTGTCGAAGCCGGGCAGCGACAGCGGTGCCACCACGTCGGCGGCGAGTGCGAGGCCGAGCGCGTCGGTGACCGGCACGGTCACCGACTGCCGCGCGGTGACCAGCGACGCGACCACGCGCCGGTGTTCGTCGACCGAGCGCATCAGAGGTCGTACTCCACGCCGGTCAGCTCCTCGGACACCGTCCACAGCCGCTGCTGCACCGCGACGTCGCGGGATTTCGCGTTGGACGTCACCAGCACCGGATGGCCGATCATCTCCTGGAACCCCGAGGGGCCGTAGTACTGGCCGCCCTGCACCGCGGGGTCGACGGCCGCCCGCAGCGTGGCCAGCGCGCCGACCGCGGGGCTGTTGGTGACGAACCCGGCCAACCGGCTGAAGCCGGGCAGCCGGCTACCGGGGATGTGGCGCATCAGTTCGGTGTTGGAGATGCCCGGGTGCGCGGCGACCGAGATGGTCGGCGCGCCGCGGGCGGCGAGCCTGCGCTGCAGCTCGTAGCTGAACATCAGGTTCGCCAGCTTCGACTGGCCGTAGGCCGCGACGCGGTTGTAGCCGCGCTCCCACTGCAGGTCGTCGAAGTGGATGTCGGCCATGTTGCGGTGGGCGATGCTGGCCACGGTGACCACCCGGGATCCGGGCACGTCCAGCAGCGTGTCCAGCAGCAGCCCGGTCAGTGCGAAGTGACCCAGGTGATTGGTGCCGAACTGTAATTCGAAACCGTCGGCGGTGATCTGCTTGGGCGGATACATCACCCCGGCGTTGTTGATCAGCAGGTCGATGCGGGGGAATGCGGTGCGCAGTGCGTCCGCGGCGGCGCGGACACTGGCCAGAGACGACAGGTCGAGTTCCTGCAGCCTGACGTCGGCACCCGGATGCCGCCGGGCGATGTCGTCGGCCGCCTTGCGGCCCTTGTCCGGGTTGCGCACCGCGATGACGACGCGGGCGCCCTTGCCGGCCAGCGCCGCGGCTGTCTCGAAACCGATACCGGTGTTGGCGCCGGTGACGACGGCGACCCGGCCGGTCTGGTCGGGCACGTCGGCGGCCGTCCATTTCGAAGTCATGGCGTTCAACTTATCGGTCTGGGATCGAACTAGGCTCGAACCGTGCACCTGGTCGAACCGGCGCACCCGCCGAGCCGGAAAGCACCGCTTGTCTGGGCCATCGGGTCAGCCGTCCCGTGGACGCTGGCGGTGATCGCGCAGGGGGTGTGGTTCGTCGTCGACGGCCGGCTGGCCTGGCTGCACGCGCTGCTGGCCATCGGCACGGTGGTCGGCGCCACGGTGTCGGTGGTGGTCGCGCCGGTGTGGCGCTACCGGGTGCACCGATGGGATCTCGATGCCACCGCGGTCTACACGAGGTCGGGCTGGCTGGTGCAGGAGCGCCGGATCGCGCCGATCTCAAGGGTCCAGACCGTGGACACCTACCGCGGGCCGCTGGACCGGATGTTCGGCCTGTCCAACGTGACGGTGACGACGGCGTCGTCGGCCGGAGCGGTGCGCATCGTCGCGCTGGACGTCGACGTCGCCGACCGGGTGGTGGCCCGGCTGACCGACATCGCCGCGCTGGGCGCCGAGGACGCCACGTGAATCCTGCGGACGCGAGGAGCGAAATAGGCCCCGAGTGGTCCAGGCTGAGCCCGCGCATGCTGCTGGTGCATCCGGTGCACGAGGTGGCGCGCCAGATTCCGGTGCTGATCGGGTCGCTGGTGCTGGGTTCGGCGACGGGAAACCCGCTGTGGGCGGTGGCCGGTGTGGGCCTGGTGGTCGCCTACGGCCTGGCCCGGTGGTTCACCACGACGTACCGCATCGGTCCCGAGGACGTGCAGTTGCGCACCGGAGTGCTGCAGCGCAACGTGCTGTCGGTGCCGCGCAACCGGATTCGTTCGGTGTCCACGGACGCGCGGCTGCTGCACCGGTTGCTGGGTCTGACCGTGCTGCGTATCAGCACCGGGCAGGAGGCCCGGGCGGACAACGATTTCGAGCTCGACGCGGTGCCCGCCGCCGAGGTGGCCAGGTTGCGGGCGATCCTGCTGGCGGAATCGCTGGAGCCGCTCGAGCGCGCCGAGCCGACCCGGCTGCTGGCGCGGTGGCAGCCGTCCTGGTTGCGGTACAGCCCGCTGACCTCGGCCGGCCTGGTGATGATCGTCGCGGCACTCGGCGTGGTCTCGCAGCCGGGTGTGCTTGCGGCGGTGCGTGATTCGGCGCTGGTCACAGAAGGTGAACGGGTCGCGCAGCGGCTCGGGGTGATCGGCGCCGGCGTGGCGGTCGTGCTCGGTGTGGTGCTCGCGTCGGTGGCGTTGTCGGTGACGCAGTCGCTGCTGACATACGGGAACCTGGTGCTGCGCCGCGACGCCGAGGTGCTGCACCTGTCGCACGGTCTGGTGCGGCTGCGCGAGCGCACCTTCGACATGCGCCGGCTGCGCGGTGGCACGCTGCGCGAACCCCTGTTGGTACGGCTGTTCGGCGGCGCGCGGCTGGACGCGGTGATGACCGGGGTCGCCGGTGCCGGTGAGGCTTCCCAGTTGCTGCCCCCGTGTCCGCGCGGCACCGCCGAGGCGGTGCTGGTCGAACTGATCGAGGAACCCGACGTGGTGACAGCGCCGCTGACAGCGCACGGCCCGGCCGCGACCCGGCGCCGCTGGACCAGGGCGATGACGCTGCCCGCCGCGGCGATCCTCGGCGCCGTCGGCGTGGTGGGATTGCGGGCGATCTTCTGACCGACGGGTTCAGCCCCGCTCGTTACACGGGGGCGTTGGCCGGCTGGAACACCCCGGAGCTGTC
>NZ_LMVQ01000356.1 GCF_001545925.1 Mycobacterium sp. NAZ190054 | reverse complement strand
CGCGCCGACGTCAAGGACACCTGGCTGCGCATCAGCCCGTCGGAGGACCCGTCCACCCCGGATGCGGTGATCGTCGAGATCGTCGTCAGCAGCGACTTCGGCTCGGGCCGCATCGAGCTGTACCCGGACGCCACCCCGCTGGCCATCTGGCCCGCCAACCGCTGACCTGGGAAAACCGGTCCTTCTGCGGACCAGCCGTAGCGCTCAATATATCGGCGCGATACTATCGGCCGAGGTGTTGAACCGTCGTAGCGACGGATCCGTTGACTGGAGGAGGTGCCCGGATGCTCGAGCTCGCGATCCTGGGTCTGCTCCAGGAAGCCCCGATGCACGGCTACGAGCTGCGCAAGAGACTGACGGGCCTGCTCGGTGCTTTCCGGGCCTTCTCGTACGGCTCGCTCTACCCGGCGCTGCGCCGCATGCAGGCGGACGGGCTGATCGTCGAGGACGCCGCACCCGAGGGCACCGTGAAGGTCCGGCGGGCGCGCCGGGTGTATCAGCTGACCGAGGCCGGCAAGCAGCGCTTCACCGAACTGGTGGCCGACACGGGTCCCCAGAACTACTCCGACGACGGTTTCGGAGTTCACCTTGCATTCTTCAACCGCACCCCGGCCGAGGCCCGGATGCGGATCCTGGAAGGCCGGCGCCGCCAGGTGGAGGAACGTCGCGAAGGCCTGCGTGAAGCAGTGGCGCGGGCGAGCAGCTCATTCGATCGGTACACCCGGCAGCTCCACCAGCTGGGGCTCGAATCCAGCGAGCGCGAAGTCAAGTGGCTCAACGAGTTGATCGCGGCGGAGAGATCGGCGCAGGGGCGCGCCGAACAGACGTGAGCAGCACCCGCAGCCGTCAGTAACACCGAAAACAGTAGGACAGAGGAGAAGTCGTCATGACCGCAAGCAATGACGTCCGGGTCGCGATCGTCGGCGTGGGCAACTGCGCGTCCTCGCTCGTGCAGGGCGTTCAGTACTACAAGGACGCGGACGCCAACGCCAGCGTGCCCGGCCTGATGCACGTCAAGCTCGGCCCGTACCACGTGCGCGACGTCAAGTTCGTCGCCGCGTTCGACGTGGACGCCAAGAAGGTCGGCTTCGACCTGTCCGAGGCCATCTTCGCCTCCGAGAACAACACCATCAAGATCGCCGACGTCCCCCCGACCGACGTCGTCGTGCAGCGCGGCCCCACCCTCGACGGCATCGGCAAGTACTACGCCGACACCATCGAGATCTCCGACGCCGACGCCGTCGACGTGGTCAAGGTCCTCAAGGACGCCGAGGTCGACGTCCTCGTGTCCTACCTGCCCGTCGGGTCCGAAGAGGCCGACAAGTTCTACGCCCAGTGCGCGATCGACGCCGGGGTCGCGTTCGTCAACGCGCTGCCGGTGTTCATCGCCTCAGATCCGGTGTGGGCCAAGAAGTTCGCCGACGCCGGCGTCCCGATCGTCGGCGACGACATCAAGAGCCAGATCGGCGCCACCATCACCCACCGCGTGATGGCCAAGCTGTTCGAGGACCGCGGCGTCACGCTGGACCGCACCTACCAGCTCAACGTCGGCGGCAACATGGACTTCCTGAACATGCTCGAGCGTTCGCGGCTGGAGTCGAAGAAGGTCTCCAAGACCCAGGCCGTGACCTCCAACCTGTCCGGCTCGCTGGCCGGCAAGATCGAGGACAAGAACGTCCACATCGGCCCGTCCGACCACGTGGCGTGGCTCGACGACCGCAAGTGGGCCTACGTCCGCCTCGAGGGCCGCGCGTTCGGTGACGTGCCGCTGAACCTGGAGTACAAGCTCGAGGTGTGGGACTCCCCCAACTCGGCCGGCGTGATCATCGACGCGGTGCGTGCCGCCAAGATCGCCAAGGACCGCGGTATCGGCGGCCCGATCGAGGCCGCCTCGGCCTACCTGATGAAGAGCCCGCCCAAGCAGCTCGCCGACGACCTCGCCCGCGAGCAGCTGGAGAAGTTCATCGAGGGCTGAGGCCTCCTCTCCTTTCCCTCTCCGCCGAAATTGCATTCCGGCAGGCCGTTTCTCGGGCGGATTCATACGGTCAGTGCAACATCCAGTGATTTGAGGGGGTTGCTATGCCGTCAGGGTTTCCGGTGCCGTGGGCAGTCAAGCGGGAGTTCTTCGATCTGGTTTGTCGCGGGATGACCACGACCGGGGCGTCGTTGGGGGTGGGCGTGTCGCGACGCACCGGCTGGTTATGGTGGCGCGACGCTGGGGGCATGAAATTACGTATAGGCGGCGACGGCCTGGGCGGACTGGCCTCCGCGGGGGATCTGACACGTCCGGGTGGGCGCGGGCATCGACTGAGCTTTGCCGAACGCTTTGAAATTGACCGCGGCGTGCATGCCGGGCTCAGTTTCGCCGAGATCGGTCGCCGGCTCGGGCGCGACCGGTCGGTGATCTGGCGTGAAGTGCGGCGAAACAGTCTGCCCAATGGCGACTATCACGCGCTGATGGCCCACGCTCGGGCTACCGACAATGCGCGGCGCCCCAAGTCCTTCACCCTCGACAATCATCGATTGTGCTCGGCGATCGAGACGTGGATGGACGACGGGTGGAGCCCGAAGTTGATCTCGTCGGTGTTGGCCCGGGACTTCGCCGATGACAAGCTGATGCAGGTGAGTCACGAGACCGTTTACCAGCATCTGTATGTGCAGACTCGCGGTCAATTGCGTGCTGATCTGCATAAATGCCTATCCACGCACCGCCCGGCACGCAAACCCCGCGGACAGACCGAAAGACGCGGCACGTTCAGCGACGTGATCACCATCAGTCAACGCCCCGCCGAGGCCGCCGATCGGGCGGTCCCGGGCCATTGGGAAGGCGATTTGGTGCGCCACGAGGCGCTGTGTGACCGAGCGGAGGTGAGAGACCTGCGCCGTTGTGCTGTCGCAGCAGCATAACGAAGCTGGGGGCAGCCTGAACCGGGAGACGCCGGTGAGGGCGGCAAGCAGCCCC
>NZ_LMVQ01000355.1 GCF_001545925.1 Mycobacterium sp. NAZ190054 | reverse complement strand
GCTGCTGACGATGTGGTCGGGAATCCTGATCCTGGGGATCCTCGGGTTCCTGATGACGTTCCTCTACTCCCTGGTCTCCCGGACCATCGGTCGCTTGCGCTCGTCGGGCAGCTCGGTCTCGCCGAGACCCAGCTTGTCCTGGATCCGCTTCATCCAGCGCGGCGCCCACCAGCAGTCGTCGCCGAGCAGCTTCATGATCGCGGGCACCAGGAACATCCGGATGATCGTCGCGTCCAGCAGCAGCGCGATCAGCAGACCGAACGCCAGGTACTTCATCATCACCAGGTCGGAGAACACGAACGCCCCCGCGACCACCGCGAGCACCAGCGCGGCGCCGGTGATCAGGCGACCGGTGGTGGCGGTGCCGATGCGGATCGCCTCGGCGGTCGACATCCCGCGTTCCCGGGCCTCGACCATGCGGGAGACCAGGAACACCTCGTAGTCGGTGGACAGGCCCCAGATCACGGCGATGATCAGGCCGATCATCGGCGCCATCAGCGGCTGCGGCGTGTAGTTCATCAGGCCCGACCCGTGGCCGTCGACGAACATCCAGGTCAGGATGCCCATCGTCGAGCCGAGCGTCAGCGCACTCATCAACGCGGCCTTGATCGGCAGCACGATCGACCCGAACGCCAGGAACATCAGGATCGTGGTGGTGATGATCAGCACCGCCACCATCAGAGGCAGCCGGTCGAACAGGCTGTGAATGCTGTCCTGCTCGAGCGCCGGGGTGCCGCCGACGGAGATGTCGATGCCCCGGGGCGGCTGGATCGACCTGAGCTCCTCGATCTTCTGCGCCGCGTCGTTGCGGTCCACCAGGCCGTTCTGGATCACCCGGATCGACGGATCCTCCGAGCCGCCCTCCTGGACCGACCGCTCCTGCCACATCTTCGACGGGTCGTTGTCGGGATCGGTGAACCCGCTGATCGTCATCGCCTTGGCGCGGATCTCGGCGAGCTGCTGGTCGGTGACCGCCTCACCGTCCTGACGTTCGATCACCAACGTCAGTGGTTCGGTGCGGAAGCCCGGGAAGCTGCGGTCGAAGTCCTCCTGGGCCTGACGGACCCCGTTGTCCGGTGGCAGGTACTTCTCGCTGATACCGCCGAGAGCCAACTGCCCCAGCGGGATGACCAGCAGGATCATCACGATCAGGATGGGCGCGGCGAACGCGATCGGCCGCTTCATCACGACGTTGACCAGGCGGCCCCAGAACCCCTTCTCGACCTCGGCGCGGGTCTTGGTCTTCTGCGTCTTCTCGGCCAGCCACTCCAGGTAGACCCGCATCGGCTTCCAGTTGCGGAAGAACGGCACCCGCAGCAACGTGCGCACACCCAGGGCGTCGACGTTGTGGCCGAGGATCGCCAGCGCGGCGGGCAGCACGGTGACCGACAGGATCGCCGCGAGCATGACCGACGCGATGATCGCGTAGGTGATGGACTTCAGGAAGCCCTGGGGGAACAGCAGCAGCGGCACCGACGACGCGACGAGGATCACCGCGGAGAACATCACGGTGCGACCCGAGGTCATCACGGTGCGGCGCACCGCGGCCTCGGTGTCGTAGCCCTCGGCGATCTCCTCGCGGAACCGGCTGACCATGAACAGGCCGTAGTCGATCGCGATACCGAGGCCCATGAGCGTGACGACCGGCTGGGCGAAGAAGTGCACCGGCATGAACTCGGCGAAGATCCGCATGATGCCCAGCGCGCCGGCGATGGTCAACCCGCCGATGATCGCGGGCAGCGCCGCGGCGATCACGCCGCCGAACACGAAGAACAGCACGACCGCCACCAACGGGATGGCCGCGACCTCGGCACGTCTCTGGTCCTCGCCGATGGTGCCGGTGAGCTCACTGGCCAGCGGCTGGAGACCGGCCAGCGCGATGTTGCCGTCGTTGACGCGCTGCAGGTCGGCTTCGACGACCTGGTAGTTCTTCAGGATCTCGTCGTCGTTGTCGCCCTTGAGCGGGATGCTGATGAAGGTCTTCGAATCGTCCTCGGTCTTCATCTGCTGCACGGTCTCGGCCGTGCTGTCGGGTGCCCGCAACCAGCCGACCCAGCTGACGATCTGGTCCTCGTGCTCGGCGACCACGTCGTTCAGTTCGCCGGTGACCTTCTCGATCCACTCCGGATCGGTGACCTTCTCGCCGTCCGGCGGGGTCAGGATCGCCACCACGTGGCTGGTCCGATCACGACCGTAGGCCTCGTCGGAGACCAGCGACGCGTGGACCGACTCACTGCCCTCGTCGTAGAAACCGCTCTGTGTGACGTGCTGTCCCAGGCTGATGCCGTAGACGCCGCCGCCCAGGCACAGTGCGACCATGACACCGATCACCATGTATCGGTACTGGTACACCGTTCGACCCCACCAGGCGAACACGTAATGCTCCTATCGGTCTTCCAACATCCCTGTCATCTTCGGCCCCCGCACGTCGACCCCGGGGCTTTCAGTTATCTAGACGCGCGAGGTCAGCAGCGACGACAGCGGCCGGAACGGCTGCAGCCAGGCGCCCTGCTCGGGTAGCGAGTCAAGTCCGATCCGCGGTAACGGCTCCCGGAAGACACCGGGGATGTCTTCCAGGTCGACGAACTCCAAGGTATCCGACGCTAACGCCCAACTGGCATGTTCGCGAAATCCGAGCACCTGGACTTCGACGCCGCTTCTGGAGATGTCTTCCAGCGGCAGTTTGAACGCCTGCCCGTCGGCCGATGCCACGATCAGCCCGGCCAGCCCCTCACTGCGCCGCAGTGCGATGTGGTCGAGCATGTCGCTGTCGACGTCGCTGTCCTCGTCGACCTTGGGTTTGGCGAACACCGCTCGGATCGTCGTCGGCGGGAACAGTCGCTGCACGGCGATGAACATGGTTGAGGCGCCCAGCAGCACAGCGAGGGCGCCGGCGGTCAACCGGGTCAGCGTCTTCCGTGTCATCGCGGCGGTCTCTCCGGAATACCGTTGCGCGGGAACGGCAATTCAGCACGTGGTCCCGCGTCGTCGGGTGGCT